>CAYZVY010000080.1:12994-16790 GCA_964481675.1 uncultured Verrucomicrobiota bacterium
GCCCAGGCCTTGTTATACAATGCCACCGGAACACCGAACAGCAGGCTCTCGGGCATGCCGTCAAACGGCGTGCGCGACAAATAGCCGTCGCACTCGAGGTAGATGCTCCCGAGCCCCTCGCGGCAGACGCCCGTGTCGGCGTTGCGGGGGCCGTCGACCACCCTGAACGGCACGCCCTGCACGGTCGTGTCGCCCGGCTTCACGCCGCCGCCGAGCGTCGCATCGCGCATGGCTCCCGGGTTGGCGATGACAGCCGTGTCGAGCGGCAGGTAGCGCGTGGACATTGTCCCTTTTTTGGTTACAACATTGCGCAGGACGGCGCCGGCGGGAACGGTGAACGAGACGGACGCCACCCGCTCCGTGCTGTCGAGTTGGCCGGCGAAACGGCCGTTCAGCCAGATTCCCGCCCCTTGGGCGCCGGCCGTCAGGGCGAAGCGGACAAAGGACCCGGACGCCGTCGGAAAGCGGTCCCATTGCGACACGATCGCCAGTTCCTGTTCCGCGGTATACCGGTACCGGATGTTGGGCTTCAGGTTAAGCGACACATTCCATGCGTCCTTCGCCCCCCTTTCCCGGAAGGCCAACCCCGCATCCGGTAGGAAAAGTGCCTCCTTGAGCCACCGGTTCGTAGGCGTCAGCTTGCCGTCCTTGTCCAAGTCGTTCACTGCGCGGAGCACGGCCTTGTCATATTTGGCGGCGAATGTTTTCACGTCCACCACGCGCTGCGTGCCGCTGGCATACTGGATGGCGATCTGCATGGCGCCCGGGAAAACGCCGACCTTGAAACTGGCCTCGAGAGCATTTTCCGTCGCCGGAATCCCGATCGTATACACCGCCGCGCGGGTCGCCACCCGGTCCCCGCCGACGTTCAGGAAGCCGGTGGCATCACCGGCCAGCGGATCGAGCTTGCGGATTTCGAGGTCATCCAGGCTGAAGGACGTGGCCCCGTTGAAATTGAAGCCGGCCAGCGGGGCTTCCCGCCGTTCCGCCTGCGCGAACTTCCGCAGGATGCCGTCGTTTTCAACGAACAGTTCGACGGTCGCCCCGCAAACCCGGACTTTCGCCTGATGCCAGAGGTTCGGCGCCATGGGGCGGATGTCCACATCCTGCGCCGTTCCCGGGAACGGGGGCAGCAGCCCGGCGTCGGGCGTCCTGATGGTCATGGCCTTGTCCGACACAACAATGGCCGTCACCGACTGACTTTTCCGGTCCTCCGCCGACCCGGACACCAGGTTCAACGTCAGCGCGTTCCGACTGCCGGTCGGGAACATGAACCGGAAGTTGAACTCGTAATGGACGCAACCGCGCGCCTCCCGGGGCAGGATGAAAAGCGAGCGGTAAACGTCGGAGGCCTTGTTGTCCTGGGGACGAAACGCCAGCGACTTCAGGCTCGGTGGCATTTCGTTGATTGAACAGGCTTCCGTCAGGCCGGTCGGTGCATTCGCGGTGCCGTCGAACCCGTCCCGGAACAGCACGCGGCTTCCGTCGGCCGCCGCCGGCCATGCCTGGGCGAGCACAAGCGCCAGCACGGCGCCACAATTTATAAGCAGGCTTGTCATCGCGTGCCCTCCGACTGTCTCATGCTGAATTCACCCGGGGCCAGCTCCACGGCATCGGTCCGGCCTGCCTGGTGCAGGAAAAAGCGATGCGGGCGGGAGAGGTCAATGTTGTGGAGGCAGATCCGCCCGGCTTGCGGGAAAAAGGAAAAGCCGATGTGGTTGCACGCGAGGCCTGGCGTCTCACGGTCATCCGTGATCCACACGGAGCCGCGCGCCTTCAGGGCGATGTGCCGGTAGATCATGCCGACCAGGCCCGGAGAATCCAGCGTGCTGCCGGGGCCCTCGTCGATGTCCAGCGCGCCCGGATAGGCCCACGAGTTGAGGAAATAGACCAGCCCCTTCCCGCACCGGCGGCGCAGGAGGAGCGGATCGGCCTCCTCGTCGTCCACCACCAGCGTCTCGGCCGCGGGGTCGGTGATCTCGATATCGCCCATGCAGGTCGACATGATGCCGAACCGGCGGGGGAAGCGGAACCCGAGCTCATCGGTCCCGTCCGGCGCGGTGGCCCAGTAGAAGCGCTTGCCGCGCCCCTTCACCCGCACGCCGCACAGGTCGGAAAAGTCGCCGCCCCGGACCAGTTCATCCCGCCCGTAGGCTCCGTAGTTGCGTGTCGCGTTGGTGGACAGGTGGGGAATGGCGATGAAGAGGATGCCGCCGTTTTCGACGTATTGGCGGAGGATGGCATATTGTTTTTCGGAACAGGTGTTCCAGCCCGAGAACAGCAGCGCCTTGTACTGGGCGCTGAGGAAGGCGGGATCCACCTGGTCCCGGACGAAGCTCACGATGTCGGCCTGGCCGAACGGCGTGCCGGAAAGGAACCGGTTGGGGTGCGGTCCCAGGACGGGCTCCAGCGGGAAGAACACCTTCTTGACGGTCTCCCAGCCGCGCTCGGGCGCCCCTTCGAACCAGGCCGGATTCCGGTCGGCCATCGCAAAAGCCCCGCCGATCGCGGCGTTGGGGCTGTAGCGGTGGCCGCACAGGTCCAGGTTCCCCTTGGCCAGCGCCAGGGTCGTCTCGGGCTGGCCCTCGGGCGTGCCGTTGGCCTTGACGAACTCGTAGAAGTCGGAAATCTCCCGGCGGTACTGCCGGCAGGAGTCGGCGGTGTAGTCGACCTTGTGATAGAGCTTCCGAGCCTCGGCCATGTAAGGCTGGAACGCGGGCGGCTTGTCTCCGCCCCACGAGACGTCCTTCGGCTTCAGGGGGACGCGCGGGAATTCGAACTTGGGCGAGTCAATGGCCAGCGTGGCTTCGACAAACCAGTTCCCGCTTTCGTTGATCACCATCTTGCAGCCGGCCATGTATTTCTGGTACAGGGCCGCCTTGAGCAGCGTGAATTTGTGCGGGCTGGCGTAGGGAATCCAGGAATAGTGCTCATGCGCCAGATGGGCGCCCCACAGCGGGAGACCGTGCTGACGGTACAGCCCGCGGGACAGGGCCGACGCCACATTCAGGTGGCTAAAGGCAAAATCCTCCACCACGGGAACATCCGTCCCGGCCGCGATCTCGTAATCGATGTAGAAATTGCAGCTTGTGGCCATCACGTTGCCCCAGCCCGAGGCATGGCGCTCGTCCACGTGATCCTTCACGCGGGCGATCAGGTCGTCCGCCAGCATCGTGAGGGTGATCTCCTCCAGTTTCCGGCCTTTCGTGACCGCATCGTCCAGACGAAAGGTGAAGCGCTCGCCGAAGTCATAGCCCAGGTAGCGATCTCCGGACTCCTGGAAACGCCGGGACCACTCGGGTCGGGCGTCGACATACAACAGGACCGTGTAAAGCCCCTTTTCCGCCGCGGCCCTGATGAATCGCAGCGCCCCCGCCCCCTTACGGTCCGCATGCTCCTGGATTTCCCGGCACTCCTTGACGCGAAGATAGGTCCCCTTTTCCCAGTCGGGCTCGGGCACCTGGATGCCGATTTCATCCAGCGCGTAGATCCACTCGGCGTGCGTCACGGGCGCGTAGCCGCGGGCGTAGCCCCAGAACTGGATCAGGTTGCCCTGGTTGTCCGCAAGGACCCGGTCGATCATTTCGAGCGGCTTGTACGTCTGCCCCATCCAGGCCTGGTGGGCGTGAAGGGTGCACAGCAGGTAATCGGCATGGCATGGATAGACGCCGGTCCCGATGAACATGCCGCAGGCAGGCAGCGTGATGGGAATCCCTTTCATGAACACCTCCTGAAGCCTGACATACTAAGGGAAGGCATCGGCGGCGTCCACCGCCGTTTCCTGATATTCATGTCC
>CAYZVY010000081.1:0-2655 GCA_964481675.1 uncultured Verrucomicrobiota bacterium
GCGGGAACGGCGATTTGCCGAAGAAAAGGGACGGCAGAGGCGTTTTACCTTTAGTAATGGCGGATTTATGGTATGGAGTTAACATGATACGGGATTCACGGGCCGGCGATCGATGGAGGACATCATGAACAGGTTTCTCTTGGCGGCGTTGACGGCGGGTAGTTTGGTCTGTGCAACGGGCGCCCACGCCCGCGAGATCGGGTTTATCGAGGACTTCAGCCTGGCTGCCGACCGCTCGGTCGCCCTGAAGCAGCTCATCCCCGGAACCGAGGACTTCTACTACTACAGCGCACTGAATGCCCAGAACAACGGGAAGACCAACGAGGTCGCCGCCACGCTGGACCTCTGGATCAAGCGCTACGGCTACACCGACCGCGTCAAGGAGATCCGCAACCGGCAGGCGCTGCTCGATTACGAGACGGCGCCGGGGCGGTCGCTCGACCACATCCGCAGGGAACTGGGGCTGAACTTCGACCACCGCCGCGTGATCGCCGACCAGAAAACCGATTTCCCCTCCCGCCTGGACCCCGCCCTGATCGGCACGGAGGCGCTGATGCGCTCCGCCTTCGCCCGCTACCAGAACCTGCAGGGGATCGAAAACATGGGGCTCGACCTCCTGCCCGCCGCCACGCTCGACGCCGTCCGCCGCCGCGACCTGCTGACCCGGCTGACGCGCCCCGACCTCCCCGGCCTCCCGCAACTGGTCGTGGACGACCTCCGCGCGGAACACAGCGGCGGCTTCGGCTCCCTGCCAATCCACAACGCCCTGCTGCTGGACCAGCTGCAGGAATGCGCCCGCCTGATGCCGGAGCTGATGACCAGCATGAATTACGTGAAGGCCGTCATTCCCAAGCTGGCGCCCTCCGACGACGCGGACCTCCGCTTCGACCCGGCCGAAAAGCGCGTCTACCTGGAGCGCCTCGTCGCATTCACCCGCCCGCTGGCCCCCGCGTTCAACTCCCTGAAGGCGCACGCCCTCTACCAGTGGCTCGACTTCGAGCGGCGCGAGGGCCGCTATGACCTCGACCGGTTCATGGACTACGTGAAGCTCCCGCGCCACGTGCCCTACATCAATCCGCTCTACGCGAGCCAGAGCGAAAACAGGGACAACATGGCGAACCTCGGCGAGAGCTTCCAGGCCGTCACGCGCCTGCCCCCCGTCGGGGCCGACGAGCCCCTGGTGCGCGACTTCCTGTCCCTGGCCTTCATCACCGCCACGAACGTGGCCGCCTACGCCCCGTATATCCGGGACGACTACCTGAACAGCCTGTTCGTGGAGACGAAGATCGTCAACGGCCTGGGCGACATGGAGCAGTGGTATTCCCGGATCACGCCGGCCGCCTACCAGGCGCTCAAGGAGCGGGTGGACCTGGACTTCGCCGTTTCCAACCGGGCCTTCTTCGCCGCGGACGAGGCGGTCTCGCTGGACGTTTACACCAAGAACATCCCGTCGCTGATCGTCAAGGTCTTTGAGATCAACGCGTTCAATTATTATCGGAACAAGCAGAAGGAGTTCGACCCCTCGCTCGACCTGGACGGGCTGATCGCCACCGACGAGCGCGTGGTCAAATACGACGACCCGCCCCTGCGCCGCATCCTCCGCCCATTCGCCTTTCCGCAGTGCGGGAAGCCGGGCGTCTACGTGGTGGAGCTGATCGGCAACGGCCGCAGCAGCCGCGTCCTGGTCCGGAAGGGGCAGCTGCACGCGGTCGAGACGATCGGGCCCGCCGGCCATGAGTTCGTGATCCTCGACGAGGCCAACCGCCGCCGCCCGAATGCCGTGATCTGGCTGGCCGGGAAGGAATACAGGGCCGACGCCAAGGGCGTGATCCTGATCCCGTTCAGCACCAGCCCGGGAGCCGCCACCCTGATCCTGAAGGACGGCGAATTTTGCTCGCTGGCCGGCTTCCGGCACCAGAGCGAAACGTATGCCCTGCGCGCCGGGTTCTACATCGACCGCGAGGCCCTGGTGAAGGACGCGAAGGCGCAGCTGGTCGTCCGCCCGGTCCTGACGCTCAACGGATACCCGGTCAGCCTCTCCCTGCTGAGCGCGGTGAAGCTGTCGATGCAATCGACCGACTCCCAGGGCATCGGCACGCTGAAGGACGTGCCGGACTTCAAGCTGGTTGAGGACCGGGAGGCGACCTGCGAGTTCCAGGTGCCGGAGAACGCGGTCACGTTCCGGTTCGTGCTGACGGCCAGGGTCCGCAATGTCAGCCAGCAGAAGGACGTGGACCTGAGCGCGGTGGAGAATTTCGGGCTGAACGGGATCGACGCGACCCCGGCGGTGGAGGAGCTCCTGGTCCGCCAGGTGGAGAGCGGCTATAGCATCGACCTGCTGGGCAAGAACGGCGAGCCGAAGCCGGGGCGGCCGGTGCATGTGGAGCTGAAGCATGGCGCGTTCCGCGATACGGTTCACGCGGCGCTGCAGACCGACGCGAACGGGCGGATCGAACTGGGCCGGCTGGAGGGGATCGACTGGTTCAAGGCGCAGGGGCCCGACGGCAACGCCCGCACCTGGCGGCCGGGGCTGGACGAGGCGACGGTCCCGGTCAACGTGCACGGGCTGGTCGGCAAGACGGTGAAGCTGCCGTTCTTTGATTCGGGCGAAGAGCCGCAGCGACAGGTGGCCTTGCTTGAGAAACGGGGCGCCAC
>CAYZVY010000081.1:2755-16710 GCA_964481675.1 uncultured Verrucomicrobiota bacterium
CGCTTCATGCCCGCCTACTGGGTGAAGGGGAAGCTGGACTATCCGCTCCCCGAGCCGGGGCTCATCCGGCGGGGGCCGCCCGAGTCCATCTACGTGGCCGGCCGCGATATCGGCGACGAGTACCGCTATGTGCTGGACCGCAAATACGCGGAGAAGTTTCCCGGCAGCATGCTTGGCCGCCCGAGCCTGCTGCTGGCGCCCTGGAGCGTCAGCCAGACGGAATTGCTGATGCCCTCGCCGCTGGTGATGAAAGGGCTATGGGGAGGACGGAGCTCCGCCGAAGCCACCTCGCGCTCGGACGCCCTTGGTCGCTACGGCGGTTCCGCCGCCGCAGGCGATTACGCGAACCTCGACTTCCTCAAGGATCCGGCGACCGTGCTCCTGAACCTCCGGCCGGACTCCAATGGCGTGGTCACGGTGGAGCGCAAGGCGTTGGGGCCCCATGCCTATGTCCGGCTGGTGGCGGTGGATCCCTATAGCGTGGTCAGCCGCCACCTGGCCCTGGCCGACACGCCGCTTGCGCTCCGCGACCTGCGGCTGCCGGCGGCCATGAACGCGGCCACGCATTTCACCGAGCAGAAGGTGGTGTCCGTCATCGCGTCGAACGGCGTGCTGGAGCTTAAGGACATCGCCACGTCCGAGTTCAACCTGTACGACTCGCTCGACAAGGTCTACAACCTGCTGGCCACGCTGAGCGGGGACGCGACGCTGGACGAGTTCCGGTTCGTGCTCCGGTGGCCCGACCTGACCGCGGACGAAAAACGGGAACAATACGGCAAGTACGCGTGCCACGAGCTGAACGTCTTCCTGTATCACAAGGACCGGCCGTTCTTCAACGAGGTCGCTTTGCCCTTCCTGAAAAACAAGAAGGACAAGACCTTCATGGACCAGTGGCTGACGGGGGCCGACTTGTCGGCCTGGACCCGGCCGTGGGCGTTCGGCCAGCTGAATATCGCGGAGCAGGCGTTCCTGGCGCGGCGCGGCGCGGCGGACGCCGCCGGAATGGCCCGGTATGTGCAGGACCGGAGCGATATGACGCCGCCCGATCCGGACGACTACAACCGGCGGTTTGACACCGGCATCCGGTCATCCGTGATGGAAACGAGCGACGCCTACGGGTTCGAGGGCGCCAAGCGGGACGCGCTGATCAACTTGGCGGAGGCCGCAAGCGCGCCCGCCGCCCCGCCGCCCGCCCCGCAGTCAGCTCTGGCTTTGGCCGCGGCGCCGGCAGCGGAAGGCTACATGGATGCGCCCGCGTCCAGGGCCAGGCCTTCCGAAAAAGCCGCCATGGCGGGAAAAACGAAACGGGAGGCGGAGGTTCTGGAGGAGGTGAAGGAGTTGGGCCGGGCCGATAAGCAGGACGAGGCCCGGAAGGCGGGCGCGTTCGACGCGCGCATGGAAGACCGCAAAGTGGTGGACCAGCTTTTCCGCAAGCTCGACCAGACGGAAGAGTGGGCGGAGAACAATTATTACCATCTGCCCATCGCGGAGCAGAATGCCGGGCGGGTGGAGGCCAATCCCTTCTGGGCCGATTATGCCCGGCACGACGGGAAGACCGCCTTCCTGTCGAAGAATCTGTTCTACGCCGCCAACAACTTCACGGACGTCATGCTGGCCCTGGCCGTTCTGGATGTGCCGTTCAAGCCGGCGGCGCACGCGTCCGGCATCCAGGGTCCGGTGTTCACGCTCACGGCGCGCAGCCCGCTGGTCGCGTTCCACCAGGAGATCAAGGAGGGCGCGCCCGCGTCGAACAAGCCGCCCCTCCTGGTGAGTCAGAATTATTTCCGGGCCGACGACCGGTACCGGTTTGTGGGCAACGAGCGGTTCGACAAGTTCGTGACCGAGGAATTCCTGGCCCAGGTTGCGTATGGCTGCCAGGTGGTGCTGGTGAACCCGACCTCCTCGCGCCAGACGCTGCGGCTGCTGCTGCAGATTCCGCAGGGGGCCCTGCCGGTCCAGAACGGCTTCCGCACGCGGGGCATCCCGGTGACGCTCGAGCCCTATGCCACGCAGACGTTCGACTATTACTTCTATTTCCCGGCGGCCGGTCCGGCGCCCCACTACCCGGTCCAGGTGGCCCAGGAGGAGCGGTTTGTGACCGGCGCGGATCCCTTTACCCTGAACGTGGTGGCGAAGCTGAGCCGCATCGACACGGAGTCGTGGGATTATGTGTCGCAGAACGGCACGCCCGAGGAGGTGCTGGCGTTCCTGGGGAATCACAATCTCAACCGGATCGATCTCGAGAAGGCGGCCTGGCGGATGAAGGACAAGGCTTTCTTCGGGAATACGATCGCGCTGCTCGGGGAGCGGCATATCTACCAGGACACGCTCTGGTCCTACGGCCTGCTCCACAATGTGACCGGCGTCGCGGCCGAATACCTGAAGCATTCCGATTTCGCCAACCGGTGCGGGGCCTATATCCAGACGCCCCTGCTGAGCCTCGACCCGGTGGAGCGCAAGACGTACCAGCATCTGGAATACGAGCCGCTGGTCAACGCCCGCGCGCATCAGCTGGGCCGGAAGCGCGAGATCCTGAACGACCGGTTCTACGATCAGTACCAGCGTTTCCTCACGGTGCTCAGCTGCCGGGCTGCGCCGGACCAGGACGACCTCCTGGGCATCGCCTATTACCTGCTCCTTCAGGACCGGGTGGGCGAGGCCGCGGCCGTGTTCAAAAAAATCGATCCGGCCGCCATCCCGGCCAAGCTGCAATATGACTATTTCCAGGTGGTGATGGACTTCTACCGGGCCGACACCGCGCATGCCCGCGCGATCGTGGACCGGTACCGCGGCTATCCCGTGCCCCGCTGGCGCAACCGGTTCGCCGAGGCCGGCAGCCAGCTGGACGAGCTGGCCGGAAAGGCGGCGGCCGTGACCGATGCTGACGACCGCCTCCAGGCGCAGACCCGGGCGGCGGCGAACGCGCCGGGCCTGGATTTCAAGGTCGAGTCGCGCAAGATCACGCTCCACTACCAGAACGTGGAGACGTGCACGGTCCACTATTATCCCATGGACATCGAGCTGCTGTTCTCGCGCAATCCGTTCGTCCAGCAGCAGACCGACCAGTTCGCGTTCGTGAAGCCGGCGGAGTCGCAGGAGGTCCGGCTGCCGGCGGGCCAGGCGGGCCTGACCATCGATATTCCAAAGCGCTTCTACAGCAGCAACGTGATGGTGGAAATCGTGGCCGGCGGCATCCGCCAGACGGCCGCCTATTACGCCAACTCGCTGGCCGTGCAGGTTATCGAATCCTACGGCCAGGTGCTGGTGGCGGACGAGGCGACCCGGAAGCCCCTCGCGGGCGTGTACGTCAAGGCCTATGCCCGGACGAAGGACGGGAAGGTTGCGTTCTATAAGGACGGCTACACCGATCTGCGCGGGCGGTTCGACTATGCCTCGCTCAACACCAACGAGCAGGAAGACCCGGAGCGCTTTTCGCTGCTGATCCTGAGCGAGGCGGCGGGCGCCGTGATCCGCGAGGCCGCGCCGCCGAAGCGGTAGCCGCCGGGCGGGTCAGGAGGCTTTCAGGAAGAAGCGCCGCCCCTTGCGCGGCGCGACGGCGAGGGCCAGGAGGAACAGCGCGATGCTGACCAGGACGATGGCCGCGCCCGAGGCGATGCCGAAGTAGTAGGACAGGTACAGGCCGGCCGCGCCCGACACCGCCCCGCACAGCGCCGACACGGCCATGATGGCCGGCAGGCGCCTGGCCAGCAGGAAGCCCGTTGCCGCCGGGGCCACGAGCAGCGCCAGCACCAGGGTCA
The DNA here is from genome assembly GCA_964481675.1 of uncultured Verrucomicrobiota bacterium. Lineage (GTDB taxonomy): Bacteria > Verrucomicrobiota > Kiritimatiellia > CAIKKV01 > CAIKKV01 > CAIKKV01. The sequence goes on from CAYZVY010000081.1 coordinate 6,514, forward strand.
CGCCCACGGTCTGGAGCGACACCACCGTCGTCACGGCCACGAGCGCCAGGAGCAGGTAGGAGAGGAAGGCCGCCGGCAGCCGCAGCGTGACGGCGAACGTTTCGTCGAACGTCACCACCACCAGCTCCTTGTAGAAGAGAAGGAGCGTCAGCAGGACCAGCGAGGCGCACCCCAGGATGAGGGCCAGGTCGTTCGGTCCCACGGCCAGCACGTTGCCGAACAGGATGTGGGTGAGGTCCGTGCCCGTGTTCCGCATGGACGACAGGATGGCCACGCCGAGGGCGAAGAGGCCCGAGAAGACGATGCCGATGGCGGCGTCCTCCTTGATGCGCGCCCGGCGCTGGACGAACCCGATGCCGAACGAGGCGGCCAGCGCCGTGCCCAGCGCCCACAGGAAGAGGCCGGGCCGGCCGGCCCCGAGCAGCGTGCCCACGGCCACGCCCGGCAGGATGGCGTGGGACAGCGCGTCGCCCAGGAAGGCCATGCCGCGCAGGATCACGAAAGCCCCCACCACCGCGCAGACGATGCCCACCAGCACGGCGGCAGCCATGCCCCGGAGCATGAAGGCATATTGAAGGGGTTCCCCCAGGAGGGTGAGGAGATCGTGCATGGTCAGCTTCCCTCCCGGCAGGCGTCGGATAGGATCAGGTGCCCTTCCGTGGTCTTCACCAGGTGCAGCCGGCCGCCGTAGGCGGCCCCCAGGAGCTCCGGCGTCAGGGCTTGCGCCGGCGGGCCGCAGGCGATCAGCCCGCGGTTGAGCAGCATGACGCGCTCGAAGCGCTCGGACGCCAGGCGCAGGTCGTGCAGGGCCACCAGGACGGTCACCCGGCGCTCGCGCAGGGCATCCAGGATGGTGAAGATGGCGTCGCGGGCGGGCGCGTCCAGCCCGGTGAAGGGCTCGTCCATCAGCATGATGTTGGCCTCCTGCGCCAGCGCGCGCGCGATGAACATCCGCTGCTGCTGGCCGCCCGACAGCTCGTCGATCCGGCGCCGGCCCAAGGCTTCCAGGCCGACCGTGGCCAGGCAGTCGGCGGCGATGCGGCGGTCCTCGCGGCCGGCCCGGCGGAAAAAGCCGATGCGGCCGATGCGCCCCATGAGAACGGCGTCCTCCACGGTGATGGGGAAATGCCAGTCCACGTCGCTGCGCTGGGCCAGGTAGGCGATGCAGGTGTGCAGGCCGGGATGGCTGCCGCCGATGCGGATGCGCCCTACGGCGGGCGGCAGCAGCCCCGCGATCGCGCGGAACAGGGTGCTCTTGCCGGCGCCGTTGGGCCCCACCACGGCCATGCGCTCGCCCGCCTCCGCCCGGCAGGAGACGTGCTCCATGACGGTGACGTCGCCGAGGCGCAGCGTCACATCCTCCAGCTCCAGGCTGGCGGCTTCCGGATCGTGGGGCATATGGTGGTTGCGCAGCACGGCTACTCCCGCAGGGCGTTGACGAAGACCGTCACGTTGTGGCGCATGAAGGCCGGATAGGTCGCGGCGGGCCCCTCCGGTCCGCTCAGCGTGCCGTCGTAGAAGGAGGCAATTTTCACGCCCGTGTCCGCCGCCACGCGCTCCGCCAGGGCGGGCGACGCGGAGCGGGTGACGAAGAGCGCGGGAATGCCCTGTTCGCGGATGATCGATTCCAGCGCCGCCAGATCGCGGGCGGACGGCTCGGCTTCCGTGCTGAAGCTGGGCACGATCACCCCCGCCAGGGTGAAGCCGTACCGCTCGGCGAAATAGCCCAGCACCGCATGGTCGGCCACCAGCTTGCGCCGCTCCGGGGGAAGGGGGGCCACCTGTTCCGCGATCCAGGTATCCAAGGCCGCCAGCTCCGTCCGGCAGGCGTTCGCGCGTTGGGCGTACTCCGCGGCGTGGGCGGGATCGGCTTCGGACAGGGTTTTCTCGATGACGGTCGTCCAGGCGGCCACATGGAGGGGATTGAACCAGACATGTGGATCGGGGGCGCCCTCCGCGGCATCGTGGCTGTCATGGCCGTCATGGCCGTGCGGGTCGGTCATGCGCCGGAACGGGAGGGACCGGGAAACCTCCACGATCCGCGGGCCGGGGGGCAGGCGGGGCAGGAAGCTTTCCAGCCCGAGCCCGTTGGCGAACAGGAGCTCCGAGCGGGTCATGGCGGCCAGGTCGGCCGGCGCGGGGTTGAACGCATGGGGATCCTGCCCCGGCCGGAGCAGCACGGAGAGGGTGATATTCGTGCCGCCCACGCGGCCCACGATGTCGCCCAGGATGGACGTGGTGGCCGCCACCCGCAGCGGGCCGCCGGCGGGGCGGGGGGCGCGGCCGCAGCCGGCCAGGACCAGGCCGGCCGCCAGCAGCAGGCGGATAAGAGGAACGGCGTTCATGGGGAGGATGATAATGAAAGGGGGGCGGAATGGAAAGCAATTGTGGATCGGCCCGCTTTATGGGATAATGGAACCATTCAGGAGGTCGTATGACGATGTCAGCCTTTCTTCGCCTGGGAGCCGGTTTCGGCCTGATGATCTTTCTGGCGGCCTGCGAGATCGAGGTGGGCGACAAAGCCAGCCCGTCGGACTCCGGCGGGGACAGCACCCCGACGCCCGGGACCGATATCCCGACGCCGGGCGGTGGTACCGGCGGTGGCGGAGGCGTCAAGCCCGATCCGGGCGACGAAACCAAACCGCCCGCAGTGCCCGGAGCGCAGTCCCCCGGCAGCGGCGAGAGTTTTTCCGGCGCGGGCGCCAAGGTCACGTTTGCCTGGACCGATGCCGAGGGCGCCGTTGAGTTCGAGCTTCTCGTGCAGGGGTTTGGGTCCGGCGGCTGGCAGACGGCGGTGCACCAGACGACCGATAATTTCCAGCACACCTACACGCTCAACAACACGGCGTGGACCCAGTACCGCTGGGCGGTTCGCAGCATCGCCGCCGACTCCCAGACCAGCGCCTTCACGGCCTGGCGCTCCTTTACCTGGGACCCGTAACGGGAGCCCAGAGGCTGCGCGCCTGGACCGTGTCGTCAAAATCCCCGCAGCTTCGTGCTCTGGCGGGCGGGCAGGCCCGCCCGGGGCAGCCGTTTCAGCACCAGGTAGCGCAGCCCGTGCTGCTCGCAGTAGCGCCGCTTTTCGGGCCGGTCCCCGTCCTCGTTGACGGCATAGATGGCCGGCTTCACCTGGCGGATCTGCTCCTCGGCGTCCAGCCAGCCCATGCCCGTGGCGATCAGCGCGCGGTGCACGAAGCGGATTGCGCCGACCCAGAAACGCCGGTCCTCCTGGGGGAATAGCGGGTGATGCTCGCCCTTGAGGGCGTGCACGTTGATGTCGTTCCCCACCACCACGGTCAGCTCGCCGTGCTCCGCGCATTCCTCGAAGAAGCGCACATGGCCCGAGTGGACCCAGTCGTAGCAGCCGGTGACGAGCACGCCGGGGTGGCCGGTCGGTTCGGCGCCGGCCGTGGGATCGGGCCGGTCCGAAAGGACGGATTCGGGAAAGACGGGGAGGCGCCGTTCCGGTTTCGATTCGGGCTCGACCGCGGCCACCCAGCGGAGGGACTCCAGCAGGTAGCGGCGTTCGTCATAGGCGAAAAGCGGCGTGGCGCCGGTGGAGGCTTCCACCGCGTCGTCGGTCCACAGCCGCACGTGAACCGGGGCCTTTCGGGCCGCCTCCTGGAGCAGGCGCAAATCCCGCGGCCGCGGGTTGTCGAACGGGCCCGATAGGATGAACGGCGCGGCGTTGTTTTCAGGAACCATGGGCGGTACCTTAACGAAGACGGGAAGGTAACACGAGTAAAAAACAATGGTTATTCCAGGTTTGCGGGGAGTTTGTGGCACACCGGCAACGGGTTTTTTTATGCACCTTGCTTGCCGTGTCGGCGCCTGATATAAATAGGATGTGAATATGATTCCGGCACAACAGATACTGGCCGCTCGTTTGGGTTTGACCGTCCATGTGTCGCCCCTCCGATTCAGGCTCGAAGCCCTGATGAAGCAGTATCCATCGGCGACGGCGGCCTGCCTGGAGGATTGGCTGCTGGATGTGGCCAACCGTCGCGGGGCTCGGATCGTCATCAGGGAGCCGCCGGCTCCCGACAATTTTGCGCCTCCTCCTCCCGAATCTCTCTCGCAGGAGGAGCTTGTGGTGGCGATTTGCCAGCTTCAGGGACGGGATCGCCCGCAACTTCTTCGTTTGGCCGCCCAATTTATTTCCCGGGGGAAGATGGATTTGGTCGCACTGACCCGAGCGGCGAGGCGCGAGCGGGCGGGATCGGTTCTTCATGCGATGGCCGTTGAAGCGCTCAAAGTAGCTCCCGCCCATACCGCCTGGTCTTATTTGGCCATAACCTTTGCCTCGGCCTCACGGCCGCATGATGTCGTCATCCATTGGACTCGATTGGCCGAACCGGTGATGGCTCGGGGGAGGGTCAATGCCGGGGAGTGGAGGCTGGTGGCATGACTAATGCCGAAAAACTTCTTGCGGCAGTGGACGAGCGGCTGAACGGACCGGTGGAATTGACCTTGTATGGGCGGGCCGCCCTGCATCTTGGTTTTCCAAGCCCGCCACTCGATTATGCGATGAGCCGTGATGTGGATGCCGTGATGTGGATCGGCCAGGCGGAGGACCTTGCCGAACGTACGAACTTCTGGTCCGTGATCGAGCAGGTGAACGCCTTGTTTGCCGACCAGGAATTGTATATCAGCCATTTCTTTGAGGAATCCCAGGTGGTGTTGACGCCCGACTGGATTTCGAAACGGCTTCCCATTACGGGGGGCTGGGCCAGGCTGAGGTTATCTCGGCTCGGCAACGAAGATCTGTTCTTAAGCAAATTGATGCGAGATGATCCCATTGATCGAGCGGATGCGTTGTTTATCGTCAAATCGGCGGCCTTCACGCCAGATCAGATTCGGCGCGTCATCCGGGAAGCTCGGGTTCCCCCCATACCGGAGATTGCAGAGCAGTTCGAAAGATGCACAAGGCGGTTTATGTAAATCTGGCAGGATGGCGCACGATGACTCCGGTTCGTGCCCCCGGGGCGGTTACACGCGCTTGCTTTTCGGATTTCGGGGCGATATTCTTTAGCGTTTAAGGAAAGCCACTATGCCCCGTTCTTCAACACGAGAGATTGTCCGCCAGGCCGCCGCGAAAGGCCTCGTGGTGCCGGCCTTCAATGTGCCGCACCTGCCCATGATGGCGCCCATCGTGGCCGCGCTCCGCGAAACCCGCGCCTTCGGCCTCATCCAGGTCGCCCGCCTGGAATGGATGAAGTTCAAGTCCGGCAGCCTCAAGGCCATCCGCGACACCTATGCCGCGTGCAAGGATGAACGGTTCACCCGCCTCCACCTGGACCACGTGCCGGTGATCGACGAGGACAACCTGTCCGTCGATGTCGACGCCATCATCGGCGAGGCCATCGCCCTGGGCTACGAATCGCTCATGGTCGACGGCTCCCGCCTTCCCCTCGACGGCAACATCGCCGCCACGAAAAAAGTCGTGGCCATGGCGCGCCTGGCCGGCCTTCCCGTCGAAGCCGAACTGGGCGCGGTGCTGGGCCACGAGTCGGGCCCGCTGCCGCCCTACGAGGAGCTGTTCGCCTCGGGCAAGGGGTTCACCGATCCGGCGGAGGCGAAGCGGTTCATGGCCGAATCGGGGGCCGACTGGCTGTCCGTCGCGGTCGGCAACATTCACGGGGCCATCAGCGGCGCGGCCAAAAGCTCGAAAAAGGTCGAGGCGCGCATCAACATCGAGCACCTGGATCGCATCCGCGAAGCCGTGGGCGGCGTTCCCCTGGTTCTTCACGGGGGGTCCGGCATCCGCAAGGAATCCATCCAGGCCGCGGTCAGGCACGGCATCGCCAAGATCAATGTGGGCACCACGCTCCGCCAGGCGTATGAGGCCGGCCTGGCCGTTTCGCCCGCCGAGGCGATCGCCCGCACGCAGGCCGCCGCCCTCGACGTGATTCGCAACGAACTGGCCATCGAGGGAAGCGCCGACCAGTTGCTTTAAGCCAGGTGAAGAAAAATGGCGAAGCCAAATAATAGGGTTCAGGGTTCAGGGTTCAGGTCATTCCCCCTGATTCCGGATTGCCTGAACCCCGAACCCCGAACCCTGACCCCCTTCTTTCGAACTCTGAACCCTTTCACGTAACCAGGAGCAAGACCATGGACAAGACAACCTTCGCCGTCTTCTTCGGCAACCGCGGGTTCTTTCCCGCCTCCCTCCAGGCCGGCGCCCGCGCGGAAATGACCGCCGTGCTCAAGGCGCGCGGCTACAAGGCCCTTATGATGGATTCCGCCGCCACCCGCAATGGCGCCGTGGAGACGCCCGAAGAAGGCCGGATGTTCGCCGCCTTCCTCGCGCAGCACAAGAGCGACGTCGGCGGCGTCATCCTGTGCCTCCCCAATTTCGGCGACGAGACCGGCGCCATCGCCGCGCTCCAGGACTGCGGCGTGCCGATTCTCATCCAGGCCTATCCGGACGAGCTGGACAAGATGGCGCCCGAGCTGCGGCGCGACTCCTTCTGCGGCAAGTTCTCCATCATGGACGTGTTCGTCCAGTACGGCCTGTCGTTCACGATCCTCCCGCCGCACACCTGCCACCCCAAGAGCGAGGCTTTCGCCGCCCAGCTCGATTATTTCGACCGGCTCTGCCGCGTGGTCAAGGGGCTGCGCCGCCTGACGGTGGGCTCCATCGGCGCCCGCACCACGCCCTTCAAGACCGTGCGCATCGACGAGGTGGCCCTGCAGAAGCACGGGATCACCATGGAGACGTACGACCTGTCGTCCGTCTTCAACCGGATGGAGGCCCTGAAAGCCTCCGACCTGGCCGCCAAGACGAAAACGCTCAAGGCGTTCACGAACTGGGACGGCACGCCGGCCAAGGCGTTCGACCAGATCACCCGCCTCGGCGTGGTGCTCGACCAGCTCGTGACGGAAGGCGGCTTCGACTGCATGGCCGTGCGCTGCTGGGTGGAGATGCAGCAGCAGCTGGGCATTTCGCCCTGCGTCCTGCTGTCCGAGATGAACGGCCGCGACGTGCCCGTGGCGTGCGAGGTGGACGTGGGCAACGCCGTCATGATGCGCGCCCTCCAGCTGGCGACCGGCGGCGCGCCCGCCTGCCTCGACTGGAACAACAACTACGGCGACGATCCCGACAAATGCATCCTCTTCCACTGCGGGCCGGTGCCGGCGGCGCTGATGACGGGGCCCGGCCACATCGAGGATCACGCCATCCTGAGCAACGCCGTGGGCAAGGGCAAGGCCTTCGGCTGCAACTGCGGCCGCATCAAGGCCACCCCGTTCACCTACGGCAGCCTGCTCACCCGTGACGGCCGCATCTGCTGCTACCTGGGCGAGGGCGAATTCACCGCCGACCCCGTGCCGGCCGAGTTCTTCGGCTGCGCGGGCGTGGCGAAGATCCCCGGCCTGCAGGACAAGCTGTTCACCATCGGCCACCAGGGGCACCGCCACCACGTCAGCGTGGCCGCCGGCCTGGCCGCCGCGCCGGCCTTCGAGGGCATGACCCGGTACCTGGGCTATGACGTGACCCGCCTATGAGCCTGCTTGGCGTGGATGTGGGGACAACGGGATGCAAGGCCACCGCCTTCTCGGCGGACGGCCGCCCGCTGTCCTCCGCCTACCGCGAGTACCCGACCCTGCACCCTGCGCCCGACCAGTCCGAGCTGGACAGCGTGGCGGTCTGGGCCGCCGTGCGCGCCGTCATCGCCGGGGCCGCCGCCGGCGCGGCCGCCGATCCCGTCACCGCCCTCAGCGTCAGCTCCATGGGCGAGGCCGTGCTGCCCGTCACCCGCGACCGGCGCATCGTCGGCCGCAGCATCCTGTCGTCCGACACGCGCGGGGGCGATCTGCTCGGCCCCCTGCGCGCCGCGTATTCCGACGAGGCCTTCTACCGGATCAATCCGAACATTCTCGGCCCCAACTACACGCTGCCCAAGCTGCTCTGGCACCGGGCGCACGAGCCCGCGCTGTTCGAGGGCGCCGACCTGTTCCTGTTATGGGGCGACGCCGTGGGCTTCATGCTGGGCGGCGAGGCGACGGCCTGCCACTCGCTGGCCAACCGGACGCTGCTGTTCGACCTGCGGAAGCAGGACTGGTCGGACGAGCTCCTCGGGCGGGCCGGGATTCCGCGCGGCAAGCTGGGCCGCTGCGTGCCCGCCGGGGCGGTCACCGGAACGGTGTCGGCCGCCATGGCCCGCGAGCTGGGGCTGCCGGCCGGCGTCAAAATCGTGGCGGGCGGCCATGACCAGTGCTGCAACTCGCTGGGCGCCGGCATCTGCCAGGCCGGCCAGGCCGTGTGCGGCATCGGCTCGTTCGAGTGCCTGACGCCGACCTACGGCAAGGTGCCCGAGCCCGGTCCCATGCTGGCCCGCGGGCTGAACACCGAGCACCATGTGCTGCCCGGGCTGTACGTGTCGTTCCTGTACAACCAGGCCGGCACGCTGGTGAAGTGGTTCCGCGACACCTTCGCGCAGGAGGCGTCGGGCGGGTCGATCTATGCCCGGCTGGACGGCGAGATGCCGGCGGAGCCGACGCGCCTGCTGGCCCTGCCGTATTTCGAGATGACGGGGCCGCCGGCGTTCACAGCCGACGCCGCGGGCGCCATCGTGGGGCTGAAGACCGGCACCACGCGCGGCGAGATTTTCAAAAGCATCCTGGAGAGCGTGACGTTTTACTTTGCCGACAGCCTCGACGGGCTCCGCGAGCTGGGGGTGGACACCTCGTCCTTCACCGCCACGGGCGGCGGCGCGAAATCGGACCGGTGGCTCCAGATCAAGGCCGACATCCTGGGCGTGCCCTTCATCCGCCCCGCGATCACCGAGGCCGGCGTGCTGGGCGCGGCGATTCTGGCCGGGCTCGGAACGGGGGTGTACGCCTCGGCGGCCGAGGGCGTGGGCCGGTTCGTCCGCCGCGAGCGGGTGTTCGAGCCCGACGCGGCCCGGCATGCCGTCTACCGCGAGCGGCTGGCGCTGTACCGTCAACTGTTCCCGGCCCTCCACCCGCTGCTCCGGCGGCTGTAGCCATGATTTCCGAAACAGGAACAACGTCCGCGGCCGCGCCGCGCCGGTCGCTGGCCGGCCTGCTGATGGCGGCCTCGGCCCTGGGCGGATTCGGCGCCATCCTGCCCGTGTTCCGGGATTCCCTGCAGGCCCACTTCGCGCTCAACAACGCCCAGTTCGCCCTGCTGCTGACGTTCGGCAGCCTGGCCGGCGCGGCCGGCGCGCTGGCGAGCGGGCCGCTGACCGACCGCCGCGGGGCCTGGCCCGCGTTCCGGATCTTCCTGTCCATCCTGGCGGCCGGCTGCGCGCTGGGCGCCGTGGCGGCGGGGTGGCTGTGGCTGCTGGGATCGCTGGCCATTGTCTATTTCGGCTTTTATGCGCTGCTGATTCCGGCGCAGGCCGGGCTGGTGGCCCTGTTTCCCGGAAACCGGCGGCGGATCCTCTCGGTGTTCCTGGTGGCTTCGGCCCTGTTTTCCATGGTCATGCCCCTGATCGGCGAAGCGCTGCTGAAACTGTCTGCCGCCGGCTGGATGACCTTCGGGACGGCGCTGCACGGCCTGTTCGGCGTCATGGCGCTGGTGATGCTGGCCATTCTCGCCCTGTTCCGGCGGCAGGCCGGTTCGGCGCCGCCGGCGGCCATCGCGGCGGAGGCGCATACGGGGGTGGTGGGCGGGCTGTGGCTGCTGGTCGCGCTGGCCGCGCTGCACGGTACGTTCGACGCGATGTCCGCCACCTGGATTCCACGCATCCTGGCGGGGCCGTCCTATGCCGCCTGGCCGTTCCTGCCCGGAACGGTGGTGGCCTTTTTCGGCCTGTCGTATGTCGTCTCGCGCGCGCTGCTGGGCCTCTTGCCGGAGCACAAGTGGCGGCGGCGGCTGATGGTGGCGCCCGGCCTGATGGGCGGCCTGGTGCTGGCGGCCGGCCTTCTGACCCGTACGCAGGCGGGCGCGGCGGTCGGCTATGTGGCGGCCGCCTTCTGCTGGTCCGTGGAATATCCCATGTTCCTGAGCGCGATGTCGGGCGACCGCCGGTTCGGCAAGGCCATGGCGGCGCTGAACGTCTCGTGCGGCGTGCTGTGCTTCCTGCTGCCCACGGCGCAGGGAATGGTGATTGACCGCCTGCACGAGGCCGGATTCGCCGGCCGGGAGTGGATGGTCCTGCTGGCGCCCGCCGCAGGGTTCATCCTGGTCGGCCTGCTGGGTGCGGTGTGGGTGAGGCGATACGGGAAAAA
>CAYZVY010000082.1:0-16523 GCA_964481675.1 uncultured Verrucomicrobiota bacterium
CCCCTGGAAAAACTCCTCCGCTGGCGCGACGAGAACCCCGTCATCCCGAACAACGGCAAGCGCGAACCGCTGATCGAGTCGCTGGAAGACCTCGACACCGACACCGTGGCGGACCGCCTGCTGGAGCTGACGAAGACCGGCGCCCTATGAAACCCGACACCATCCGCCGCCTGGACCTGATCGTCGGCATGCCGGTCTGCTTCGGCCTGACGGCCGTCGAAAGCGTCCGCCGTTTGTTCCGGTCGCGCCGGCCCTACGTGCCGCCCCGGCGGATCCTGTTCGTCAAGCTGATCGAGATGGGCTCCTCCGTCCTGGCCAGCGGCGCGTTCGAGGAGGCGATCCGGCAGGTGGGCCGGGAGAACATCTTCATCCTGCTCTTCGCGCCGAACCGCGCGATCCTCGACGTTTTGCCGCATTTCCAGGCCGCCAACATCATCACCATCCGCGACACCTCCCTGTTCGCCTTCGCCCGCGACCTGCTGGGCGCGCTGGCGCGGATCCGGCGCGAAAAAATCGACGGCGCGGTGGACCTGGAGGGGCTGACGCGCTCCTCGGCCATCATCGCCTGGCTCACGGGGGCGCGCTGGCGTTCCGGTTACCGGAACTTCACGGCGGAAGGCCCCTACCGCGGCCGCCTGTTCACCCATGAGTTGAACTACAATTTCCAGCACCACGTGAGCCGCATGTTCCTGGCCCTCACCCGCGCGCTGGCCGTTCCGCCCGACCAGGTACCCCTGCTCAAGGAAGCGGTCGCGCCGGGGCCCCTGCCCGTCTTCACGCCCCGGCCGGAAGAGCTGGACGCGGTGCGAGGCAAAATCCGGGAACTGGCGGGACGCGACCCCGCGGGTCCGATCGTCCTGCTGAACCCCAACTGCAGCGACCTGCTGCCCCTGCGCCGCTGGCCGGACGACTCCTTCATCGCGCTGGCCGGGACCATCCTGGACGAGTGGCCGGACGCCCTGGTGATCCTGACGGGCGCGCCCTCCGAGCAGGCGGGAGCCGAGGCGCTGGCGGCGCGGATCGGCCAGTCGGGCCGCTGCCTGTCCCTGGCCGGCCGCACCACGCTCCGGGAGGTCTTCGCGCTTTACACGCTGTCGCACGTGCTGGTGACCAACGACAGCGGGCCGGGCCATTTCGCGTCCCTCACCCCCATCGGCGAGGTGGTGCTGTTCGGCCCGGAAACCCCGCAGCTCTACGGGCCGCTGGGGGTGAACAAAATCGCCATCACGGCGGGGCTGGCCTGCAGCCCCTGCGTGAACATGCTGAACCACCGGTTTTCCCCCTGCCAGGAACCCCAGTGCATGAAGCGGATCACGGCGGACGCCGTGATGGCGCACGTGCGCACCCTGCTCAACCGCCCAACCCCCGCGGCCTCCTCATGAAAAAAATCACGCGCCCCCTTTATCCCCTTCTCCGCACCCTGCTGATCCTGGCGTGCCTGGCCCTCCCCGCCGCCTTCACGGGCTGCGCGACCGGGAACGACGCGCTGCCCGTTCTCACCGTGGAAGTCATGGACGGGACCCACTTCCGCGTGGAGGGGGACGATGTGGAGCTGGCCGGCTTGCCCCGGGCCGTGAAACGCGCCGGCGCCGGCTATCATACGGAAATCCGGCTCCTGACGGCGCCGACGATGCCATCCACCGAGATCCTTAAAGCGTATGCCGTGTTGCAGCAGGCGGGCTATCTCAAGGTCGCGCAAACCCACCCGCGCGAAGCCACGGTTGAAATCAAGGCGCCGGCGGCGGCGGCCCCGGCGCCGGTTCCCGCGCGGGCGTCCAGCTCGACGAGGCCGTTGAAGCGGAAGTAGGCGCTTGGCTGATTTGGGGACACGGCCTGGAAAGGCCGTGCCACATCTTGCGACTGGCGTGGCACGGGTCTTCCGACCCGTGGCCCCAAAGAATCATCCAGCCCTCACGGCCTCCCCAGCAGCTCCAGCAGCACGCGGCCGATATCGGTATTGTCGATCACCGGCCCGTGCACGGCATCGGTCACCCGCTTCCGCGCCGCCAGGCGCTCCAGGCCGGCGCCCTTCGCGAACAGGGGAACCAGCTGGTTGGTGTGATCCTTCTGCGCCCAGCTCAGCGCCGGCATCCGGCCCTTTTCAGTCGGCCCGTCGCCGATCCGCAGATAGCCGGTTTCATGATCGGCCGTCACGATGACCAGGTTCTGCTCCCAGCCGCCGTGGCCTTCCACCCAGTCGCAGACCGCCTGGACCGCCTCATTGAAAGAAAGCAATTCCTCGATCATGCGGCCCGCCTCGTTGTTGTGCGACGCCCAATCCGCGGCTCCGCCCTCCACCATCAGGAAAAAGCCGCGGGGATGCTCGTCCAGCACGTTCAGCGCGCCGCGGGTCATGTCGGCCAGCGTGGGGACCGTCGTGGTGAACGGATCGCCGAAGGCCGGCGCGGCCGCCACATCGGCCCGGTTGGTCCTGCCATCGCCGTCCCAGTCGCGGGTGGCTCGCCGCTCCTGCTGGAGCGTGCGGGAAACGGGAGCCACGCCGATCACCCGGGGCGGAGTGGGTCCGGACCCCAGCTTGAGAAAGCCGTCCCTGTCCCCGATAAACGTCCAGAGATTGGACGCGCCGGTTCCATCCGCCACGCCCGCCGCCTGATGATTGACGAGCTGATCCCACTGCACGCCGCCGCCCGCGAAATCGAAGTTGCGCAAGGTCCGGCTTTCCCCGTTTTCATCATACGCGGGATGCCCGCCGCCCATCAGGACGGTCAACGGCGATTCCGCCACCATCTGCCGCGCGAGCCCCGCATACTGGTCGCGATCCTGCTGATGGGCGGCAAACGCGGCGGGCGTCGCATGGCTGAACGGAACCGTCGTGATCAGCCCTGAAACCCGGCCGGCCGCGGCGGCCACTTCAACGGCGTTGGAGAGCCGCCGGCCCTCCCGATCCATACCCAGCGAGCGGTTAGACGTTTTATATCCGGTTGCCATGGCCGTGGCGGCGGCGGCCGAATCGGTGGGATACAGCTTCACATAGGCCGGATTGGTGGCCGCCGCCTGCGGATCATACCCTCGCCCGCTGGCCGAGAACGTCTGCACCGCCATCTGAAGCGGAAAGGTCCCGCACACCAGTCCGTTCGACATGCCCGTTAAATACAAAGAAGATGCATTAAAGTGTTGGTATCCAGCACCATCCGCAATCATGAGAATGATGTTTCGAGGCTCCTTGGATGCCGGTAGTTCGCTTGCGTGTGCCGACATTCCGAGGGCCATATACGCAAGTCCCGGAAGCATGATCCGCCCAGAAATAGTCTTCATGCCTATCATTTTACCTGCCGTCTTTCGGAAGCACAAGACAAGGCTTTCCTGTGTTTTGTCATACAATTAAACGGTTAAAATTGGTCTTTGCCGCAAAAGTGTGGCATACTCTTCGTTCGGTCGACATTCTCTTCGAACCCAAAACCCGTGAAAAAACGGCTATGATAGACGAATGCACTCTTTTCACTCAGTCTCAATCGCCCAGTCATTGCGGACCGTGCAGCCTGTCGTACTGCCTGCATGTGCTGGGGATTGATGCGGACCAGCATGCCGTGGCGCGAGCCAGCGGCCTGTCGTACTGGGGACGATACAAGCGCGGCCACGACGAAAACGATATCCGCCGGGCCGCCGCCTCCTATCGCATCAACTGCCATTTCCTGCCGGAGCACCGCAAGCATGCGGGAGAGGACTTCAGCGGGCGCCTTCGCCAGCACCTGATGAAGGGGCTGCCGGCCCTCCTGCTGGTCAAGGACTTCGAGCACTGGGTGGGCATGATCGGCCACATCGGCGACTCGGATACCTTCATCATCAACGACCCCAACCTGCGCCAGCCGCTGTTCAGCCGCTGGTCGAAAAAAGGGCTCTTGCTGAACGCCTGGAACGAAGCGGATCCGGAACGGCATGACGAACCCTCCCAATACTTTGCCATCCTGATCGACCGCAAGGATGAAAAGGGCCCCCGCTGGCGCATCACGGACGAATTCCTGAAGGTCTGCGAAACGGGATCGGGCGAAACGGCCGTCGGCATGACGCAGGACCTGCGCGAGATTGCCCGGCGCGCCTGCCATGGCCGCCCGCCCGTCCGCGGCGGCGAGCCGCTGAGCGACGTCCTGGCCCGTCACGAGGAAGTCATCGTCCGCAGCGCCTACCACTGGGTCGGCGGCCGGCACCGCATCTCCATGGTCGACGTCCGCCGCCAGTTCCGGGACTACCGCGTGATCGCCGACGCCGCGGGCCTGCGTATCCGGCGCCGTGCGGACGTCGCCGCCATCGTCGCGCAACTGACCTCGCTGATGACCACCTTTATCTGGAAGGAGGGGCGCCTGAGCGCCTAGCCGCATGATTGAAATCGATGGAAAACCGATTCCCGAACCCATCCTGAAAGCCCTTCAGGATGCGGTGGACCATGTGCCGACGAAAGCCCTCCTGGACTATGCGCACCCGCAGGCGGAGCTGATGAAGGGACTTTCCCCCCGCCCCGACAGCGCGCCCGTCCTGCGCAAGCGGCTGAAAACGCAGCTCCTGCTGAAGCGGCCGCCGGACCCCGCCTTTCTCGAACTGCTGCGCGAAGGCAGCCTCTTCGGCCAGCTGATCGTGGTGCTGTCCGACAAGGCCCTGGCGCATGGGTTCCCCGCCTTCTGCGCCTTTTTCGGGGAGCCCGCCCTGCTGACCGGCATGCTGCTGGACCCGCGCGACGAGGTCCGGAAGATGGCCTGGGAACATCTGGCGGCCCATCCCAACGTCGACGGCTTCCGGGACCTGACGCCGGACGCCGGACGGGATTCGCTGGAATCGGATTTCGGGCCCTTCCTGAACCGGCTGGCCGCGCTGAAAGGCCACGTTCCGGGATCGCATGACAAGCCGGCCGACTCCGCCGAGGTGGCGGAACTGCGCGCCAAGGTGCGCCGCTTCGAGGAACAGGCGAAGCGCGAGGACCGGTCGGCCGAAAAGGACAAATCCCTGCTGCAGCGCGAGCGCGAACAGCACCGAGCCAAACTTGACGAGCTGGAAACCCGGATCCGGGAACTGAAAGCCCAGGCTGCGGAAGCCGACGCCCGCGCGAAAGCGGCGGCGCAAACGCTGGCCGAAGCCCAGGACGACCTGCATCGCCGCGTCCGCGAAGGCCTCTCCGCGGAGCTGGCCTCCGAAAGCCGGCGCTGGCTGCTGCCCCTGCGCGAAATGGAGCATGCCGCGCGGACGCACAAGACCACCGCCACCCTCCTGAACGACGTGCGCGAGGCGATCCGCCAGCAGGCCGAGCGGGACCGGGCCATGGGAAACCGGCAGGAGCTGCGCAAGCGGCTGGAGTCCCTGCGCCAGGCGCGGGACGAGGTCCGGGAGGCGCTGAAAAACGCGCTGAACCGCCACCCGCGCCTGGGTGAGCTGGCCGAGGCGCTGGACCGTGAAATCGAGCAGCTCGGCACGCTGCTGGGCGAGCCGGCCGCAGCCGGAAGCGCCGAAAATGCGCTGTTCGCCCGGGTGAACCTGGCTCAATCGGTCGCCGAAGTGGAAGCCGTCCGCGCCTTTCTGGACGGCGACGCCAAGACCTTCAACCTGTTCGTTCCCGGTTTCACCCAGGAACTCGGCCGGCGCCTCGCGGACAAGCGGCACCAGCTTCTCCAGAGCCTGATTCCGACCGCGCCCGCGGGCGGCCAGGCCCCGGCGGACCGGCTCCGCCACAAGCTGGCGCTGCCACAGGTGCGGCTGCTCCTGGTCGTCGACGGCCACAACCTGCTGCTCTCGCGCCCGGACCTGTTCCAGGGCTGGCTGGAGAACGGCCAGCCGGGCGCCCGCGCCCGCGAGGAACTGGCCGAACGCCTGGCCCTGGCCCTGGCGCCCTCGCACGACATCGACATCCGCCTCTATTTCGACGGCCCCGAGCGTTCCGAAACGGACCGGACGCCGCGGCTGAAAGTCATCTATTCCGGCGGCGGCCGCGGCGACCAGCGGGCCGACGATGCCATCGTGCAGGACCTGGACTTCTACGCGCCGCGCTATGAAGGCTGCTTCCTGGCCTCCGACGACGCCGGGCTGCTGGAACGCGCCACCCGGCCGGGCGTGCAAGGCCGGAGCCTGAACCAGCTGGCGGATCTGCTGGGAGAATAGCGAATAGCGAATTCTTGCATCCGCTATTCGCTATCCGCTATTTCTCCAGCTGCCCCAGCACCAGCAGCATCCGGGGCAGATGGAAGAAGCCCTTCCACTTGCCGCCTTTCATGTAATGGGTGGGCTTGCCCTCCCGGTCCAGGTAGCCGAACCATTCCCCGTATTGAGGATCGGGATACCGCGCCCAGGTCCAGTCGTGCAGCTTGTCAAACCAGTCGGCAAAAAGCTCCTGCCCCGTCATCCGGTACGCCATCGCCGCAGCCAGCAGCGCCTCGTTGTGCACCCACCAGAGCTTCATGTTCCACTGCAGTTCCACGTGGGGCTTGCCCAGTACATCCATAAAGTAATAGATCCCGCCGTGCTCCTTGTCCCACCCGAACTCCAGCTCCGCCCGGATGATGTCGGCGGCGCGCGGAATCCAGTCGGCCCGCTTCAGCGCCTTCGCCGCGTGCAGGATGAACCACATCGCCTCCAGCGCGTGGCCCGGATTCAGATGCCGCCCCGCCATGCTCTCCAGGTCGAACCGGCCATCCAGGCCGACGTTCTCGAACAGCACGCGCCGCCCGGGATCCCAGAACGCCTGCAGCACAAAATCCACCGTCTTCGCCAGCTCGGCGTCGTGCGAGGTGTCGCCCAGGCACTCCCGCAGCACCATCTGGAGATTGACTTTCATCATGTAGAACCCGAGCGACCGCATCGGCTTCCGCCCCGGCATCTCCTTGGTCCACTCCCCCTTCGGCCGGTCCTCCCGCGCCAGATAGCCCGCATAGGCGCGCAGCGCCTCGGCCTTGGCCGCCGGATCGCCGTTCGCCCGGTACAGCGCGGCGCACCCCATGACCACGAAGCATTCCGAAAAGACGGAATACGGCGCCATGCTGGGCTGCCCCTCGCGATTCAGCGCAAAATAATAGCGCCCCTTGTCGTCGCGCCCGTGCTTCATCAGGAACCGGTAGCCGCTTTCAGCCAGCGCCAGCCATTCGGGGTTCCGCTCCAGCTTGACATACAGGTCGCTCAGCATCCAAACCATGCGCCACTGCAGCCACATGAACTTTTCCGTGTCATACACGGACCCGTCGCGGTCCAGGCAGGTCAGGAATCCGCCATGCTCGCGATCGGGCGAATGGCGCAGCCAGAAGGGAATGGCATCCGTTTCAAGTGTCTTGAGATAATCGGCCTGATAGGGGGTGATCCGGTCCGTCGCGGGCATGGGCATCTCCTTGTTGCGGAAAAACTAGCATTTGGGGGAAACTTATTCAAGAATGGGCCCATGAACATGCAAACACCTCCGCCCGCCATCATCTGGCCCGCGCCGAAAGAGGAAATCCCGTCCCCCGACTTCACCCTCGACGTCGCCGGCCAGCCGGTCTTCGTGTACCAGGCCCGGGTCCGCGCCAAAATCCTGGAAAAACCCGGCCTGTGGTCACACGAACCCGACCCCGTCGGCGAACGCGCATCCTTCGCCATTTTCGATCTCGCCGCGCCGGTCGACATCGTCATCAGACCGGCGCGCCCCTTCAAGACGGCCGCCCTCTGGCCGGCCAAGGCCGGCCTCCAGCCCGTCGTCACCAACGGCGCCGTCTCCTTCCGCCTCGACGCGCCGCAACACCTCACCCTGATGCTGGACGGCCTCGACGCGCAGCCGCTCCACCTGTTCATCGGCGCGCCCGAAACGGACGCGCCGAAACCCAACGACCCCAACTGCCTCTATTTCGGCCCCGGCACGCATGTGGTCACCCAGCTGATCGTGAAATCCGGGCAGACCGTCTACCTCGCCGGCGGCGCGGTGGTCAAGGCGGTCCTCGACCCGGCCGACAAAGGCACCTACAGCGAAAAATGGCAGGTAACCTTCCACAGCGGCAGCGCCGTCGGATTCCAGAACGTCAGGAACGCCGCCCTCCGGGGCCGGGGCATCCTGGACGGCAGCCTCGTTCCGCACCCGGGCGAAAACCTGGTGCGGGTCTGGGGGTCGAAGGCCATCCGCCTGGACGGCGTGACCCTCCGGGACACGCCCAACTGGAATGTCTCGATCAATGATTCGGAAGACGTGCGCGTGGACGACCTGCGGATCATCAGCGGCCGCCTGAACAGCGACGGTATCAACAGCTGCAACTCCAGCCGGGTGACGGTGCGCAACTGCTTCGTGCGGAACCATGACGACGGCATCGTCGTCAAAACCCTGAGCCCCGGCAAGCCCGCGGAAGACATCACCGTCGAAAACTGCACGCTCTGGGCGGATTGGGGCTTCGCGCTCGGCATCACCTACGAGACCCGCTCGCCCGTCAGCCGCATCCGCTTCCTGAACTGCGCCATCGTCTACGCCCGCCACTGGGGCCTGGGCATCCGCGTGTGCGACGGCTCGCTGATTTCCGACGTCCGTTTTGACGGCATCGAGATCGGCGACTTCAACGCCGCGAGCCTGGGCGGCTCCCATAACGCCCTCACCCGCGCGCCGCAGCTGCTCTGGTTCGGCATCGTCAAGGATATCTGGGGAAACGATCCGGAGCCGGGCCTGATCCGCAACGTGCGGGTGGAAAACGTCACCGTCCACGGCGCCGTCATGCCGCCCTCGACCATCCTCGGCTTCGACGCGGCGCATCCGGTGGAGGACGTGCTCATTCAAAACGTGCGCCTGGCCGGCCGGCCGCCCGTTGCGGACCTGGCCGGGCTCGGCCTCCGGACCAACGCTTTCGTACGCCAAATCCGCGTCAAACCGTGACCGGCGCGTGTCAGATTTCGGCTGGAAACATCAAGTTTTGAGTGTTGCTCGCAACCTTCAAAAACCCTACCATAAAAGATATGTTCTGCCTGCTTTTCCGCGGTCATGAAGGAGGGATCATGAAACTGATTCGACTGGCGTTTGCTTCCATCCTGTTATTCAATGGCATCCTGCCGGCCCGGGCCGTGGACTACGGCGGCTGGGCCAAGGCCCTCCCGATCACGCTCAGCGGCTATGACAAGCCTGAACCGCTGACGAACTTCCCGGTGCTCGTCACGCTGGGAACCCATCTCGCCGGATTCAGCTACACGACCTTCGGCTCGCCCTCAACCGGCGCGGATCTGCGCTTCGCAAGCAGCAACCGGACGGACGAGCTGAGCTATGAAATCGAAAAGTGGGACACAAACGGAACCTCCTGCGTCTGGGTCCGGGTGCCGCTGGTGTCCGGAACGAATACGACGATCTGGGCCTGCTGGGGAAACAGCGGGGCAGGCGCGCCGGCCTATGCGACGAACGGCTCCACCTGGGACGCCAGCGAGATCGGCGTCTGGCACATGGCGCAATCCAACGCCCTGGACTCCACCAGCAACCGCTTTAACGGCACCGCCATCGGCACCGTCACGCCGGTGTCCGGCGGCTTGATCGATGGCGCCGACGATTTCGACCAGGACTTCGACTGTGTCCAGATTCCCGACAGCACCCGCTTCACGCTGACCAACGCCTACACACTCAGCGCCTGGATCCGCCCCGATCCGCTGACCAACGACTGGCAGGCCATCATCGGCTCGTATTCAAGCGGCAACAACGGCTTTATTTTCACCCTCGCCACCAATGCGGACAACCGGCTGCAATTCTGGGCAGGCGGGGCGTGGCGAACCAATTCGGTGGGCGTCCCCGACAACGCCTGGTCGCACGTGGTTTACACGCGCAACGGGACAACCGGCCGGTTTTATGTGAACGGAACCCTCACCACCAATATCCCCAACGCGACGGCGGGCGGAGACGGCGGCGTCCTCCAGATCGGCGCGGGCGGCTCCGGATGGACCGCTCAACGCTTCGACGGCCGGATCGATGAAGTCCGGATGACCGGCGTGGAGCGCAGCTCCAACTGGCTCTGGGCCAGCTGGGCCAACCAGGTGACGGACACCACGTTTACCGCCTACGGCCCGGCGCAGGGCATCCTGGGTGTCCAGGTTCTGCCCGCGACCGCCACGGGCGTGACGACCAGCACACTGAACGGAAAGGTGCTGAACGATGCCGACTCGCCCCAGACCGAGGTCGCCTTCTGCTGGGGGTCCTCGGATGCCGGCACCGCCGCAACAGGCGACTGGCCGCATGTCGTCTCCCTGGGCGATGCCTGGGTCAAGGGTGACAGCTTCAGCACCACCCTCGCCGGCCTGCTCTCCGGCAGCACCTATGTCTACCGGTGCTACGCGACGAATGCGGCGGGCGGAGCGGCCTGGTCGGCCACGCAGGCCTTTACCACGGTGTACCTGCCGGCCGTGACGAACACGGGAGAGATGACCATCAACAACCCCTACTCGGCGTTGCTGCGCGGGGCCGTGACGGATACGGGCCTGGACACGCCGACCGTCTGGTTCTACTGGTGGCCTGTCGGCGGCGCGACCAACATCGTGCCCATGGGCCAGCAGAGCGGGCTTTTCTCGAATGCTGTCAGCGGACTCACGCCTCTGACATCCTGTCAATACATCATCCTGGCGTCCAATCTCGCCGGCACGGTCTGGTCCTCCCTGGAGAGCTTCCAGATGCCGCTCCAGGTGCTCACCTTTACAGGCGCCTCCACGGGCCGGTGGGAGATCGCGAGCAATTGGGACCTGTCGCGCGTGCCGACCTCCACCGATGACGTGGTGATCCCGACGAACAAGGTCGTGAGGCTTGACGGCACGGGCGAGGCCGCCTCGCTCCTGATCAGCCGCTACGCCGTGCTGTCCGTCGGAGGGACGAACACCACCATGCACTGGCGGGCCCCGCTGGACACGAACCGGACGGACGCGGTGGGCCTCGCCGTCGCCGGGACGCTCACGATCAACGGCGGCGGCCTGGCGATCGGCGGGCTCAACCAGCTGTGCCCGAGTTACCTGACCATTGGCGGGAACCTGATGTTGACCAACAATGGCGCGACGAACGCCAGCGTGCTCGCCATCTACGCCGGTTATACGGGCCCGACCAACGTCGTGGCGACGTATTCAAACGGCGGGGCGCGGGTGACGGTGGCGGGCGCCACCGTGCTGGCGTTTTACACCAACGCGGGCCTCCCGGCCGCCATCTATCCCTACTGCCACCAGATCAGCGGAGCACCGGTCATCTTTGACCTGCAGGACCTGTTTATCGCCACCAACGCCCAACTCAACGCCACCGGGCGCGGCCATAGCGTGGTTGGCGCCACCTACTACGGGTTGGGCGCGGCCGCGTCAGGGTCCAACATCGGCGGCAGCTACGGCGGCAAAGGCGGCGGCGTCTCCCGCGCCGTCTATGGCTATCTGTTTGCGCCCTACTGGCCGGGGTCCCCGGGGCGGAACAGCACGCAGACGGCCACCGGCATGGGGGGCGGGGTGATTCGCATCCTGGCCGGCGCCGTCCGCCTGGAAGGCAAACTGCTCGCGGAAGGCGCCGCCCACAGCGAATTCAGTAACGGCGCCGGAGCGGGCGGCTCCGTGTGGGTAAGCTGCTCCAATTTCACGGCCGTTGGAACGGCCGCGTCGGTGAGCGCGAAAGGCGGAAACGCCTCCGGCCATGGCTCCTGTGCCGCCGGCGGCGGCGGGCGCATCGCCATCCTCACGGACAGCCCGACCGCGGACCAGCTCGCCAGCTTTTACAATACGGGAACAGCCCCGAACCTGATCGTCACCACCACCAATATGATGGACCCCGTCCTGTCTCCCTACCCGCTCCTGGCCAACGCGACGGGCGGGGTGCATCTCTCGTTTACCTACAACCCGGATTACGCCTCGCACGGAAAGCCCGGAACGGCGGTTTGGCTGCGCAACAAGGGCGATGGGCATCAGGTGGTCGTGGGGGGGAGCCCCTCCCCGACCGCCACGGTCGCCGTGGCCACCAGCCCCGCCTACGGCACGGGCAAGATGCCGGAAGGACCGGCCTCCTTCTCCGCGGTCTCCCCGGGATTTGTCCCCCATTCAAGCGAACAGTCCCGCCTCTTCTGCACGGGCTACGCCTGGTCCAACGAAGCGGGAGCGGCGGCTTCGGGGTCGGCCACAAACGTGACGCTCAACATCACGAACGACACCTGGCTCACCTGGACCTGGGGCGGGCTGGAGCACCGGCTGACGGTACGCTCGGGAGGGAACGGAACGGTTGTCTCCGACTATGCCGAGTGGTACACGAACGGCAGCGCCTGCACGCTGACCGCCTCTCCCGGCGGCGGCTGCACGTTCCTCTATTGGCTTGGTGACGTTCCCTACGCGGACCGCTCGAACGCGGCAGTCACGCTGACGATGGACCGCCCCCGGTCGCTGGTCGCCTGCTTCGCGGGCGCCGCCCCGCGCAGCCTGACCGCGAACCCCGGAGGCGCCGGGGGCGACTGGCTGTATCCCGCGACATGGGACGGCACCGCTATTCCCGGGCCGGCCGACACCATCACGCTGACGAACGGGGACATCCGCCTCCTTCTGCCGGCCGAAGTCACGGTCGCGCAACTGACCCTGTCGTCCAACGCCTTCCTGCACGTCGGAGGCGCCGGCGCCACCGAGTTCACGCAAGCGCCGGTTACCCTGGACGGAACAAAGCCCTTCGGCCTGACCGTCACCGGATCGGTCCTGCTGGAGCACGCCGCAAAGCTGACCGTGGGCGGGCTGAACAGCGAGTACCGTTCCTATCTGGCGGTGGGCGGCAATCTGCTGGCAACCAACGCGGCCGCGATGGCGGTGTATGCCGGGTATACCGGCTCGACAAACACGGTGGCAACCTATTCGAACGGCGGCGCCCGTGTGACCGTCAGCGGGACCACCACCCTCGCGCGGACGAACACCTGGATCTATCCGTTCTGCCATCAGGTCAGCGGCGCCCCCGTCATCTTCGACCTGCAGGATCTCTCGATTGCCACGAATACGGGCTTCAACGCCACGGGGCGCGGCCATGGCGTGTTGAGCGTCGCGGGGGCCGTGCCCTACATCTACTGCGGCCCCGGCGCTCCGGCCGCCTCGTCCAGCGGCGGCAGCTACGGCGGCAAAGGCGGCGGCACAAGCCGCCCCCCCTACGGGTTTGACTTTGCTCCCTTCCGGCCGGGTTCGCCGGGGAATGCCTTCACGGCCGGTCTCTGCCTGGGCGGCGGGGCGATTCGCATCCTGGCACATGACGTCTTTCTGGAAGGGAAACTGCTGGCGGACGGCCTGAACAACCAGGGCAACACCATGGGCGCCGGCTCCGGCGGCTCCGTCTGGGTGACGTGTTCCTCCTTGACGGCATCCGGCGCGGGCGCGGCAATCAGCGCGCGGGGCGGCAACGCAACCCAGCACGGGTCCTGCGGCGCAGGCGGTGGCGGCCGCATCGCCATCATGACGAACTCGCCGACCGCGGGGCAGCTCGACGCCTTGTACGGCACGGGAACGGCCTCGAACCTGATCATCGTCACCACCAACATGACGGACCCGGTCACCTCGCCCTACCCGACCCTGGCCAACGTCACCAATGGCATGAACACCGACAACTTGTCCAACCCGCTTTACGCCATGCACGGAAAGCCGGGCACCGCGGTCTGGCTGAGCCGGCAGCAGACGGGGTCGTACCAGGTGACGGTGGCGGGCAGCCCCTCTCCGCTGGGCACGGTCACGCCCGACTACGGCACGGGCCCGCAGTTGCCGGGGGCGCTTGCCTGCACGGCCGTCTCGCCGGCGTTCGTTCCCGGCAGCGCCGGCCAGTCCCGCCTCTCCTGCACGGGCTACACGTGGTCCAACGCCTCGGAAAGCGTCTCGGGATCCGGGACGAACGTGACGATCGACATCACGGGCGACACCTGGCTGACCTGGTCCTGGGGCGGGCTGGAGCACCGCCTGTGGGCGCGGTCGGGCGGCAAGGGCTCCCTGGTCCAGGACTACAACGAGTGGTACACCAACGGCAGCGCCTGCACGCTGACGGCCGTGCCGGATGCCGGCTGCTCCTTCCTCCACTGGGTGGGCGACATGCCGTTCGCGGACCGGACGAACAGCCAGATCACGCTGGTCCTGGACCGGCCCCGCGCGGTGGTGGCCTGCTTCACCGAGCCGGCGCCGGGGGCGCGCGACCTGGTCTGGGCGGGCGGCGCGTCCTCCGACTGGTTCGCATCGAACAACTGGGACGGCGTCGCCATTCCCGGCGTGTATGACCGCGTGATCATGACCAACGGGGCGGCGGCGATTCCCTGGCCCGGCGACTTCGCGCTGGCCTCCCTGGCGCTGTCGAACAGCGCCAGGCTGTTCATCGGCGGGACGGGAACCGTCGCAACGGCGCTCGTGCCGATCGACGCCGCCAACACAAACGCCTATCGCCTGGCGGTCGCCGGCGGCATGACCCTGGCGGACAGCGCCCAGCTGGCCCTGGGCGGATTGAACACGACCTCCCTTCAGGCGCTGGCGGTGGGCGGCGACCTGCGCCTGGGCGGGTCCGCCACCCTGGCGCTGTATGCCGGCTACAGCGGCGATCCGCCGGACTGGCAGGCAGGCGGCGCGCGGGTGACCGTGGGCGGAACCACCACCCTCGCGAGCACGAACAGCTGGATCTATCCGTTCTGTCACCAGGTGAGCGGCGCTCCGGTCGTCTTCGCCCTGCAGAACCTGGCCGTCGCCACCAACTGCGGCTTTGATGCCAATTACCATGGCTTCGGCCGGCTTCCGCGGTATACCCCGGCCCTGGTGCACGACTACTACGGCCCCGGGCGGGGCACCAACGGCAACGGCCAATGGGGCGGAAGCTATGGCGGCAGGGGCGGCGAAAACGGCACGTTCAGCTGCGGCTTCACCAACGCGCCGTTCCTGCCGGGGTCGCCCGGGCGCGACCCCAACCTGGACGCGTTCACGCTGGGCGGCGGCGGCGCGATCCGCATCCTGGCGCAGGAGGTGCAGCTGGACGGCAAACTCGTCGCCAACGGATACGGCCGCTATCCCGCCGGAGCCGGCTCCGGCGGCGGCATCTGGGTGACCTGCGCGCGTTTTGCCATGGGCCCGGCGGGGAGGATGATCGCGGACGGCGGCAGCACCACATACTATGGGGCCTGCGGCGGCGGCGGCGGCGGACGCATCGCGGTCGGAGTGAAGCTGCCCCAGCGGCACCTGGACCGCCTGTACGCCTCCGGCACGGCCGTGGGCATTACGGTTGAACAGATGGCGGACTTGCCTGCGTTCGCCTCCAAATATTCCGTCGCGGGAGGAATATCGGCGGCACCCTACTCCTACACAGGCACGAACGGGACCGCCGTCTTCATCACGGGGCCCCCGCTGGGCACGGTCATGATGATCCGTTAAGTCCCCGCACGGCACGGTGATCGTCGTCCGGTAAACCGCACCGGCCGCGGGGGGGGTAAATAAACGCTTTCATTTGGCCGGCTTTACAGGCAAACTAAGAGGGAATGAAGTTAGTGACAGTGAGGCTGTATGGGTTTTGAAAGCGGGACGGTGGGGTTCCGCCTGTATTATTTGCCCCGCCCTTTGCCAGATGATTTTGTGAAACGGTTTGCCGCGCATGCGGCCGGCGGGTTGGAAGCCATCACGGCGGATATCAGCGCCGGGTGGGTGACAGGCCGCCATCTGCTGGATCGCCACATCACCGAGGCGTCCATCCTCTATGCCGGCTATGTGCGCATTACCCTGCGCACCGGCCAGCGGAAGATCCCGACGTCCCTGCTCCAGGCGGAATGCCGCATGGAGGAGATCGCGGCGGCGGCCTCGGACGGGCAGCCCTTCCTGAACCGGCGCAAGCGGGCCGAAATCCGCGACGCGGTCACGGAGCGGCTGCTGCCGGCCATGCCGCCCCAGCTCAAGGCGATCCCGGTGGTCCACCAGCCGGGCTCCGACATGCTGTATGCGGGCGCGATGAACGATGCCACGTCCGACCTGCTGGTGGCCCGCGTCCAGCAGACGCTGGGCTTCAGCATCACGCCCCTGACCCCCGAAACGGCCGCGGCCCGGCTCCGCAAGGTGGACGTGCAGGACCTGATGCCGGTCAGCTTTTCCCCCGATGTGGACGACTCGCTGATGGAAGCCCAGCCGGGGCGCGATTTCCTGACCTGGCTGTGGTTCCAGGCGGAAACCGGGCGCGGCACGGTGCCGATGCCCGGAATCGGCAGCCTCGGCGTGCTGCTGGAAGGGCCGCTGACCTTCATGCACGAGGGAAGCGGCGCACATGTCACCGTGCTCCGGAACGGGGAGCCGATGGGCAGCGCGGAGGCCAAGACCTGCCTGCTGTCAGGCAAAAAGCTCAAGCAGTGCCGGCTCACCTTCGGGCTGGGCGATGAGTTGTGGAAGTGCATGTTCGATGCTGACGGCTTCATCTGCCGCAGCCTCTCGGTTCCCGAAGAACGCGGGAACCTCGACCCCATGAGCCGGTTCCAGTCCCGGATTGCGCAAATCGATCGTTTCCGGGATATGCTGCTCGCGCTGTATGACCGCTTCCTGGAAGAGCGGATCGACAAATCCGGGTGGACCGGCGCCAAGAAAAAGATCCGGGAGTGGGCCAAGTCCCGCTCGGCCCGGGTGTA
>CAYZVY010000083.1:0-12400 GCA_964481675.1 uncultured Verrucomicrobiota bacterium
CCTTGTGCTCCTTGTAGAGCTTCATGGTCTCCTCCTGGATCTTCTGCGGCTTGTCCTTGTACTTCTCGCGCAGGGCGGCGATCAGGGGCTGGATCTCCTGCATGCGGCGCATGCTCTCGGTGCTCTTGTGCGTGATCGGCCAGAAGATCAGGCGGATCAGGATGGTCAGCAGGATGATGGCCACGCCGTAATTCGGGATCACGGCATACAGGCCCTTCAGGCAGACCAGCAGCAGCCAGCATACCGAGCGCAACATCCCGAACTCCATGATCATCTCGATCTTGTTGCCCATGGCCTCCATGCGCGAATAATCCTTGGGGCCGACGTAATACTTCACCTTCCGGACAACCGTTTCCCCGGGGTTCGCCATCACGGGGTCCATCATCAGCACGGCCGACACCCCCGAAATCAGGGGCGCCGTGGACCAGGAATTGGGAAGCGTGGCGTTCTCCTGCGGCGGCACCGTGCGCTCGGCCCCCAGCACAAACCCGGCGGCTCCCTCCTCGGGCACCAGGATCTGGGTGAAGAACTTGTTCTTGACCGCCAGCCACTCGGTGCGGTCCATCACGGGATGGCGAATGCCGACCGGCAGCGGCTGAACCAGAGCCGGCTTGCCGCTGTCGCACCCGCCGCCGCGCCGTTCGATGGGAAGGAAGAAATCGGACAGCTGCTCCTTGCGGCTGAAAAAGCTGCTGCTACCCCAGGTGCGGACATCTTCGCCGCCGGCGGATGACAGCGTGTCAATGCCCAGGTAAGGACCCTGCGCGGCTCCGCCGCTCGCCGGGGACTTGAAATACAGCGCCCCGGCCTGCAGCCCGTATTCGGGAAGCGTGGTCTGCGCGGCGCCGCCATTGATGAAACGGTCCTCAAGGGTCAGCAGGTAATCATCGCCCAGCGTCAGGACGCGCTCCAGCTTCAGCCCCGCCTCGCCGGGAGCCGTCAGGGTGGCGCTGCGCCCATCGGCCGACACGCGAATGTCATAAATCCGTTCCCCGGCAAACGGCTTCAGCCCGTCGGACGCGCCCGGGGCGGCCGGCCCCCGGACCAGGGCCAGGGCGGGTTCGGCGGCAAAATCCAGAACCAGCGGCTCGGGATCCTTGGGGGTCACCGGATACTGGAGCAGTTCGGCGGAGACAATGCCGCCCCCGAGGCGGCTGATGCTGAGGCGAACCAGGCCGTTGGACAGCACCACCACGTTGCTGGCATCCCTCCGGGCCGCGACCAGGGCGGCATCCGGGGGCGGAGGAGCCGCCTGCACAACCGGCGCAACGGCCGGAACAACCGCCGGAGGGACTGCGGCGGAGGGGGCGGCGGGAGCGGCCGGCACGGCGGGGGCCGCGGGCGCAACCTCGCCGGGAGCGGCCGGTTCGGCGGGCGCCGCCTTCAATTCAACCGAAGGACCCGCCAGGGAGGCGATCTGGTTCGTCGAGACCGGGGCGGCAACCGGGGCCGAAGCGCCGGGCACATGCTTGGAAATCACGGCCCACAGGGGGCCCCAGCCCAACAGGAGGGCGAAGAGAATGCCGATCACAAACAGGTCGGTCTTGGTCCATTTTTTACTGATGTTCATGTCACTTTCCAGGTTTGAACGGATACGCTGCCGGAACCGGGTCATACCCGCCGGCGTGGAACGGATGGCAGCGGAAGAGACGGCGAAGCCCCATCCAGCCCCCTCTCCACGCACCGTGGAGGCGGACGGCTTCAATGAAAAAAGCGGAGCAGGAAGGCTCGAACCGGCAGCTGTTCCCCAGGAGCGGGGACAAGCTGATTTGGTACAACCGGACCAATCCGATCAGTAACCGGCTCAAGGGGCCTCCTTCCGGTTCAGCAGCCCTGTCTTGGACCCCAGATACATCAGCTCGCGAACCACATCGTCCAGCGTCACCCGGACAATGTCGGAGCGGGCCGACAGGATCACGTCCACCCCGCCCGCAAACCGGTGCCGGTTCAGGCGCCAGGCTTCCCGGAGCAGCCGCTTGGCCCGGTTCCGCTGCACGGCCCCGCCCACCCGGCGGCTTGCAACCACTCCCATGCGAAGGGAGGCGTCGGGCTGCTTGCGGATCCAGAGGGTCATCAGCCGGCCACGCCGGCACAGACCCGCTTCGTAGGTCTCGAAAAAAAGAGGAGAATGCGTCAAACGTTGATCGCGAGAGAGTCCGTGCCCGGTTTTGCCGGCGGAACCGGCCTTATCCTGGCCGTCTGGAGTTGTCGCGACCATCGCCGGGATCAGATCGTGAGCTTGGCGCGGCCCTTCTGGCGGCGGCGGGCCAGAACCTTCCGGCCGTTTGCCGTTTTCATGCGCGAGCGAAACCCGAGTTTGCGCTGCCGTTTCTTCTTGTGGGGCTGAAATAACTGCTTCATGGTCTTATATTCCTCTTCTAGATAAGGGGTTATACATTAGCAGGACGGGGGAAGGAGTCAAATGAAAAAGGGGGGGGAAGAGGGTTCGGGTTCGGGGCGCAGCGGGCACCGTGACCTGGCGAGATTCGAGGCAGGTCTCTGGTGCCCGGTCCGGGGCTCGGGGGGGCGGAGTTCGGGGGGACAACTGGAGGTAGGATCGCAGATCCGCGCGATCGCTCACAGCTTCTTTGCCAGACATCTTTCAATCTCCTTCAGTCGAATATTCTTAATATATGGAACACAAGGGTTATTGGGATATAAACGGATAAAAGCTTGATAAACCTCCTTGGACTGCGCCCAATCCCGCTGCCACATTAAAATCGTTCCCAGGCGGAAGTAAGCCATCGGGGCCATGTCGCCGCCCTGAAGATTTTCAGTTACATACCGGAAGAGCCCGGCCCCGGCCTTCAGGTTGTTCTTATACGAAACCTGGATTACGCCGGCCCGGATCAGCGCGTCGTCCGCGTAAGGGCTGGTGTTATAAGGCTCGTCTTTGAATAATTTATACAGTGATAAAGCTTTGTCATGCTCTCCCAACTGATTCCAACACCGCGCTGACTGCATGAGCGCATAACCGCCTTCTCCGCCGGCAGGTCCAAGCTTCACCACCTGGTCGTAAGCCTTCCACGCCCGTTTGTAATCGTAAGCCGCGAATTGCAGTTCTGCCAGCCGCAGCCAACGTTCCACTTCGGCATTCCTTTTACGGTCTTTCAGTGTCGCGAGCAACCCCCATTGCCCGCCTTTGCATATCTGAAGCAAACGCCTGATTTCATCTCTTGGCCCTTCGGGTGGCTTGCCTCGCTTCTCCTGGGCGGCCAGCAACAGACGCTCCGCCTCTTTGGGTCGGTCCTGGTACAGTAAGGCAATGGCCCATTTGACCGAAGCCTCAACCGCGTTTGTACTGTCCGGGTAGCGGGCCAGTAATTCCTCGAACCGTTTACCGGCTTTGACGGGGTCGGTCAAATCATTCAAGTAAGCGGATCCCAAACTCATCAAACAGGATGCGCGAATGGCGGCATTGGTTGGGGATGCTGGAAGTTTCAAGGCGCCTTCCCAAGCCTCCATGGCGGCAGGCACGTCGCCAAGGGCATAGCGGCAGCCGCCCAACCTGGCCAGTGCCTTGTCAAGGTTGGGGCCAAAACCCTGAAAGCGGATAGCTTCATATTTCTTGGCGGCGTCCTTGTAGTTGCCCTCTTTTCTCAGAGCTTCGGCTTCCTGGAAAAGCACGACCGATCGATCGGGCGCCTTGACGGCGGACTTTACCGCCTCCGCGGCCTTTTGCCGTGCCTCCAGATCAACGCGATGCTTTTGGTTTCGAGCTTCTTGATCCTTGATGGAGGTTTCACACTGAACAAGATAACCTTTTGCCAGATCGATCTCAACGGTTTCGGGAAAGTCTTTAATAAACCGCTTGAATTCAACCGCGGCTTCCGGGAGTTTCCGCTGCTTAAGCAAGGCGCCGGCATACCAGTACCGGACTCGGGTCAGGAGAGGCTTTGATAACGGCGCCTGCGATAGCTTCTGCAGTTCTTCCAATCCCCGCGGATCATTCATCTCCAGAGCCTTGATACGGGCCATATTGGCGCGGATTTCGTTCCTGTCCAATTGCGTGATGGCCATTCTGAGCAGGCGGTCGTAATGAGTCAAAGCTTCCGGAAAGCGTTTCGTCTGTTCGTATATCCGCGTTTTAAGCTCATACGCATCTACGCGTCTCAAATCATTTTTTTCGATCAATGTGTCGCAGATGTCCAAAGCTTTTTCAAAGTCTGCTTTTTGGAAAAAGAAGACGGCAGTTTCGAATGTATTGGAAATAGCAGAAATTGAAGTATATCCTGTCGCCTCTACTGCATATAAAGGACAAAATATACATTTAAAAATCAATACTAATAAAAGCAAATTATAAAGGAATGCCTTTATTAGCCTCATTGCATAGATTCCCTTCTAAAGAATTACTTAATTGTTAAAATTTCTTCACGTGAAAGTGCAAAATCTACTCCTTCTCCTTTAATTTTATAAACTTTTCTTCGAGCTTGTATTTTATACTTTCCTATAACAGACATATCAAATCGCCTATTAAGGAAAAACTTATACTCCTTCATCTGTTCAGGCAAATATGTAATTTTAATCAATCGGAATATTGGTATTTTTAATAATTCTTTTTGATATTTTAATTCATTTACATTTTTTCCTGATTCATCTAAAACAATAAAATCAAAGTCAAGTTCTGTTTGGGTTTCTAATAATGGAAGGGATTCGCGTGAAACGTTTTTAATTATAACTGTCAAAATAACAGGGAGTCCTGCCTTCACTTCTTTCTGATCGAGTATCATCGATAAAGCAAACCCTTCTCTCGCATCACCCCATAATTGTTCATCTAATTCTATTTTATTAGTTTGCGCATTAACATCAAATAACAATATATAAAACAAACAAATATAAAAAAATTTAGAATTATAAAGTATGTTTATCATTATTTTTTCCTTTTCAATTGGTTTTCTTTTCTCCAAACGCCATCTTGCACTCTTTGACTCCATGCTGGATATCGCGTGGTGTCAGCCGATATAGCAGGTGGAACTGAACTGGTACCTGGTATCCACTCAAACACTTGGTGAGTTGCCTCACCTGACCAACTCCAATTAACGACCTTGAGCGGCACATATATTGAATCTTGCCCTGAAGGTTTAAACAGAAGATATATTTCGGAGGAATTATTACATGTCACCTTTGAATACTCAAAAAGCAATGGTGTTCCCGGAGAATCAGAAAAATAATCGCCGACACTGTAGGGATACGTATCATCTAAACCAGATCCACTCCATATTTCCCATTCTCCATCTATTAAGTGTCGATCTGCAGGGTAGCAAAGTTGAACCCATTCTGTAGCGCCAGAAAATCCAGCAGGAATCGAAATCGTACGGACTACAACTATTCCGGGGTTCGATGAAGAACCTAAGTGCAATGCCTTCTTCCCATCGACCAGCCCAACATCTACTGCTCCTTGAGAAATTGTTAATGCGGATACCGGTCTCTTAACATTGAATGTTGTATTTCCTTCAAAAGTTTTTCCTTCGATTTTTACTTCGCATTTCAAAACTCGATTATCACACCCATCCACCCAATAAAATAAAATATTTTCGCATTGCAAATCCCAAGGCTCTATTTCAGTCAAAATAGAATGCTCGACATTGGCCTGCC
Source organism: uncultured Verrucomicrobiota bacterium (assembly GCA_964481675.1). GTDB lineage: Bacteria > Verrucomicrobiota > Kiritimatiellia > CAIKKV01 > CAIKKV01 > CAIKKV01. Next base: position 5,596 of record CAYZVY010000083.1, read on the forward strand.
AATTTGCAACAATTTCTCCTGGTATATACCATTGTACATTTTCTTGGCTTAATATTGCAGGCTCTACATCAACCACCAAGTTTATTGCGTTTCCGACGATTACATCATGAATACTGTCAGTTATATCGAGCTCGTCTTTTTTTATAATTACCTTGACTGATGTCAAATTAACGCGATCAGACGCATATCCGCCTGTATCCAATCTAAAACTCCGAGCTTCAAACTTAATATCGCGAGGATTGTCACTTGCGACAGACGAAGCAACATAAAAGTCTTTCGGTAATTGTCCTTGAACCAATATTACAGGCCACTTTTTAACTTCGGTTGCTAATGCAGAATCCGAATAGACGTGCACATTCGCGCCAGCTTGAGTTTTATGGAGCTCTACACGTCTAAGATTTCCAATCGCTTCCTTTATTTGAAGCGAATTGACAGTCAGTTTTGCAACTCCCGTTTCTGCCGCGAAAAATGATCCTATTGTTTCTTCTGTCGTTTCATCCACGTCATCTACATCTAAATCAGCCGCAACAACATCCGCTACAAAGCTATTATTCCGCTCCTGACTACTTTCTTCGCCACCGCTCCCACTCCCACCTTCAAGTGTTCCAGCTACCTCCAGCCACTCTCGGCTGTTTTGAACCAAATTCGGGTCCCATGGAAAAATCCCGTCAACCTTGTAATGCGTATAATTTACCTGCCACCACATCACCATATCCGCTTCATCGCTCTGGCTTACAATGTGTGACTCGGTAATACTTGCTCCCGGCGTGCTGGGATACAAATAGAGTTCAAGTGCCGAACCATACGCGGACTGCATATCGACGCCGGTAAAACGTTGCCGCGGAACGCTTAATTGTAACGTGTGCGATTCCTGGCCAAAAACCTTATTCAAGACGGGTGGAAAACATACGGCCAACCCCAACAGCGCGCCAATCACCCAACGCCGTCCGCCCCCCCCCCATTCCTATCATCGGATAATTCATATTTCACATCCCAGGCAAGTCGTACCCAAAAGCCGTATCCAAATTTATGATGCGATTTGTACCTTTTAAAGAAAATATTGTCAATTAATATTTAATCTTTTTGAAATGTTGACTGGACAACGATGTCAACTTCAGGGCAGGCTTCCACTAAATTTGGTCTGAATGAATCAACCCTTGCCCCTCGGCGGGCAAGGGATACTCCGACAAGCCCAAGGCGGGCTGGCCGCTCTACCTGAACCCCGAACCCTGACCCCTTTTTGATTGCGTGCGGCGACCAAGAGCCCTTCGGCAAGCTCAGATAGGGTTGACTGCCCTACCTGAAGCTAATTCTTCACAGTAGAAAGCACCGCCTTGGAAACCGGCCGGTTTTCTTTAATCACGGGGGTATTGCGCGGCCGCCAGATGTGCCGCTTGGCCAGGGCTGCCAGGCGGTAGCCCCGGGTCCAGAAGAGAATGGCGTCGAGCCGCGAGGCAACCAGGAAAAAGGGGTAGGCCATGGCATAGATCCGCTTGATGCGCACGACGCTGTCGGACCGGATCCGGGCCTTCCCGATGGCGCGCTGAACCAGCAAATCGACCAGTGTCAGGAAAAAGCGGGAATACGACCGCAATTGCTGGACGTCGAACCCGTCCTTGAGCAGCAGGAACAGGTCCCGGTCGGAATAGCCGGGCCGGAACACGCCGTTGACATAGTAGGCGGGCATCCCCAGCTGCAACGGCCTCAGCAAGGACAGGGGCCGGGCATGGGCTACGTCCAAAATCAGCCGGCCGGCCGGCTTGAGCACCCGGTGCAGCTCGGTCACCAGCCGGTCGCGGTCCTGGACGCGCGACAGCAGGTCGCCGATCACAATCGCGTCGAACTGCTTGTCCGCAAACGGCAGGGGCAGGCCCGTGAAAACGGAAACCTTGTCGCCCATGAACCGCCGGCGCGCCTCGGCCGACGGCTCCGTGGGCGCCAGGCTGTGCCAGACTCCCCCGCCCCGGGTCAGCCAATAGGTCAGGGACGCCTCGCCGCCAACCAGGTCCAGGCACTGGTCCTGGCGCAGCGGCCCCAGCAGCCGGAGCAGCTCGCGCGTCCGGATCTGGCCCGGCACCGCCTTGCGGAAGACGTCGAGCGAATAATCCGTCTCATCCGGGCTGAGACTGAAATTCAACGCTTCCGGAGTGGCCGATGAGCTGGTTACAGGCGGTTCCATGTCTGCCATCCTACCAAATCGGCCGGCTTTGCCAAGCGAAGAACACCCCTGTGCCTCACAGCGCCAGATCCGCACCTCCCGGAACCTTGACGGGCTTGCCGTCCACCGCAATCCAGACATCCAGCGCCGAAGGGTTCATCACCCGCTGGCCATCGACCCCGAAGCGGAGGCTTTTGGCCGCGGCGACGTAGTCCCGGACCATGCCGTTGGTGGCCGCCCACAAAGAATCGCCCCCGCGCTCGCGCAGCGTCCGGCAGACGGTCTCAATGGCTTCCCAGCCGCCCTCGCGGTCAAACTCGTAGCTGTGACCCCAGATATAGAACAGCCGCGCATTCCTGTCCCACGTGCGGACCGTGAAGAAACTGTCCATCAGGGCCGCCGTGGCGTTCCGGTCGTGGCAGGTCGGATGCCAGGCCAGCCAATCCTGGGGCATCCACCCGAACCCCTGCGTCGCCGCCGTCGTGCGGGCATACCGGATACCACACGACTTGAGCGCCGTGATCACCTCGCCGTTCCAGTCGCCAAACGGATAGGCCAGCCCGTCGATCACGCCCCCGCTCAAGGCCTCGAGCCGGCGCCGGTCCTCCAGCACCTGGAGCAGCACCTGCTCGGATGGGATGCGGGTCGGATAGGGATGGGTGTAGAAGTGGCAGGCCACCTCGTGGCCGGCATAAAGCGATTTAACCTCGGCCTCGGAAATGACCCCCTCCGCCCCCACCCGGCTGGCGTTCAGGTTGAACGTCCCTTTCAGGCCATACTGGTTAAAGATCTCCACCAGTCGCCGATCATGGGTCCGGCCGTCGTCGTAACTGAACGTCACGGCATGCACACGGCCCTCGGGCCACATTGGTAGCGATATCGATTTCATGCGCACTCCCTCTTCCTGAATCACCCGGTTGTCAGCATCACGTTCACGGTCTTGCCCGCGGCGGCCGGCAGCGGCCGGGCCGGATCCAGGGGCGCGCCTTCGACGGCGACCCCCGGCTTGCCTTCCCCGTAGCGCACGCAATAGCGCGTGCCGCGGAACAGGCGGTCCGCCCCCTTCAGGCCGATGGCCGGCACGATCCGCTCGGGATGCGCGTGCAGCCCGTCGTAGTCCGGGCTCAGCCCCGTCAGCCCGTCATGCACCAGCCGCAGCGTCCAGGCCGCCGTGCCGGTCCACCAGCCGCTCCGGCAGGTGCCATTGCGGTGCTTGGCCTCTTCCGTAAAGATGCAGTTGGTCAGCACGAACGGCTCCGCGCTGGAGCGGTCGCTGGGATTGGCCTCGCTGTCAGGGAGCAGCTTCCTGAAGTGCTCCCAGGTCTGCCTGTACTGCCCGGCTTTCCACATGGCGTGGAGGAAGAAAATGAAGCCGTGGTTATACACGGCCCCGTTTTCGAATATGCCGGTCAGTTCCCCGCTGCACCGCCCGATGGTGGGATCGTATTTCGGATAGGCCGGATAGAACAGCCGGAAGCCGTAGGGGTGGCTGAGGTGCTTCGTCGTGACGTCGATCAGCGGCGCCCAGCGCTCGCGGGGCGCCACGTCGCACAGGATGGCCCACGACTGCGGGTTGATGTAGATCTTGCCGTAGGGCTCCGAGGGCGCGCCATACGGCCGGCCGTCGTCGCGGTACCCGCGGATATAATACTCGCCCGTCCACGCCTTTTCCTCCAGCGCCGCGCACAGGGCCTGGATGCGCTCGTCAATGTCATAGTTGGGCGTGAGATTGGCCACCCGGGCAAGCGTCTTGAGTTCGCGCAGGGCGCCCACGAGGCTCATGGTGACCATCGTGCTGTCGCCCTCGCCCCCCTTGCCCGGCCCATCGAGCCCGTCGTTCCAGTCGGCAAACCGGATGCGCACCAGCCCGCGGCAGTTGCGGTCCTTGAACAGGTAGTCCAGCCCCCGGTTCATATGCTCCCAGACCGTCGCGGGCGGGCCGTCCATGAACGGCAGCTTTTCCTGCAGAAAATCGAAGTCGGCGGTTTCCCGCAGGTAGGACGCCGTCATCAGGGTGAGCCAGTACGGCCCGTCGCTGTACTCCATCTTGTCCCAATACGGCTTCCACGCCCGCACCCCGGCCCCGTCCTGGCGCTGCACGCTGAACACCTCGGCCAGCCCCTCGCGCGCGCGGGCCGGATCGAAGGTCGCCATGCCGGCGGAATCCTGCAGCACGTCGCGGAACCCCTTGCGGTGCAGCACGGCCAGGCGGTTCTGGACCTTGGCCCAGGAGTTGGCCAGCGAATCGAGCGCCGGGATCCCGCTCTCGACCACGGCCGCGTCGCGCTCCTTCAGCCGGGCGGCGCACACGCGCTGGAACTCGCGCTCGATGGCCGCGTCGTTCAGGAACGTCCCGATCTGCGCCTTGATGTGCTCCGGCCCGCTGGTGGTGGCCTTGAGGAAATGGACGGTGCGGGTTTCGCCCGGCTTGAGCGAAACCGGGATCTGCATGGCCAGGCAGGTCTGCCCTTCGTACGCATTCACATTGCCGCAGCGCCCCTCCGCCAGCGCCTTCGCGGCGAAGATCGTGCCCGGCTGGCCCAGGAAGGACGCCGGCGCGGTGTCGAACGTCGCGAACGGCTCGGAGCAGGCCAGGAAGGCGCTGTACCGGTCGTGCGGCAGCATGGGCGTGCCGTTGTGGACCCACACCGTGTTGAGCGCCGGCAGGTCGTGGCCCTGGATATACATCGTGTTCGAGGCATAAAACCGGTACAGCGAGAGACAGTAGCCGTTCAGGGCCAGCTGCACGTAGGCGAACAGGTCGCGCCGGACCGGCTTGTCCGTCTCGTTGGACAGGGTCACGGACCAGATCTCCATCGGCTCCTCGGCCGGCACGAAGATGCGCCAGCTGGCGTGCAGGCCGTTCTTCCGCCCGGACGCCTCCCAGAACGCGGGATGGAACAGGACGCGGTAGTCGTCCGGCGGCACGGTGGAGGGGAAGACGGCGGGCGACCAGATGTCGGGTTTCTTCGGATCGGACCCGTCCCGGATGGCGATCAGGCGGGAGGACGGCGGCCCTCCCTCCGGCAGCACGCCGACGTCCTGGCCCAGCTCGTTCCAGTACCGGGCATACCCGTGGCCGAACTGGTCGATCTGCGTCATCTGCCGCTCGTTGACCAGGTAGACCTGCCACGGGCGCGGGGTCCGGTGATCGGTCAGTTCAAAGCTGCAGAGCGGATCGTGGGGGGCGAAATGGCCAAAACGTGTCATCGTGAGGCGTTTCCTTTTCGATTGCTAACGGATCATGAGCATCGCGCCGGAGCGTTTGATCGCCGTCTCCGTCTCGTATGCCCCCATGGCCGGCCCGGCGCCCTGGATTCGCGGGGCCCCGGCCAGGTCGGACGCCCCGGCCATCCAGGACAGAACGATTCCGGAGTCGAGGCAGGGCGAACCGGACCGGAGCCGGTAATCCCCGGCGATCCAATTGGCGCCATACCCGCTTCCGGCTTTGATAAACTGGGGATCGGCGGAGGTGTTTCCTGACCCGGGGCCGAGCAGGGGACTGCAGGAATAACCGAAGTTGGTCGACAGCCCGCTGATATCGTTGGTTCCGCCGGCCTGCAGGGCCGTGTTGTTCACGACAATGCAATTGGTCGCATAGAGGACTGCGGAGGCGGAATAGATCCCCCCGCCGTTGGTGGCCAGGTTGCCGACGATCGTGCAGTTCTGGAGACCCAGGCCGCTGCTCGAGCCGTAGACGCCCCCGCCCAACCCGCCGGCCTGGTTCCCCGCAATCAGGCAATTGCGGCAGGTCGCCGCACTGGTGTTGGCCTTCGTGACGCCGCCCCCGTTGCCGACGGCCGTATTGTTGGACACGACGCAATTCTCCACCAGCCCGGCGTCCAGCCGGATGCCGCCGCCGCCGCCGCTGGAATAAGTGACCCGGTTCCCCGCCACCAGGCAGCTGCGCACCACCACGCCCGCCCCGTTCGCGAACACGCCGCCGCCGCCGCCGCTGGCGAGCGACGAGTTGTTCCTGATTTCGCAATTCAGCACGGAGCCGGCGGTGGCCGCGATGCCGCCCCCGATGCCGGCGGCCGTGGACACCGTTGTGTTTCCGATGATGACACAATTCCGCACCGTGGAGGCGGCGGTCATGTATATCCCGCCGCCATAGGAGAGATTGGCGTTCCCGTTGGTGACCGTGAATCCGTCCACCACGGCGCCGGCGCCGCTGATCGTCAGGCACCGGTTGGTGGACGCGGGGTACCCTCCCCGAATCGTGGCCAGGGCCGGATTCCCGCTGAAACTGCGCACGGTCACGGCATTGGAGATCGCGATCGGCGCCTGCACGGTGTAAACACCATCGTTGACCAGAACGGTCGAGACGCCGGCGCCCGCCAGATCCACGGCCGTCTGGATGTTGGTGGCGGCAGTCGGCCCGGAATCATACGGCAACTGATGCAGTCCGTTCGTGGCCACATACAGGACCGCCGGCGAACTCTTGATGAAATTGACGTTGGTTCGGCTCGCGGTCTCCCCGGCGGCGTTGGTGACGGTCAGCACAACCGTGTGGAAGCCGGCCGCGAAAGAATTCGTGACCTTGACCAGTCCCATCCACTCCGAGGTGACGGAGCCCACGACCCACTGGCAGCCCAGTCCGTTGGTGTTGCCGTCGACGAGGGGTGCGAGGACAACGCTCACGGG
>CAYZVY010000083.1:12500-16445 GCA_964481675.1 uncultured Verrucomicrobiota bacterium
CGAGCTGTAAAACCCGCCGACGCTTCCCGCGGACTGGTTCCGGACGATCGTGCAATTCTCGATGGTGCCGTTGTCCATCATGTTGACGGCCCCGTTGGTGGTCACCGAGTTACCGGTGATCAGGCTGTTCTGGAGCGTCCCGTTGTTCATGAAAACCACGCCGTACAGGGCCGTGTTCCCCCGGATGATGCAACTGTGGGCATACCCGCCGCTGTTGAAGGCCAGCGCCGTCCCCTGCTTGCTCCCCCGGTGCGCCACGATGAGGCAATTCGTCGCCAGGCCCGTGCTGTCCATCAGGACCCCCGCATAGGTGCCGAGGGATGATGTGTTGTTGCTGATGACGCTGTCCGCCAGGGTTGAGCCCGAGTCGATGTTGGCTCCGCCGATGCGGCCGGTGTTACCGCTGATGAAGCAGCGCTGGATCCGGCAGTAGGCGCCGTAAATCCCGCCGACGCTGGGGGAGTTGTCGGTCCCGTCGTTGTTGAGGATCGCGCAATCCGTCATCAGCCCGCCGGTCATGTACGCCCCCCCGCCATAAGCCGAGGTTATGCCGCGGTTCGAGACGATGACGCAATGGGACACGACGGACGAGCCGCCCTCCACCAGGACTCCCGCGCCCTTGCCTGAGGAGCCCAGAAGCCGGTTGCCGGCGATGAGGCAGTTCTTCAGCAAGCCGGTGGACAGATAGGCGCCGCCGCCGTGATTCCCATTCGGCTGGGACAAGTTAGGCGCCCCGTTGGTCAGGGTCAGGCCTTCCGCCATAGCGCCGCCGGACAGATACAGGCAGCGGTTGGACGACCCCGGATATCCCCCCCGGATGGCAACGTCGGCCGGGTCCCCGCTGGCGCCGCGCAAGGTGATGGCATTCGTCACGGCGACCTGCGAGGCCACCGTGTAGACGCCGTTCGACACGATCACGACACACTCGGCCACGCCGGCGGAGTAGTCAGCCGAAGCCTGGTCCACCGCCGCCTGGATGTTCGTTGCCGCCTTGCCCCAGGTGTCGAAAGGAGATTGGGACGACGGGTTTTCGGGAACCACATAATACACATTCGTCGCGGACATCGCGAGGACGCCCGTTCCCAGCCAGCAGGCCAGCCGCGCCGTCCACCGGGCGAAACCCTTCATGCCAGTCTTCATCGTGCTCACAGTTCCCCTTCTGCTATCACCATCAGCGCACCTGGATCAGGATGCCTGTCCGCTTGACCACCTTCTCATACGCGCCCATATTCGGCGCGGCGTTCAGGATACGCGGATTGCCCTCCAGATCGAGCGCCCCGGCCATCCAGGGGAGAACCGCGCCCGCATCGACGCAGGGCGAGCCGGCTTTCAGCCGGTAGTCGCCCATCACGTGGGCCAGGCCGAAACCCGAACCGTTGCGGACAAACGCCGGGTCAGCCGTGATGTTGTTGCTGATGCCCGCCGCCAGCGAGGGGCTGCAGGAATAGGCGAAATTGGTGAAGGTGCCGCCGATGTCATTCGCGCCGCCGGGCATCGTGGCGCGGTTGCCGGTCACAATGCAGTTGGTGCCGTTGGCCAGCGCCACGATGCCATAAACACCCCCGCCGTTGGTGGCGGAGTTGCCCACGATCGTGCAGTTCTCGAGCTTCTGCCTGGCACCCGTATTGGACGGCTCGTTCACGCCGCCGCCGATCCCCTTCGCCTCGTTGGCCGCCACCAGGCAGTTGCGCATGATCCCGTATTGGATGAGATGCACGCCGCCGGCGACGGACGCGGAGGAATTGGACACCACCTCGCAGTTCTCCATGGTCGTGTAATTGATCCTGGCACCGCCCCCGCCTGTTCCCGTATTGTTCAGCAACGTGACGTTCCGCTCAATCCGGCAGTTGCTGATGAGGCCGTTCAACTCCCCGATTCCGCCGCCCGTGTTGTTGTTCGTGTTGCAGGCGATCCAGCAGTTGGAGATCACGCTTTCGTAGCCGGCCAGGCCGTTATAGTAAACGCCACCGGGCCCCGCCGGTGAAACGAGCGTTTTGGACCCCAGGTTGCCGTAAACCGTGCTGTCCAGCAGGCTGGCCATTTCCATGTAGACACCGCCGCCCCCGTTGTAGGCCTGGTTGAACCGGATATCGCAATTCCGGATCGTCCCCAGCTTGAGATAGGCGCCGCCGCCGATGGAGCCCGGTCCCGACGTCTCAGCCGCAAAGCCGCCCGTCAGGGTAAACCCGTCCACCGCGGCGCCGCTGGCGTTCATCGTCAGGCACCGGTTGCTCGTCGCGGGATAGTTCCCGTTGATGATGGTCGCCGCAGACCCCGCCGCGCTCTTCAGCGTCACATGGCTCGCCAGGACCACGGGCTGGCGCACCGTGTAGACACCCGAAGCGACCCAGACCCAGCTTCCGGTTGTCGGGGTGGAGCCGGCCGCATCTATCGCCGACTGGAGATTGGTGGCCGCCGTGCTCCAGTTCGTATACGGCCACTGGTGGGAACCGCCGGGCGCCACATACAACGCCGAGGGAAGCACCCGGACAGACGCGCTCCAGGAGGCGCTCTGGTCGGAGGCGTTGCTGACGGACAGGACAACAGAGAACGTCCCGATCCCGTAGGCGTGTGAAAGAGTCCTTGTCGCGCTCGACCAGGCGCTGGTCGTCCCGTCTCCGAAACTCCACTGGTAGAGCAGCCCGTTGGTGTCGGCCCCTTCGGCAACGGCCGTGAACGCGACCGTCACCGCGTCGAAGGCTTCCAGGGTGGATGCCGCAAAACTGCAACGCAGATCGCCGGACGCCATCCCCAAGGATTCATAGGCTCCCAGGTCGGGAGCGGCCAGGCCGTCGCCGTTCCCGTCGCGCGGGCGGGCAAGTCCGTTCAAATCCGTGGACGGCGAACTGGGATCATCCGCGGTATCGATGGCGGGCGAACCACCCCGGATCCGGTAATCGCCGCTGGCGCGGTCGGCAAAGCCGGGATCGCCCGTCAGGTTGCCGGCGCCCGCCAGGAGCGGGACGGTCAGGTTAGTGACAAACGTGCCGCCGGACAAGGTGACATTTTCCTGTCCCTGCCGGGGCGACGCGTTGCCGTCGATGATGCAATTGCGCACCGTTCCAACTAGCACTTCAAGGCCCCCGGCCCACGTGACGGCGACGTTGTCGGCAATCGTGCAGTTCTGGACGGTGGCCCCTCCCGACGTGCCAATATAAAGCCCGCCGGCGCTCGATCCCGCCCGGTTCCCCGCGATAAGGCAGTTCTGAATGATTCCGGCCGCACTTGACCATTTGTAAAGTCCGCCTCCAACGGTGCCGCTGACATTATTAGACATGACGCAATGCGTGACCAGGCCGGCGCTCTGGTAAAGGCCGCCCCCCGCAAGGTTGGCCGTATTGCCGACCACCACGCAGTTGCTCAGCAGGCTGGAGGCGCCCGACATGATGACGGCGCCCCCGTTGTAATTCACGGCCGCGTTGTTCTGGAACAGGCAGTTGATGACGGAACCGGCCGAAAACGAAATGCCGCCGCCTCCGCTGGCCGAGGTGCCCTCCGACCTGTTCCCGATAAAGACACAATTCCGGACAATTCCGGCGGCCGTCATGTTCACGCCGCCGCCCTCAAAATCGCGGGAGCAGCCGTTGGTGATGGTCAGTCCGTCGAGAACGGCCCCCGCCGCGGTGATCGTAAAGCAGCGGTTGGTGCTCTGGGGCCAACGCCCGGCCACCACGGTCGCACCGGCGCCATTCTGACTCGCCACGGTGATTCCCCTGGTGATGGCGACAGGCGACGCGATCCGGTAAGTCCCGTCGCCCACCAGCACGGTGGAAATGCCGGCCCCGGCCACATCCACGGCCGCCTGGAGATTAGTGGCGGCATTGGCCCAGGATTCAAACGGCGCCACGTGCGCGCCGTTGGTCGCCACATAAACGATAACCGGATAGGCCATGATAGCGTTGGTAAACGTCCGGGAAGCGGACTCCCCGAGCGCGTTTGACACGC
>CAYZVY010000084.1:0-16419 GCA_964481675.1 uncultured Verrucomicrobiota bacterium
AGCATCGGACCATGACATGCCCAGCCCAGGCTCGCACCTAATCGCAGATGCGCTCCCGGCAAATCAAACCATTGCGGACGGGCGAGGGGGAATGATAGGATGGGGCCAGTCTTTACACAGGGAGAGCGTCATGCTGCGAGTCACGAAAAAAGAGACCCTGATCCGCGTTGAAACGGCCGGGGCGGATTTCGAGTGGGACCTGTCGAAAGGCGCCCAGTTAACCTCCTGCGTCGCGAAAACCCGCCAGGCCGCGCACGCCCTGTTCGGCCGCGCCCCGGCCCCGAATCTGACCCTGACCCTGGCCGACCGGAAGATCAGCCTGGCCGACGCTCCCGCCGAAGCCGTCTTCGTCCGCGAGGACGACACCTGCTTCGTGTTCACGACCCGGAGCGCCATCGGCGGCGGGCTGTTCAGCGTGGAGCAGCGCTTCGAGGTGTTCCGCGAGGGCATCATCTTCTGCGAGTTCTCGCTGACCCTGGCCGCGGGCAAGACGGCCGTGATCCGCCGGGCCGAGCTGGGCTTTTCGATCGCCATGGACGGGGTCGCGCAGTTCCGCGGCAACGCGATCACCCGCGATCCGTACCCGAAACAGGATGTGACGACGGTGCATATCCTGAGCGAGGCGAAGGTGGGCCTGCTGCGCGACGAGCGGATCGAGAAGCCCCACGTCATGCCGCTGGTGGGCGCCGACCTGGGCTGGGCGGAGTCGCGCTATTATTCCAACCGGGTTGAATTCGTCGTGGAGGACTCCACCTCCTTCGGCTCCGGCCTGGTGGGGCGGACCAAGTCCTCGGCCGGCCTGGACGGCAAGTCCTGGACCGTGGCCTACAGCCTGCGCGAGGATGGCGAGCAGGTGCTGCAGGCGCCCTTTTTCTACCGCAACCGCTGGGCCCTGCTGTGCGGCTCGGCCCGCCGGGAGAGCGGCGAGGCGGCCGACCGCGCCCTGGCCAACAACAGCCTGGCTGCCCGCATCTGCCACGTCATGTATCCCTACGTGCGCGGCCTGCAGGACTGGCCCTGGTGCAGCGTGCCGATCCGGCAGACGTTCTACCAGGACGTGCAGCTGGCCAAGGAGAACCCGACGCTGGAGCAGGTTGACGAGGCGGCGAACCTCGGCTGCAACCTGCTGATCATCCACCAGTTCTGGATGACCAACGGCGGCAGCAACGGGGAGCCGTGCGCGGAGTACAAGGCGTTCGATCCGGAGTGGCTGAAGGCCTTTGTCGGGCGCGCCCACGACCGGGGCATGCGCGTCCTGATGTACTGCCGCGGCATCGAGCGCTATTCGATGTACAGCGACTTCTTCGAGACCTACCTGCGCAAGGACTGGGACGGCGTCTACATGGACTGGGCCACGCCCGCCGCCATGGGCTTCTGCAAGACGTCGGCCATGCATTTTTCGGCCTACGATTACTTCATGTTCACCCGGGCCATGCGCAAACGGGTTGGCGACGGCGGCGTCATGATCGCCCACAGCTCGGTGCAGACGTACCTGTCCCAGGCGGTGTTCGACTCGGTGGTGTGCGGCGAATTTTCCGTCATGCATGCGGGGCTGCTGTCCACGCCCGAGAAGAGCGCCAGCTTCGCCATGCAGGGCGGGTGCGGGATCAACCTGATCGCCGGCAACTCCGCCGATCGCGCGGTCTTCTCCAGCCAGCGGGCGGCCGGCTTCGCGGCCGGGCTCGGGTATTCGGCCCATCCCTTCATGGAGCCGGGCAAGTCCTTCACCGAGGCCAGCGCCTATATGCATGCGCTGTGGAACGTGTGGAAGGCGCTGGGGGCGGAGCCGGTCCGGTGCTTCAATCCCGCCACGGGCGACAGTGCGGTGGCCACGTGGCAGGGCAACCTGCATCCGGTGATCTACCAGGCCCGGAATGGCTCCATCCTGGTGACGGTGGCCAACATCGGCGACGAGCCCATGACCGGCGACGTGACGGTGGACCTGAAGGCGCTGGGCCTTCCGGAGGGCGCCTCCCTGGTGCCCCTGGCGATCAAGGGGACCCATCCCATTGCCGTGCGGGGCAACCGGCTGGTTGTCGAGAAAATGCCGCCCTATTTCTTCGCCGGCGCGATATGCCGGGCGTAGCCGCTTAGAGCCCGGCTTCCCTGACGGTTTTGTTGAATGTCGCCAGCTTGTCCTTGCAGTAGTCGGACAGGGCGATGACGTCGGCGGCGAAGTTGAAGAAGCGGTAGCCCAGGGCCAGCATCTCGGGCGTGGGCATGCCCACCGTGCCCGCGAACTTGCCGTGCTTCAGGGCGGCTTTGGCGACTTTCGCGCGGGCGTCCACCAGGCGGGGGTCGTCGAATTTCCCGGGCACGCCGATGGCGTGGGAGAAATCGCCGGGCCCGAAGAAGAGCATGTCGATGCCGGGCACGGAGGCGATGGCGTCGAGCTCGGCCAGGGGCTCGGGGTCCTCGATCTGGATGATGACGAAGCGTTGCTCGTTGGCTTCCTTCAGGTACTGCACGAACTCGATGTTGCAGAAGGCGCCGTCGGCGTTGCCGCCGTCCACGGGGCGGAGCCCGACCGGGTGGAAGCGGGTGGTGCGGGCGATTTTTTTCGCGTCCGCCTCGCTCATGCAATGGGGCACCATGATGCCGGAGGCGTCGAGCTCGAGGGGATGGATCATGTCGCTGTAGCTGCCCCGGGGGACGCGGACCAGCGTATCGACGTTGTGGATCTTGGCGGAATTGATCTGCTTTTCGACGACGGCGAGGTCGGTCGGGGTATGCTCCCGGTCCAGCCAGATGCAGTCGAACCCGAGCATGGCGGCGATTTCGGTCGCGCGGCTGCAGGACAGGTTGGCTTTGAATGAACTGACGACATGACCCTGGCGCAGCTTGGCCAGGACTTTGCTCGGACGCATATGCATGAACCGGTACTCCTTTTTAAGGCGATGAAACGGGGACTTAGGATTCGACGAGTTCCCGCACCGTGTAAACGGGCTTTTTCTGGGACTCGTGGTAGGTGCGTGTCTGCAGCTCGGCCAGGAGGCCCATGCTGATGAACTGGATGCCGAAGAAGATCAGCATGAACGGGGTGGTGACCCAGAAGGGCCGCTTGGCGAGCTTGACCAGCTCGGCGAGGAGGGTGGAGGAATGCCAGAACGGGTACAGCAGGTGGGGCAGGACCATGACCGCCATCAGCAGCAGCCCCGCGACCAGGGCATACAGGCCGATGCGGCCGAAGATCTGGATGGGGCGCGTGCTGTAGCGGAGGAGGAAGTTGACCGTGATCAGGTCCAGCACCACGCGGATGGTGCGGGAGATGCCGTACTTGGAGGTGCCGAAGCGCCTGGGGTGGTGGCGCACGGGCACCTCGCCGATGGTGCCGCCCACCCAGCTGGCCAGGGCCGGGATGAACCGGTGCATTTCGCCGTAGAGCGAGAGGTTCTGGACCACTTCCCGGCGGTAGGCCTTCAGGGTGCAGCCGTAGTCGTGCAGGCGGACGCCGGTGAAGCGGCTGATGAGGTCGTTGGCCAGGATGGAGGGCAGCCGCCGGTTGATGAAGGTGTCCTGGCGGTTTTTGCGCCAGCCGCTGACCACGTCGAGATCGTTTTTCTCGAGCTCGTCGATGAGGAGGGGGATGTCGTCCGGATCGTTCTGCAGGTCGGCGTCCAGGGTGACGATGATGCGTCCGCGGGCATGGTCGAAGCCGGCGCTCATGGCGGCGGTCTGGCCGAAATTGCGCCGGAGGCGAACCAGGCGGAGCCCCTTGCAGGAGCCGGCCAGCGCTTTCAGCTTCGGCCAGGTGCCGTCGGTGCTGCCGTCATCCACGAGGACCGCTTCCCAGGTCCGGTTGAGCCGAGGCAGGGCTTCGGCCAGTTTCTGGACCAGCAGTTCAACGCTTTCCACTTCGTTGTAGACGGGGACGACGACCGAGACATCAATCATGGAATCTCCGGTGGAGCGCCGCGGCTGTTCGCGTGGGCGCTCCGCTGGCGTCAGTTGGACGCGTTGGTGGTGACGACTTTGTAGAAGTAGGCCGGGTAGTTCGACGGAATGGGGAAACGCATGGTGTAGGTCCAGTTGGTCAGCGCGAACCGCTCGAACGAGGCCACATTGGTCCAGGAGCCCGGCACCATGAGGTTGGTCGTGAACCAGGGGCTGGGCAGCCAGCCGTTGGTTCCGGTGACAGTGATCCAGATTTTCTGGCTGGCGAACCAGAAGTTGACAATCTGCACGTCTGTCGGCGGGTTGTTGACGGGGGTGCTGGTTCCCACGAGGCTCTGGAGCCAGTTGACGGATCCGGGGGTGGCCTCGGGATCGTCGAACGTGGCGGAGCGCCAGGAGAAGGCGGACCCGACCGAACCGGTGCCGACCAGCAGGATGCTGCGGGGGCCCCACTCGTCGAAGAGGCCGTCCGAATCGGCGCCGATATAGGTGTAGCCCTTCTGGGTCAGCGACGACACGTCGCTGGCGTAGTCGGCAAAGCAGAGCTTGATGCTGTACATGCCGGCCGGCCGCTGCAGGGCGACGCCGCCGGGATAGGGGATGTCGTTCGTCAGCAGCTTGTCGGGGGTCACCGACAGGGTGTTTTTGCCGAGGAGGTAGAATCCGACGCCGTTTGTGTCGGCGGGCAGCACGGTTCCCGGGTCAATGGTGTAGGACACCATCACCTGGGTGGGATTGGCGGTCGTCACGAAGGCAATTTTCCAGTTGCCGATGTTGATGCCCTGGGCGCCCGCTATTTCCACGAAATCGTAGAGGTGAGCCGTGGCGATGAAGGGGTTTCCGGGGTCGATTTCGTTGATCCAGACGGCATTGGTGGCCGACCCGTAGACGATGTAATAGGGCACGTTCGTGCCGTAATTGAGCGGGTAATAGTAGGCCGGCGTGCTGAATTCGCGTCCCAGCTTGGGCGAGGTGTGGCCGGCGGCGTTGAGCCCGTCGAAATAGGCCCGGATCTGGTACATGACGAACTTGTCCGCCCCCTGTTGCGGGATCGGGTCGGAGGTCCGGTAGGTATAGGTACGGGTTGCCAGGTTGCTGCTGTACAGATCCATGGTTTGGATGTTGGTGACCGACCAGGCCCCGTAATTGGTGCCCACGCTGTATTCCACGGCCAGCCAGATGTTGGACGGGAAGAGGAAGCGGTCCTTCACGTCCGCATAGACATGCACGCTGTTGGTCGGCACGGGCACTTCCGGCGAGACGCGGAGGTTGGTGATGCGGAGGTCCGCGGCCGACGGCTGGGCGACGAGGATTTCGTCCAGGACAATGCGCGACTTGACGGCCAGGTTGGTGTCGTTGATGATCCGGACGTAGCGGATGTCGGCGTCGTACAGGTTGGTCCGGTAATACTGGAAGCCCGTGTTGACGATGTTGGAGATCACCGCCACCTCGGTCCAGTTCGTGTTGCCGGTCAGGCCGTTGACCGAGGTCTGGATGCGCAGGGTGCCCGGGGTGGGGCTTGACGCCATCCAGTTCCGGTACCAGAAGCTGATCTCGCCCACGCCCAGCGGCGTCTGGGGCGTCTTGACATACGGCCACTCCAGCGTGTTGACCTTGCCCGGAATCGTGTCGAGCAGGCCGTTGTTCAGGTAGACTCCGGTGGCGCGGAAGCGGAGGCCGTCCTCGCTGTCGATCCGGGCGTTGTTGGCTTCCCAGGAGTTGGCGGGGGGGATGCCGGTGATCTGGACGTCGTCGATGAACAGGCGGTTGGCCGATGTCGGGATCAGCCGGATATAGCCCATCGCGTTCGTCATGATGGTGAGTGAATAGGCCTGCCAGGCCATGCTGCTGTTGGTGACGGACGCGATCTTCTCCGGCGTGACGGATTCGCCGGAGCCGCGGTAGAAGATGATGTCGAAGCTGACGGGCGCGGTGTTGGTGGCGCTCCTGTGGTAGAAGCTGAAGAACCCGACCCCGTTGGTCATGAGCGGCGTTTCGAGGTAGGCGTTGGTGTTGAAGCGGCGGCCGTCGAACTCGATGGCGGCATTGGAGCCGTTGGTATACCGCCCGGAGTAGCCGGATTGCGGCTGCATCCAGATTTCGGAGCCGACCCACCCGTTGGTGGCGAAATAGGTGGCGGCGTAGTCGGTGAACCGGAGGTTGTCGATCATCATCCGCGCCTGGCCCGACGAGTGTTTGATGATGATGGACCGGTAGGCGCTGGTGTTGACGATCATCGTGAAGGAATTCGTTCCGGGGAGGGAAATGTTGGTAATCGAGGCGATCAGTTCCCAGGTGCCCGGCGTTCCATAGCCATTGGTGGGTGCGAGATTCACCTCGAGGGTGGTGGGAATGTTGGTATCCACTACCTTGTACCAGAACGAGACGAGGCCGACGCCTTCCAGGGGCGAAAAGCCGGCCTGGGAGTTCATCACCTGCCCCAGGTTGACGTTGGAGCTGAGCATGGTCGCGGCCGAATTGATGGCGCCGTTGGTCAGCAGCACCATGGCTTTATCGACACCCCAGCTGGCCAGGCCGCCGAACCACATGTTCGTGTAGTAGTTGATGCCCCGGCCGCCGCCGCTGGAGTTGGACCAGGTCGTGGTGATGTCAAAGTTGTCGAACTGCTCCCGCATGGCGTTCATGGGCCAGAAGTTGAAGTCGTTGGTGAAGCTGTCCGAATCGCTGTTTCCGGAGAGGACGTAGCTGCCCGCCGTGAACGGCCAGGTGTCGAAATCCTGGGCCTGGCAGGATTGAAGCGTGAATTCACCGGTTCGCTCGTTGAGGCGGGCCGCCAGCTGGCCGGAGAGCGTACCCGCCAGGACGATGGAGTTGTAATTGGTGGAAAGGGCCGTGTCGGCCAGCGGCAGGTTCGTCTTCCACTGGTCGGTGGGGCGGCCCCAGTTGGTGATGGTCGTCGAGAGGCCGTTTGTGGTGGCGTAGTCGGCGCCATTGAAGCTGAAGGTCATGCCGTTGACCGTGGTGCTCAGGCGCAGGATGCCCTGCCAGGTGTAGTTTTCCAGCAGGCTCATCGTCGCCGAGCCGCGGTTGCCGGAGAGGTCCATCGTGCCGTAGTCGGACGGCTTAAGCCGCGGATTGAAGGAGAAGGTCGCGGACGGGTAGTTGGTCGGGTACAGCATCGGGCTCTCACTGAGGCTCGCGGTGTGGGCATACCCGTCGAACCGGCAGGAGATGTAGAACGTGGTGTTGGTGTCCCAGACCGCCATGGCGGCCGGGATGGAGTTGGTGAACCGCCGCGAGCCCGCGACCCGGCCCATGGTGTTGGACCCGTAGGCGCCGGAGGCGGTGTTCCGGTAATAGAGCGTCGGCTGCATGTTGAACGCCGGCATGCCGGGCTGCAGCGTGTCGATGTTGCAGGAGATGAGGACGGCTTCGTTGGTGCTCGGATAGCCGGGGTTCATCACCAGGTTGCTGAAGGTGATCATGGCCGAGCGCTGGGCGATTTCCACCTTGTCGAGGCCGGTGTAGACGGTGCCCTCCTCCTTGACGATCAGGATGCGGAAGAGGTTGTTCGTGAAGGAGATCGGCCCCTTGCTGACCCAGACGCTTCCCGTGGTCACGCAGCTCACGGATGTGTAGTAGGTCCAGATGTTGGTGTTGGAGAAATCCATGATCGGCACGGCGTCGTAGGTCGTGTAAATGCCGACCGTGTTGGGGAGCGTCGAGTTGATCACGTTCATCATGAACGTGAGGTAGACGGTCCCGTACAGGTTGGTGATGACAGGCGTCAGCAGGGACGACCCCTCGGGCAGGGATTGGTAGCCGTCCCGCATGAACCAGAAGGCCCGGTTGGTGGAGCCCGGCGCGCCGACAAAGTTGCCGTCGCCGCGGCTGATGCCGTTGTACATGATCCAGTTGCCGTTGGTGTAGTCCGAGCCGGTGGTGGCCGTGAAGAGGGGCCAGGTGTCGAAATTCTCGAACAGCCCGGCATCGGCATTGGTGTAGGCGAAGGCCGCCGCGGAACCGTCCCGGGGATACGTCTGGGGGCTGGTGTAGTCGGCCAGAAAGCCGGAGTACCCCGACTGGAAGAAGAAGGACATGGGGCCGATGGGGCCGCGCGGAACGGCGCCCCGGTAGAGCGCGCCCGACACGTTGGTCATGGTGACGGACTCGTAGAAACCGGCCGGATTGGTCGTGGCCTTGTACCACAGGACGGGCGTGAAGTTCGTGGCGCCGGCCCGGGAGTAGATGGAGACGGAGACGTCCACCTGGTCCATGATCGTGGGGGAGGCGGGGGAATAGGTGGCATTGGAAAAGACCAGGTAGGCCCCGCTGTCGGAGATGAGCGTCTCGTCGATGCAGAGGCGGTCGTCGATGGCCGGGGAGGTGTTCCGGATCCGGATATACCGGTTCGTCCACGCGTCCGGCAGGACGGTGTAGAAGAAGCGGTAGTCGGTCGACAGCATGTTGGTCACCTGCTGCAGGACGGTCCAGTTGTTCGTTGCGGCGACGTTGGTGGGGGAGGCTTCCACCACGAAGGAGACCGGGCGCGAACCGTCGGTGTACCAGTTGCGGTAGAAGAAGGAGACCTCGCCGATGCCGTTGGTCAGGCCGGGCGAACGCAGGAAGTTGTTGGTGCTGGTGCCGCCCTGGAGGACCATGAACGGTCCGTCGAGCACGCGCAGGCTGTCATCCGGGTCGTTGACCCGCCCGGCGCGGCCGCCCAGCACCCAGCCCGTGATGTTAGTGGACCAGATGTTGCTGGTGGGCCACGTGGCGATGTCGGCATACGACGCGCGCTGGACCGAATACTGCAGATTGGTGTCGTTGAACTGGAAGACCAGGGAGCCGGAGACGGTCCCGGTCATCACCATGTCGGAGCCGTTGGTTTCGGCGGTGCCGTAGATGGGGAACACGGTCGGCCCCTGGTTGAGGTCGCGCCAGAGGGGCGACGTGGTGCCGCTGCCGGCGAAGCGGAACCGGGCGTTGGCCGCATTGGTGACCGTCAGGACGCCGCGCCAGCCCTGGTCGCTCATCCGGGTCAGGGTCCGGGCCACATCGCCGGTCACCGCGACCGTCGAGTAGGCGGAGGTCCAGGACGGGGCGTGGTAGACGGTCTGGTAGAAGGACGCCGGGGCGTTGGCGGGCGCGTTGGTGGGCGTGGCGGGATCGGGGCCGCCGAAGGACATGGTGAAGTAATAGTGGAGCGGCTGACCGGGGTTGTTCTGGACCGGCAGGTCGGAGAGGGTCTGGTAGGTGTTGCTGGACAGCAGGCCCATGGCCAGGGAGGTGAAGGCCCCGCTGCCGCCGAAGCGGTACCAGGCGGTGGCGATGATGTCGGAGGCGGCCGCCTGGGGGAGGAGATCGAGGCGCAGGCGCGTTCCGGCGCCGGTGAGGGGAACGGCCGGCGCGGTGACGGGGTTGGTGACGAGGAGCCAGGCGGATTGAACCGTGTAGGAACCGGGATAGGCGGACCCCGAAGCCGGATAGAAGAGCGGGCTGGAGAGGGTGCTCTCGTAGCCCGCGTAGGTGCATTCGATGTAATACTGGACCAGTCCCGCGCCGCCAATCCGATCGCCCAGGCCCGCCGGGATCGGCGTGTGGGAGGTGAAGGTGTTGCCGGAGGGATCCAGGACGATCGACGACCAGACCCCCGTGGAGCCGGAGCGGTACCAGACGTTGGCCGTCAGGTTGGATGCGCCGCCGTCCGGGGTGATGGTGGCGCTGACGGACACGGCGTTGGTGGCCGTGGGCGAGGCGGGCGAGTGGAGGACGTTTGTGAAAGCCACGCCGGCGCCCGGCTGCGCGACCAGCAGGTCGTCGATGCACACCCGGGTGTTGGGCCAGTTGGTGGAATTGCGGACGCGGACATAGAACGCGTTGCGGTCGGGATGGACCAGCGTGAAGCGGGTGTATTCGCTGTAGGACACATTGGTGACGGCCGCCAGGTAGACCCAGTCCGACGCGTTGGTGCCGCCGGTGGCCGATTTTTCAACGATCAGGCCGGCTTCGGGCGGGGTCGCGGAATTGGCGTTCCGGTGCCAGAAGGAGATTTCACCGAGGCCGCCCGGGGCATAAGCGGAAACGATCCAGGACGGGGTGTTGCTTTCCAGGACCAGGTAGCGCCCCCGAAGCTGGAGCAGCGCATTGGAGGCCGTCAGGGCCTGGTTGAGGACCCACCCGTTGTTGGTGCTGTTGCCGGCGGCCGGAACGTCCCAGCCATTGAAGGTCTGGAAGATCGCCTGCTTGATGGTGTAGTTGCGCGAGGCCTCGTTGAACCGGAAGAGCAGCGACCCGTTGTTGGTCGTGGGGGCGATGGCGAGGGTGCCGGCGGATAATTCGGCCGTCAGGGAGAAGGGGGGGATGGAGGTGGACTGGTTGGATTCCCCCCAGGTGCGGAGCGTGCCGTTGCTGTCGCCCTTGAACTGGGCCGTGAAGGCGGCGCCGGTATACGGGATGACCGTTTCCCACTGGTTGGCGTCGGAGACATACATGGCGGAGACCAGCGAGCCCGTGACGACCATGGACGTGTTCTGCATGAGCTGGCGGAAGGTGGTGGTGAAGACGGAGGCGGGGGCCGCGGAGGGGTAGTTGGTGGGCGTCACCGCGTTGGGCCCCAGGAAGTCCGCCGTGAAGTAGTATTCCAGCAGCGTGCCGGCGGTGCTTTGCGAGGGGATGGTTCCGGTGGTCCGGTAGGTGGAGTTGGAATACAGGCTCATGGCCAGGGCGGTGTATCCGCCGGAGCCGCTGAGGCGGTAATAGGCCGTCAGCGTGATGTTGGAGGCGGCGTCGAGCAGGGTCGCATCCACGAGGAGGCGGGTGGCCGTGCCGATGACCGGCGTGGCCGGGTCGGTCTGGGGGTTGCTCAGCTGGGCGGTGGCCGAGCGGATGGTGTAGGAGAGCGGGGCGGCGCTGCCGCCTTCGGGATAGAAAAAGGGAATCACATAGGCGCTTTCATACCCGAGGAAGCTGCATTCGAGATAATACTGGACCAGCCCCGCGCCGCCCGGCAGGTCGCCCCGGGCGGCCGGAATGTTGGTGAGGGTGGAGTAGGCGGAGCCCGCGTTGGTCATGGTGATGGAGGCCCACGCCCCCGTGGTGCCGCTCCGGTACCAGATTTTGGCCGCCAGGTTGGAGGCGCCTCCCTGGGCGGTGATGGTGGAGAGGATGGCCACGGGATTGGTGGCCGTCGGCGCGGCCGGACTGTTGGTGGTGCCCGAGAACTGCACGCCTGCCCCGGGTTGGGCCGCCATCACTTCCTCGAGGCAGACGCGGACCGTGTTCGTGGCGTTGCGCACCCGGATGTAATGGGCGTTGCGGTCGGACAAGATGACCGTCAGGCGCTGGAAGTAGGCTTGGCCCACGCTGTTCGTCGTCAGCCCGTTCGTGGAAAGGATGCCGGTCCATTCGGCGCTGTTGGTGCCGCCGGTGGCCGATTTTTCGACAATTGCCCCCGCCGCGGGCTGGCCGTTGGTGTTGTAGTTGCGGACCCAGAGGGAGACTTCACCGACGCCCAGGGGCAGGTAGGGCGAACGCAGAAAGGCGGCGGTGTTGCTGTCCAGCACGGCATAGTTGTTCCGGAGCCGCAGTTCCGGCTGCGATTCCACCAGCCCGTTTTGAAGAACCCAGCCCGCGCCGTTGGTGTAGGACCCCAGGGAGGGAGCCGTCCAGGAGTCGAACGTTTCGGCCGCGACTTCCTTGACCCCGTATTGGGAGGTGACCTCCTTGAATCGCAGGACCAGCTGGCCGACATTGGTCGACGGCGTCACCTGGATGGAGGCCGCGCCCGGATCGCCGGCCTGTTCGAACGGCGGCGTCGTGCCGCTCTGGTTCGTGTCGCCCCACGTGTTGGTCGCCAGGGTGGCGATGTTGACGCCCTGGAACTTGAAGGAAAAGGCCGTGCCGGTATAGCTGATGAAGGATTCCCATTCGTAATTCTTGACGATGTTCAGCGTGCTCGCGAGCGTTCCCGTCGTGATCAGGGAGGAGTTCGAGACGGAATAGGACCGTTCAGCAACGGTGTAGTAGAACGTGTTGGTGAACCCGACAGCCGGGTAGTTGGTCGGGGAGACGGCGCCGTTGGGGGACGGGCCGCTGAAGGTCGACCGCACATAATAGTAGACTTTGCCGGCCGTCTGGCCCGGGATCGGCGAGGAGGTGATGAAGGAGTTGACGCCATTGCTGCTCATGCCGATGGTGTTCGTCACGCCGTTCAACCCGACCCGGTAATAGAGCGTCATGGCCGCGTTCGAGACCAGACCCAGCGGCGTGACGGCGGCGTTGATGTGCACCTGGTCGCCCGAATAGATGTCCGGGGAGTTCATCACGGTCTTGGCGGTGGCGGAATCAACTTGCAGCTGGGCGATCGGCTCACTTAGGGAGACGTCTTCCATGAACAGGGATGTGATGCCGCTGCCACCCGGGAGAAAGATGCGATAGTAGTTGCTGCCGTATTGGTTGATGTTGACCGTGTAAAGCGCATACGCAGTGGTGCTGGTGGTCAAAAGACTGGCCAGCGTAGTCCAAGTGGTGGCGTCGGAAGAGCTCTGGACCAGAAAATTCGTGGCGGGAGAGGACCGCACATAATATTTGAGGGTTCCCGCGCCGTTCGTCACATAGGGGAGTTGTAAAAAGGCATCCCGGCTGGTGGTCAGAAAACGAAGGCTATAGGTTCCGCTCAGCGGAACCTGGTTTGTGATTTGCGGGTAGTTGAAATTGGTCGACCCGATCACCCAACTATTGTTTGTTAGTGTGTTCGGCGAGGTTCTCGGCCAGGTATCGAAGTTTTGCGATGCCGTGTCCGCCGCAGCCGGCAAGACAGCATAAAGGGCTAAAATGGCCAGGCAGAGTGCGGCCAGGGGGGCGTAGCGTGTTTTCATAACAATCTCCTACTGTTCGGCCTTCATAATACGACTTTTTGGCATGATCCACAATCTTTTTTGCCTGCCGGAACGGGGATTTTTCGTTGAAGTGGGGCGGGGAACGGTTACACTTGTGCGCCATGACCCATCCCTCTCAAGCGCAGTTCAGCTCAACCCCGAAAAATGTCCGGGAGGAAACCCGGATGACGATCGTGGCGGCCGTGGCCATTATCGGCATCGGAGCGCTGGCGGCCATTAATCTTTTTGTGCTGAATAATTTGTATTGGCGCTCCGTCAAGGCGAGCGCCGCCCAGGAGGTTGCCCAGATGGGCGGCCGGCTGGCCAGCCGGATTGCAGACCTGCCCGTGATCGGCCGGGCCAACCCCGAGGAGCGGGAATGGCGCGAGTTCAACCGGATCGTCCGGAGCTTCGACAAGTTCGTGCCGTCTCTCGCCTATGTGTCGGTTCACGAGGAGGGGGTGATTCTGTTCCAGGCCTCCCTTCAGGGCGGGGGGAACGACGTCGCGCTCTCGCCCCGCGTCCGGCTGGGCTCCGAGCCCCGGATCGCCCGTCATCTCGTCATGCTGGAAGGCCTCCTGGTGCCGGTGATGACCTTCAGCGTGGATGTGGCCACGCCGGACGGCCGCAAGCGGACCGTTGAAGTCGCCCTCCGGCGCGAGGCCATCGCCGAGGAGGAATCCGGCTCCCGGACCGCCCTCTTCCATATGTTTCGCATCTCGCTCTCCACGATCGCCGTCGGCTTCATCGCGTCCGTCCTGCTGGTGGGGTGGCTGATCCGCCGGGAATTGCGCCGCGTGCACCTGCGGCGCCAGCAGGAAAACCTGACGTTCGCCGGCGCCATGGCCACCGGGATCATCCACGATTTCCGCAACCCCATGTCCGCGCTCCGGCTCGACCTGCAGTTGCTGGACAAGGAGGTCGAGAAAGGGGTGGAGGCCCGGCTCGACCGCATCGAGGAGCTCTCCGGTCGCGCGCGGGGAACCCTGGACCGGCTGGACGACATCCTGAAGGAATTCCAGCACCTGGCCCGCCCGGAAGAGGAATCCTTCACGCCCGTCGAGATCAATGCCTGCGTGCGCGACTGCCTCAGCCTGCTGTCCACCCGGTTCGCCCGCGCCGGAGTCAGCCTCAAAACCGAGATGCACGAGGATCCCCTGGTGGTGATGGCCTCTGAAACGGGCATGAAGCGGGCCCTGCTCAACATCCTGGTCAACGCGGAACAGGCCTCCCCGAGGGGCGGCGCCGTGAGCATCCGCACCTGGCTCCTGAAGGGGGTGGTGGGGATCGAGATCGCCGACCAGGGGCCCGGCATTCCGGAGGCCAAGCGCGCCAAGGTCTTCGAGCTGTTTGTCTCGTCCAAGCCCGGCGGGTTCGGGTTGGGGCTGCCCCTGGCCAAGGCCGCCATCCAGTCGTTCAGTGGATCGATTTCCGTCGCGGATGCCGCGCCCGGCGCCCGGTTCCAGATCCGGCTTCCGCTGTATGCTCCCAAATCCGAAGGGGGCAGCCGCCCCGCGAAAAGGACCTGATTATGGATGCCGCCCGTTCCGCCAGGATTTTGCTGATTGAGGACGACCCGGACGGCCGCCGCTCCGTCACGGAGGTCCTCGAGATGGCCGGGTGGACCGTGGTGTCGGCCTCCGACGGCGCGTCCGCCGTGGCCTTCCTGCAGAAGGAGGAGTTCGACGCGGTGCTGTCCGACCTGGTCCTGCCCGACTTCAACGGCCTCGAAATCCTGGAGCGGGCCCGCAAGATGTATCCCCAGATGCCGTTCCTGATCATGACGGCCTATGGCAGCGTGGAGACGGCCATCCGCGCCTTGAAATCCGGGGCCTACGACTACCTGGTCAAGCCGCTGGACCTGGACGAGCTTCACTCGAAAATGGCGCGCGCCCTCGAGACGCACGCCCTGCGCCGGGAGGTGGGCGCCCTCCAGGAGGTGCTGGCGAACCGCTTTTCGCTCAAGCAGATGGTGTCCGAGTCGGCCGGCATGCAGCGGGTCATCCGCCAGATCAAGTCCGTGGCGGCCACCAACGTCACCGTCCTGATCCTCGGCGAGAGCGGCACCGGAAAGGAGCTCGTGGCCCGCGGGCTCCACGGCGAAAGCAAGCGCAACCGGGGCCCCTTCGTGGCGGTCAACTGCGGCGCCTTCACCGAAACGCTCCTGGAGTCGGCCCTCTTCGGCCACGAGAAGGGATCGTTCACCGGCGCCGTCGCCCGCCGCCAGGGCGCGTTCGAGCGCGCCTCCGGCGGCACCCTGTTCCTGGACGAGATCGCCATCGCCCCGAAATCGGTCCAGATGCGGCTGCTCCGCGCCATCGAGGAGAAGGAAATCCTCCGCGTCGGCGGCGAGGAGCCGATCAAGGTCGACAGCCGGATCCTGGCCGCGTCCAACCGGGAGCTCGACGTCATGGTGGAGGAGGGCACCTTCCTGCCCGATCTGCTGTTCCGGCTCCAGGTGGTGACCATCCGGGTGCCGCCCCTGCGGGAACGCAAGGAGGACATCCGGCCTCTCGTCGACCGGTTCGTGGCCGGAGCCTGCGAAGAGCACGGCCGGAACATCGAACAGGTCGAGCCCGGTTACTATGAGGCCATGGAACGCCACACCTGGCCCGGCAACGTCCGCGAGCTCCGCAACGCCGTGGAGTCCTCGGTCATTCTCGCCACCGGGCGGGTGCTCGGCGCGCAGGATTTTGTCCTGCCCTCCGATTCCAAGCCCCGCAAGGAGCTGGCCGCCACCCCCCTTCAGTTCCCCCCCGGCATGAGCCTCTCCCACGTGGAAAAGGAAGTCCTCATGCAGACGCTCGCCCGCAACAAGGGCAACCGCCTCCTCACCGCCCAGGAACTGGGCGTCTCCATCCGCACCGTTCAACGCAAAATCAAGGACTATAATCTGCCCTTTTAAAAGGGCAGATTCGTCTCATTGTGACAAAATGTCTCTTTCTATTCGCTTCGTTTTCTTTGTAAATATCGTAAATGCAGTAATTTAAGATTATTCGTGTAGTTGGCATTGCGATTGCTTATCAGGACACCATCAACGCAAGGGGTCTTTTTATGGATTTGAACCGGCTGACTCAGAAAGCGCAGGAAGGCGTTCAGGAGGCGCAGAAGCTGGCCATCCGCCTCTCTCATCAGGAGGTGGACGGGGAGCATCTGCTTCTGGCCCTGCTTCGGCAGGAGGGAGGGCTGGCCGCAGGATTGCTGGAGCGGATCGGGCCGACCGCTCCGCTGGTGGCGCGGCTGGAGGAGGGGCTGGACCGGAAGCCGAAAGTGGGCGGCGGCACCGAGGCCGGGCGCATTTTTGTGACGCAGCGGCTGAACGCTCTCCTGCTCAAGGCGGAGGATGAGGCCAGGCGGCTGAAGGACGAGTATGTGTCGGTGGAGCATCTGCTGATCGCCTTCGCCGACGAAGGCCGGCGAACCGAAGCCGGCCGCATCCTGGCGGAATGCGGCGCCGATCGCGACCGCATCCTGAAGGAGCTGGCGGCCATTCGCGGCAATCAGCGGGTGACTACGGACAATCCCGAGGAGCAGTATGAAGCCCTCAAGAAATACGGGGTGGACCTGGTGGCGATGGCGCGCCAGGGCAAGCTGGATCCCGTGATCGGGCGCGACGACGAAATCCGCTCCGTGATCCGCATCCTGTCCCGGAAAACGAAAAACAACCCCGTCCTGATCGGCGAGC
>CAYZVY010000085.1:0-14940 GCA_964481675.1 uncultured Verrucomicrobiota bacterium
TTGGCCATCTGCATGAGGGAGACGATGCCCTCGTGCATGCGGGCGCCGCCCGAGGCGGAGGCGATGATCAGGGGCATGCGGTTTTTCCGGGCATACTCGGTGGCGCGGAAGATCTTCTCGCCGGTTCCGCTGCCCAGGCTGCCGCCCAGGAAGTTGAAGTCCATGATGGCGAGGACCACCCGGTGGCCTTCGATTTTCTTCTGGTCGCCGGACTTCTCCCGGCCGCCAATCTTGGCCCGGCCCGTGAGAACGGCCTCCTTCATATCCGTTTTCTCGCAGGCCTGCCTGGCCTTGTCGGCGTAGGACCCCTTGTCGTCCGTGAATTT
Organism: uncultured Verrucomicrobiota bacterium; assembly: GCA_964481675.1. GTDB lineage: Bacteria > Verrucomicrobiota > Kiritimatiellia > CAIKKV01 > CAIKKV01 > CAIKKV01. The sequence continues at coordinate 327 of CAYZVY010000085.1, forward strand.
CAGGGGGTCCGAGAAGGTGAGCTTCCGGTCGAACTCATAGAACGAATTGGGATCGGCCAGCAGGTCGACCCGTTCCATGGCCGTCAGCTTGTCGTGGAACCCGCAGACGGTGCAGACTTTCCACGATTTGAGCCATTCTTCCTTGAAAAGCATGGCCTTGCAGGAGGCGCACTGAAGCCAAAGATCGTCCTTGGTCGGCGCTTCCTGCTTTTTTTCCTTTTTACCCCAGCTAAACCAACCCATAATAGGGATGTCCTTCGTTTTGGGTTCCGGATCGCCGGATGGAGTCCGGCAACGGGCCACTCCCGGGTTTGACAACGGATGGCATTGTGATAAACCGAGTCGTGGCGTTCAAGTCAAAAACTGAAAAGAACGTAATTAAGTTGTCAGTATGACAAATTATGTTAAGTTGTCAACTAGACAAAGACGGGAAAATCATGCGCATTACCGGGGGATTTTTGGGGAATAGGCGGCTGGAGGTTCCCAGCAGTGGTGTGCGGCCGACCCAGGACCGGGTTCGCCAGGCGCTCTTTTCCTCTGTGGCGGGGCGGGTGCCGGCATGCCGGTTCCTGGACCTGTGCGCGGGCTCGGGCGGGGTGGGGATCGAAGCCTGGAGCCGCGGCGCCTCGGTTGTCTGGTGGGTGGAGAACCATCCCCGCACCTATGCGGTCCTGAAAAAAAATGTCGAGACGCTGTGCGGCCCCCCCGCGGCCTCGAACGGGGCGCTCCGCCTGTTCCGCGAGGATGCGCTCCGCTTCCTTAAGGAAGAGCCGCCGGGAGAGCCCTTTGACATCCTGTTCGCCGATCCTCCCTACGGGACGAAAGCGCGGGGCGGCATCTGGGTGCAGGAGGCGCTGGCCCTGGCGGCCCAAAACGGGTTCTTGAAGGAAGACGCGCTTTTTGTTATGGAACAGTCAGCCCGGGAGTCGGTTCTTCCGGCGGCGGGGTGGCGGCAGCCGGATGTGAGGCTGTACGGCGAGACCGCCCTGGTGTTGTACGGTCGGGAAGGACAGTGATGAGAAAGGCCGCCATATATCCGGGCACGTTCGATCCCCTGACCCTGGGGCATCTGGACGTGATTGAGCGCGTGGCGGCCATTTTCGAGCACATCATGGTGGCCATCGTGCTGGTGCCGGCCCGTAAAACGACCATGTTCAGCCTCGACGAGCGGGTGGCGATGGCGCGGGCTTCGGTGGCGCACCTGCCCAATGTGGAGGTGGAATCCTTCAGCGGGCTGCTGGTGGATTATTGCGGCCGCAAGGACATCCATGTCCTGGTCCGGGGAATCCGGGCCTATTCCGATTTTGAATACGAGTTCCAGATGGCCCTGATGAACCGCAAGCTGGCCCCGGATGTGGAGACGCTCTTCCTGATGCCGAAGGAAGCCTTCAGCTACATCAGCTCCAGCGTGGTGCGCGAAATCGCCGACCAGGGGCGCGACCTGTCCGAACTGGTGCCGCCACCGGTCCGGCAGGCCATCGAGAAACGATACCCAAGAAAATCAATATAATGATATGATGATTGACCTGACCAAGCTGAAAGAGGGTGGGGAGACCTTTGAAGGAGAGGAGCCCCAGTCCATCCTGGAGTTGGAGGAGGGTTCGCTCTTTGACGTCCGCACGCCGATCCGGTACTCTCTTCTGGCCGAGCTGCTGCCCCGTGAGCTGGTGGTGAGGGGTTCCCTGGCCTGCCGCGTGGCGTCGGACTGCGGCCGGTGCGGAAAACGGGTGGATCTGGAGGTGCGGGTGCCCGATTTCCTTCGGGTTCGCGAGTATCGTGAGCTGACCGAGGCAATAGACTTGACGCCGGATATGCGGGAAGATATTATTCTCGCCTTTCCAAATTATCCGGTGTGTTCGTCCGGCTGCCGGGGGCTATGCCCCCAGTGCGGGGCGAACTGGAATGAGACAACCTGTTCGTGCAGGCCGCCGGGGGAGAATCAGTCCTGGGATGCGCTTGATCAATTAAAGAAAAGAATGGAGTGAGTCATGGCTGTTCCGAAAAGGAGAACGTCCAAGAGCAAGATCCGGAGCCGCAAGGCGTCCGCCGCACACAAGCGTCCGCTGGTGGCCAGCCAGCCCTGCCCGAAGTGCGGCAAGGCCCAGCTGCCCCACCGGATCTGCACGTCATGCGGCTATTATAAGGGTCGTCAGGTCAAGACCGTCGAGGCCGATTAATTCCCATGCGAATTGCCGTGGATGCCATGGGGGGCGACTACGCCCCTGCGGAGATCGTGGCCGGCGCCGTGAAGGCGGCCCGGGATAACCCCGCTGTCAAGCGCCTCATTCTCGTGGGCGACCAGGACGCGATCCGCAAGGAGCTGCTGAAGCACAAGGATGTGCCTTCCGCGGTGGAGGTGTACCATGCCTCCGAGGTGATCTCCATGGAGGAGGCGCCCGCGCAGGCCGTCATGAAGAAGCGGGACTCCTCGATCAACCGCATGGTGGACCTGGTGAAGGCCGGCGAGGCCGACGCCTGCGTCTCCGCCGGCAATACCGGGGCCGTGATGGGCGCCGCCCATCTCAAGCTCAGGACCCTGGAAGGGGTTCTGCGCCCCGCCATCGCCGCCATCCTCCCGACCCGCGACCGCCCCCTCATCCTGATCGACGCCGGCGCGAACACCGACACGGATCCGTATCTGCTGCGCCAGTTCGCGGTCATGGGCAGCGTCTACGCCCGCGAGATCCTGGGTCAGCCGACGCCCGTGGTCGGCCTGCTGAGCAATGGCGGCGAGGATTCCAAGGGCAACAAGCTCTCCAAGGAAACCTTCCCTCTGCTGGCCGCCTCGCACCTGAACTTCCGCGGCAACGTGGAAGGGCACGACGTGTTCGAAGGCAAGACCGATGTGGTCGTGTGCGACGGGTTCGTGGGCAATGTCCTGCTGAAGACGGCGGAGAGCGTGGCGCACGCGATCGGCCACTGGCTCAAGCAGGAGCTGACCGCCAACCCCATCCGCATCCTGGCCACCCTCCTGCTGAGGGGGGCCCTCAAGTCGATGAAGGAGCGGATGGACCCCGAGACGTACGGAGGCGCCCCGCTGCTGGGCATCAACGGCGTCTGCATCATCACGCACGGGGCGTCCCATTCGAAAGCCATTTACCAGGCGATCCGCGTGGCCGGCGAGTGGATCGGGCATGACCTGAACAAGGGCATTGTCGAGGAAATCAGGAAGCTGAACAAAGATGAATCCTCTTCCAACTAACAGGCCGGCCCCCGCCGGAGCCGGCTTTCGCGCCGCCCTCCTGGGAATCGGATCCTACCTGCCCGAGCGGGTGATGACGAACGACGATTTCGCCAAGATCGTCGACACCACGGACGAATGGATCATGACCCGGACGGGCATCCGGGAGCGGCATGTCGCGAAGCCGGACGAGGCCGCCTCGGACATGGGCGCCGCCGCCGCCGTGCGCGCCCTCGAGAAGGCCGGCGTCAAGCCGGACGAGGTTGACATGATCCTGGTGGCCACGCTGTCGGCGGATCATGCCTGCCCCAATACGGCCTGCCTGGTGCAGGCCCGGATCGGGGCCAAAAACGCCTTCTGTTTCGATCTCGCCGCCGCCTGTTCCGGCTTCATTTTTGGCCTCGAGATGGCCCGCCGGTGCATCGAGTCCGGCGGGATCAGGACCGCCCTGGTCATCGGGGCTGAAAAGATGTCGTCCATCACCGATTATACCGACCGGCAAACGTGCGTCCTGTTCGGAGACGGCGCCGGCGCCGTCGTGATGCGGGGCGTCAAGGACGGCCGCGGCATCCTGGGCACGGTGATGGGCAGCGACGGGACGCTGGGCGGGCTTCTCATCGTGCCCGCCGGCGGCAGCCGCCTGCCGGCGACCGAGGAGACGGTTCGCCAGAAGCAGCACTTTATCCAGATGAGCGGCCGCGAGGTGTTCAAGCATGCCGTTCTCAACATGACCCAGGCCGCCCGGCAGGTGTTGGAGGCCAGCGGGGTTTCCCTGGAGGAGATCGCGTGCGTGATTCCCCACCAGGCCAACCTGCGCATCATCGAAGCCATTGCCGACCGGCTCGGCATCGGGCTGGACCGCTTTTTCGTGAACCTGGACCGCACGGGCAACATGTCCAGCGCCTCCATCCCGGTGGCCATGGACGAGGCGCTGGCCTGCGGCCGCGTGAAGCCGGGCGACAAGGTTCTGACCGTGGCGTTCGGCAGCGGATTCACCTGGGGCGCCTCGGTGGTGCAGTTCTAGTCTTAACAAGCCATTTTTAGCAGGGGGAACCTAAATGACAACCGCATGGGTATTCGCCGGACAAGGCGCGCAGGCCGTGGGCATGGGCCGCGACCTGGCCGCCGCGTGGCCGGAATGCAAGGCGCTGTTCGACAAGGCCAACGAGGTCCTGGGCTACGATCTGGCCGGCCTCTGCTTCAACGGCCCCATGGCCGACCTGACCAAGACCAACCACTGCCAGCCCGCCATCTTCCTGGTCAGCGCCGCCTGCCTGGAAGCCTGGAAAAAGACCGGCGCGCCCGCGCCCGCCGCCGTGGCCGGCCTCAGCCTGGGCGAATGGACCGCGCTGTACGCCGCCGGCTGCCTCTCCTTCGAGGATACGCTGCGCGTGCTGGCCGCCCGCGGCCGCCTGATGCAGGAAGCCTGCGACGCCACCAAGGGCGCCATGCTGGTTGTGCTGGGACTGGCCGACGAGGCCGTGCTCAAGATCGCCGAGCAGGCGAAGGCCTCCGTGGCCAACCTGAATGCGCCCGGCCAGATTGTGCTGTCAGGCCCGGTGGACGCCATCGCCGAGGCCGAGAAGCTGGCCAAGGAAGCCGGAGCCAAGCGCGCCATCAAGCTGCCGGTCGCCGGCGCCTACCACTCGCCGCTCATGCAGAGCGCCGCCGAGGGCCTCGTGGCCGTGCTGCAAGGCGTCACCTTCAAGGCTCCGGCCATGCCCGTCATCTCCAATGTGACCGGCCAGCCCCACGGCGGGCCCGATGAGATCCGCGAGCTGATGATCCGCCAGGTGACGTCGTCCGTCCGGTGGATCGATTCCATCCGCGGCCTCAAGGCGGCGGGCGTGACCCGCTACATGGAGTTCGGCCCCGGCGCCGCCCTGAGCGGCATGATCAAGCTCATCGATCCCGCCGCCGCCCTCGGCAACGTCAGCGACGTGGGCACGCTGCTCAAGTCGGCCGTCGCCGCGGCCAAGGCCGACGCCCCGGCGCCGGCTCCCGCCGCGCCCGCGGCTTCCGCCCCGGCGGCCAAGCCCGCGGGCCGCCTGGCCGGTCGGACGGCCCTGGTGACCGGCGCCTCGCGCGGCATCGGCCGGGCCATTGCCGTGCGCCTGGCGTCCGAAGGCGCCGACGTGGCGCTGGTGGGCCGGCAGAAGGAGACGCTGGAAGAGACGGCCGCCGCCATCCGCGCCCTGGGTCGCAAGGCGGTCCTGTGCGTCAACGACGTGAGCAAGAGCGAGGACGCCAAGAAGGCGGTCGACGCGGCCGTGGCCGAGCTGGGCCGCCTGGACATCCTGGTGAACAACGCCGGGATCACCAAGGACGGGCTGCTGGCGCGCATGTCCGACGAGGACTGGAGCGCGGTCCTGGACACCAATCTCAAGGGGGCGTTCGCGTTCATGAAGGCCGCGGCCCGGCCCATGATGAAGCAGGAAAGCGGCGCCATCATCAATGTCTCGTCCATCATCGGCCTCATCGGCAACGCCGGCCAGTGCAATTACGCGGCGGCCAAGGGCGGCCTGATCGCCCTGACCAAGTCGGCCGCCCGCGAACTGGCCCCGCGCCATATCCGCGTGAACGCCGTGGCGCCGGGCTTTGTGGAGACGAAAATGACGGAGGGGCTTTCCGGGGACGTGAAGACCAGGATGCTGGACGCGATTCCCCTGAAGCGGTTCGGGTCGCCGGAGGACATCGCCGGAGTGGTGGCGTTCCTGGCGGGCGAGGATGCCGCCTACATGACGGGTCAGACGCTGACCGTCTGTGGCGGCATGGTGATGCAGTAGAAACGGTCGAGAATAAACAAACAGAGGAGTACTACCATGGCGCTTGAAGACAAAGTCAGGGACATCATCGTCGACAAACTGAGCGTGACGCCGGACCAGGTCAAGCCCGAGGCGTCGATCGTCGAGGATCTCAAGGCCGATTCGCTGGACCTCGTGGAGCTCGTCATGGAGCTCGAGGACGCGTTCGGCGCCGAGATCACCGAGCAGGATCAGGAGAAGCTGAAAACCGTCGGCGATGTGCTGGCGTTTTTGAAGTCCAAGGGCATCGAAGGTTAATGCCGGTCCGGCGCAAACCGGACGGCTGATGAGCCGGCGCACAGGAGTCTACATGGAATCAACCAGAAGAATTGTGGTCACCGGGCTCGGCGTTGTCTCGCCGTTGGGTTGCGACGTCGCCAAGTTCTGGGAGCGGATCAAGGCCGGGCAGTCCGGCATCCGGCCGGTCACGAAGTTTGACACGACCGGGTTCGACACGACGATCGCGGGTGAAGTGGTGGAGTTCGACGTGGATGCCTTCATTGAAAAGAAGGAACAGCGCCGGATGGACCCGTACACCCATTACGCGATCGGGGCCGCCAAGCTGGCCTACAAGGACAGCGGGCTGGACCGGGAACGCGAGGATCCGACCCGCGGCGGCGTCGTGATCGGGTCGGGCGTGGGCGGGCTTCAGACGCTCCAGGCCCAGCATGAGGTCTTCATGCAGAAGGGGCCGGGGCGTCTGTCCCCGTTCATGATTCCGCAGATGATCTCGAACATGGCGGCCGGCATGGTCGGCATCGCGCTGGGCTTCAAGGGGCCCAACTGGGGCGCCGTCTCGGCCTGCGCGTCCGCCGCGCACTGCATCGGCGACGCGCTCAAGATCATCCGCGATGACGAGGCCGATGTCGTCGTGGCGGGCGGGTCCGAGGCGGCCGTGTGCCAGCTGGGCATGGCGGGCTTCTCGGTCATGAAGGCCATGAGCACCCGGAACGGCGAGCCGACGAAGGCCAGCCGGCCGTTTGACCTCAATCGCGACGGCTTCGTGATGGGGGAAGGCTCGGCCATCCTGGTCCTGGAGGAACTGGAGCACGCGAAGAAGCGGGGCGCCCGCATCTATTGCGAGCTGCTCAGCCTCGGCGCCACCTGCGATGCCCACCATATGACCGCCCCGGCGGACGATGGCGAGGGCGCCGCCCGCGCCATGGGTCTGGCCCTGAAGCGGGCCGGGTTGCGGCCGGACGAGGTGGACTACATCAACGCCCACGGCACGAGCACCCCGATGAACGACCGGTGCGAGACCGCCGCCATCAAGACGGTGTTCGGCGAGCATGCGCGCAAGCTCATGGTCAGCTCGACCAAGTCGATGACGGGCCACCTGCTGGGCGCCGCCGCGGCGCTCGAGAGCGTGGTCTGCGCGATGGCCATCAAGGACGGCGTGGTGCCGCCCACGATCAACTACGAAACGCCGGATCCGCTCTGCGATCTGGATTATGTGCCGAACCAGGCGCGGCAGAAGCCCATCAAGGTGCTGCTGAACAACGCCCTGGGCTTCGGCGGGCATAATGCCTCGCTGGCGTTCCGCAAGTTCGAGTAGGCCGCAGCGTAAGTGATACCGGCGCGGAGGGCTGTCCCTCCGCGCCTTTTTTTTGATGTCGGAAATGCATTGAATTCGGCCCTGATATGCCTGATGATAAGGGCGCATGACACGCGATAACGGCAGTCTCAAGATCGGCTTGATGGGGGGGACGTTCAATCCCGTCCATCTGGCGCACCTTGTGGCCGCCCAGGATGCCCGCGAGCTTTTCGGCCTGGACCAGGTGTGGTTCATTCCCTGCTCGCGGCCTCCGCACAAGAGCGCCGGCCTCCTCGCGCCCGGCGCCGACCGCGTGGCCATGCTGAAGCTGGCGCTGAAAGGCGAGGGCTGGGCCCGGGTGTGCGAGGTGGAGTTGGAGAGGGGCGGCGTCTCCTACACGGTCGAGACGCTGCGGGAGCTGATGCGCCTTCACCCGTCCCACCGGTTTCATTTCATCCTGGGAACCGATTCCCTGGTGGAGCTGCACCAGTGGCGGGAGATCGGCACGCTGCTGACCCTGTGCGATTTTGTGGCCATCGGGCGGCCCGGGTGGGACCCGGCCGGGCTGGATCAGGCGAGTTTGCGCCTGCCCCCGCCCTGGCCCGCCCGCCTCCTGGCGGCGGTCCGGACCGGCCACATGATCGGGATTTCATCCACCGAAATCCGGAAGCGGGCGGCGCGGGGGTTGAGCCTGCGCTACCTGGTGCCGGACGCCGTGGCTCGCTATATGACGAAAAAGGCGCTGTATGGCGCCCGGGAGACTGCATGACCTCGATGGAAATCGCCCTTGCCTGCAAGGCGTCCCTGGAAGACACCAAGGGGCGCGACATTCTGATTCTGGACCTTCGGGATCTGTCCAACGTGACGGATTTTTTTGTGATCGTCTCCGGCTCCAGCCAGCCGCACCTGCGCGCGCTCCAGGAGAACGTTCACGGCAGCCTGAGAGATCAGGGGGTGCTGAGCTACCGGCGGTCAACGGATTCCGAGGGCGCCTGGATGTGCCTGGATTACGTGGACGTGGTCATCCACATCATGAGCGAAGAGGCACGGGCGTATTATAACCTTGAAGGCTTATGGGCGGAAGCGCCCCGGGTGTAGACTCGGGCAGCTCCTCCTCCGCCAGCACCTCTTCCTCCGGCAGCAAACCCTCCAGCACCAGGAGATGGCGGGCGAAATCCCGCTCATTCCATTCGGGCAGGAAGGCGGAGGCGACTTCCGTTTCCGCCTGCTGGCCGATCGTGGAGACCATCCAGAACTGCCATTCATCCAGCAGCGCGCCGCGGGCCGGCACGGCCTTGTTTTCCAGGCCCCCGAGGGGCATGAGCCACTGGCTCGCCCCCAGCAGCGTCAGGAACAGGGCGGCCGCGATCGAGGCGAGCACGGGGAGCCTGAACCGCAGCAGGGCCGGGCGGCCCTTTTCCTCAAGGGCGGGAACCGACAGGGCCGGCGCGGGCCGCATCGGGATGGAGCGGGCCCAGGCGGCCAGCTGGCGGTTTTCGGACTGCACGCGGCGGCAGGCCGCGCAGGCGGCCAGGTGGCCGGCCAGCTCCGCCTGCTCCCGCCCGTCCGCCTCCCCGCTGTCCGCCAGCAGCATCAGCCGCCGGGCGGCTTCGCATGTCGGTTCGTGTGTCATCGCCGTCCCTCCTCCTGGAAATCGTCCTTCAATGCCGTCCTCAGCTTGTCCAGCGCGTATTGCATGCGCGCCAGCGCCGTGTTGATCGAAACCTTCTGCAGCCGGGCAATGTCCTTGAACGGCAGGTCGCCGTCCGTCCGCATCAGGAACACCTCCCGCTGGTCCGGCGGCAGGCTTTCCACGGCCAGCCGGATGCGCCGGACCACGTCCGCGTCCCCAGCCAGTTCGGCGGGATCCGGCTGGCCGGACGGCCAGCGGTCTTCGCCCGAGTCCGAGTCCAGCGGCACCCACCGCCCGGCGCGCCGGGACCGGTCGATTACCAGGTTCCGGGCAATCCGGAACAGCCAGCTCAGCGGCTTGCGGTCGTCAAACTCGCCCAGCGCCCGGATCGCCCGGATCCACGTTTCCTGATAGACGTCGTCCGACTCCGAATGCCCCACCATCCGCAGGATAAAGGTGTAGAGCGGCCGCTCGTACCGGGCGATCAGCGTTCCCAGCGCCGCTTTTTCTCCGGCCCGGTAGGCGGCCAGCAGGTCGGAATCGGATGTGTCCTTGTCTGCCATGACCGTTCTATCCGATAGAACGGGCGGGGGGGGGTGAATATTGTTCGCTCGGTTTTTCAATTCGTCATTGACTTGAATAGGGGGCTCTGTAATATCTTAGGGCGTTTCATACGAATCTGAAGAAGGAAAAGATTAAGATGCCAAATATCAAGAGTGCAGAAAAGCGGATGCGCCAGTCGCGCGTGAACCGGACGCGGAATGTTTCCACCAAGAACGCCCTTCGGACCTTGCGCCGCAAGTTCGACGGCAGCCTCGACACCGCCGAGAAACCCGCCGTGGAAACCCTTTTCCGCGAATACTGTTCCTCCCTGGACAAGGCCGTCAAGCGCGGCATCCTGAAGAAGAACACGGCCGACCGCAGCAAGCAGCGCGCCGCGCTCCGGATGAAGAAGGCCCCGGCGGCCTGATCACCAGAATTCGACGACATTCTTGACAATCTGGTGGGCCAGGTCGGCGGACACTTTCGGTTGTGCCGACAACCTGGCCTGCTGGCTGTCGCCCAGCGTGGTGAAGGTCGCTTCGCCCTGCACTTTCCTTTTGACGATCAGCACATCGCCCGTCTTGCGGTCGATCAGGGTGATGACCGCCTCCACCGTCATGCGGTATTCGTTGGCGGTGGCGGTCCTGTTCTTCGCGAATCGGACCGCTTCAAACCGCGCTTCCTTCAGGGTCGTCTCCAGGACCAGGTCCGCCGAAGCCGCCTCGGCCACGTCCACCGAGCCGTCCCGCTGGAATTCCTGCAGGGTCGCCTGGGTAGCGGCGAATTCCAGATTCGGCTCCCCGGTCTTGTTCTCGAACCCCTTCACGCTGAGGGTTTTGTAATTCTGCGGCAGGGACGTGCCGAATTGATAGCCGACGCAACCGGCCAGCAGGAGGGGCGTCAGCAACAGCAGCGAAAACAGGCGGCGGTTCATTTCGGAGGTTCCTTGGGGGACGGGGACAGGGACAGGGATTTGATTTTCAGGTTCGCTTTGTTGGCCAGCTCGGACGTCGTGTATTGGTCAACCACCTGCTGGTAGAGGGCGATGGCGGTCTCGTTCTTGCCGGCGCGCTCGTAGACATAGGCCCGGTCCATGAGGGTCCGCGCCTGCCGCCCGTTCAGCTCCGCCAGGTTGGCCTCGATGGCCGGCATGCGCGGATCGTCGGCATGATCCTTTTTGTATTGCTCAAGCGCGGCCAGGGTGTTGAGGGTGTGCTGCGTGTTGTTCCGCTGGCGGTGGGCGATGGCCATCATGCAGTTGACCATCTGGTAGGCCGCCTCTTTGGCCTGGTCGGTCTCCGGGTACCGGGTCTGCAGGTCCGCATAGGCGCGGATGGCCGAGTCGTAGTCCTCGCCCTTCTGGAAGATGGCTGCCGAGCGGATGATCGCCACCGGCGCCTCCGGGCGGGTCGGCGCGTTGCTGGCCACCTGGAAATAGAGCGGGATCGCCCGTTCCGCGGAGACAAAGCCGATGCCGAAGAACCAGCGCCCGTAGCGCTCGGTTTCCACGTCGCCGGCCAGCGCGTACTGCTGCTGGATGATGTCGTCATACGTCATGTTGGTGTAGGCGAACCGGCCCCCGTAGGTATCGATCAGGTACTGATACTCGGAAAAAGCCTCGCCGTAATGCTTGTCCTGCTGCAGAAGCCGCGCGTACGAGAGCAGCGCGACGGGCGCCTCCTCCGAGTTCGGGTAGAAGAGGAACGCGGCCTTGTAGGCCTTCCGCGCATGCTTGACGTATTTCCTGGACTCCAGATCCCGGGCAAACGCAAGCTGTTCGGCGGCGTTGGTCTTGGCCGGACTGTTGAACAGGCGGGTGAAGAGGCCCACCGTCCGCCGCTCCGGTCCGCCGGAGGAGGCGCCCGGCGGAGCCATGTCCGAATCCGGCTCGTAGCCGGCCGCGAAGAGGGCGGCGGGAGCCGCCAGAAGCAGGACCGGCAGGAGCCGGCGTAACAGGCGCAGAAGGATATTCATATCCGGATAGCGTAAAGGGCGGGGGGGGGCGGGTCAAGCCGATATCATGCCCCTGATGGCGGCTCCACCATTTCTGGTTGATCGGGGGGTGGGCTTGGGATAGAGTCCTTTCCAGGCCCCTGTGCGGGGCAGGGAGGACTGTCCGTGAAGAAGAAAGTGCTGATTCCCACCAAGCTCGACAAGATCGCCGCCGAGATCCTGGTCAACAACGGCAATTACGAGGTCGTCCAGGACGATGTCGTTCCCGTGGCCGAGCTTGCCGCCAAGCATCCCGATGCCTATGCCCTCATCGTCCGGAGCGAAAAGATCACGGCCGCCGTCATCGATTCCCTGCCGTCCCTCAAGCTGGTCATCCGGGCCGGCGCGGGGTACGACACGATCGACACCAAATACGCCCGCAAGCGCGGCGTGGACGTGATGAACACCCCCGGCGCCAATTCCAACGCCGTGGCCGAGGAGGTCATCGCCCTCATCCTGGCCGACGCCCGCCACATCTGCGCGGCCGACATCAACACCCGCCAGGGCGGCTGGGAGAAGAAGGCCTTCATGGGCCGCGAGCTGGCCGGCAAGACGGTCGGCATCGTGGGCCTTGGCAACATCGGCCGCCTGGTCGCCAAGCGCCTCTCCGGCTTCGAGTGCCGCCTGCTGGGCTACGACCCCGTCATCGCCTCCCAGCGCGCCGAGGAGATCGGCGTCAGCCTCGTCAACCTGGAAACCCTGTTCAAGGAATCCGATTTCATCACCCTGCACGTCCCGTTCAACGAGGACACCGCCAAGCTGGTCAGCGAAAGCCTCCTCATGCGGATGAAGGGCGGCGCCACGCTGATCAACTGCGCCCGCCACGGCATCATCGACGAGGACGCCCTCCGCCGGATCAAGCCGGTCAAGCGCCTGCGGTTCCTGAACGACGTCTACGCCAAGGACGAGGCCGGGCCCAAGCCCTGCGCGGACATCTGCGACATCATGCTGCCCCACCTGGGCGCCAGCACCCACGAGGCCAACTGGAACGCCGCCCGCCGCGCGGCCGAGCAGCTGGTGGAGTTCGACGAGAAGGGCATCACGAGCTGGGTGGTGAACCGGGACATCCCCGAGGGGCTTGACAAGGCCTACGGCGACCTCACCTTCACCCTGGCCCGGCTGGCCCGCGTGCTGGTGGGCCGCGAGAACAAGCTCCAGATCATCGAAACCAGCTTCTACGGCTCCCTGGAGCGCTTCGCCGACTGGCTGATGGTGCCGATCGTGGCCGCCATCTGGAACGAGTTCGACCGCTCCATGGACGCCGCGGCCGCCCTCCAGTTCCTCAAGGACCGCGGGATCGAGTACCGTAACCGGAAGGCCGACCCCACGAAGGGGTTCCTGAACTCCCTCACCATCGACATGACCGCGACCGTGGGTTCGGAAAACCTCAAGGCGGCCAGCGTGCGCGGCACGGTGGCGGAAAACACCCTGATGATTTCCCGGATCGACGAGTTCGACAAGCTCTACTTCGAGCCCAAGGGCTACACCGTCTACTTCCAGTATGACGACCGCCCGGGCGTGGTGGGCGCGGTGGGCTCGGCCCTGGCCGCCGCCGCCATCAACATCGAGGACGTGCGCCACTCCCACAGCGTGGAGTCCGGCCAGTCGCTTGTGATGATGCGGGTCAACAAGCCGGTGCCGGCCGCGCTGGTCAGCCAGGTCGCCGGCGAGATCGCGGCCTCGCGGTCGTTCAGCATGACCTTGTAGCGCCCCGGGCCCCGGGAGGAGAGCGGCATGAGCGGGAAAGACCGTGTCCTGACGGCCCTGGCCCACCGCCAGGGAAAGGTTCCCCTGGATTTCGGATCCACGGCGGTGACGGGGATGCATGTGTCCGTGGTGGCGCAACTGCGCGACCACTACGGCCTGGCCACGCGCCCCGTGAAGGTGTGCGAGCCCTACCAGATGCTCGGCCTGATCGAGGACGACCTGGCCGCGGCCATCGGGATCGACACGGTCGGCGTCACGCCGCGCAACACGCTGTTCGGCTTTGCCAACGAGGGCTGGCGCGCGTTCCGGGCGCCCTGGGGACAGGAGTTGCTGGTGCCGCGCGAGTTCCGCACGCGGCCCGCGCCCGGCGGCGGCCTGCATATTTTCCCGGCCGGCGACGAGTCCGCCCCGCCCAGCGGCCATATGCCCGAAGGCGGGTTTTTCTTCGACACCATCGTCCGCCAGGAGCCCCTCGACGAGGACAACCTGAAGCCGGAGGATAATCTCGAGGAGTTCGGGCCGATCTCAAAGGAGGATCTGGAGCACTTCCGGCGCGAGGTGGACGCCGTGAAGGGGAAGGGGCGCGCGGTGGTGGCGACCTTCGGCGGCACGGCCTTCGGCGACATCGCCCTGGTGCCCGCCCCGTTCCTGAAGCACCCGCGCGGCGTGCGGGATATCGCCCGCTGGTACATGACCACGGCGCTCAACCCCGACTTCATCCACGCGGTCTTCACGCGCCAGTGCGAGATCGCGCTGGGCAACCTGCAGCGGATTTACGACGTCGTCGGAAACGCGGTCGACGTGGTGTTCGTCTGCGGCACCGACTTCGGCACGCAGAGCGGCAGCTTCTGCTCGCCGTCGACGTATGACGAGCTGTATGCACCATATTACCAGCGGGTGAACGCGTGGATCCACGCGCATACGGCCTGGAAGACGTTCAAGCATTCCTGCGGTGCGGTGGAGCCGTTCATGGCGCATTTCATCGACAGCGGGTTCGACATCATCAACCCCGTCCAGGTGTCCGCCGCAGGCATGGATCCGGCGCTTCTCAAAAAGAGGTACGGCGACCGGCTGACCTTCTGGGGCGGGGGCGTGGACACCCAGCGCACGCTGCCGTTCGGCACGCCCGGCCAGGTGCGCGAGGAGGTGCTGAAGCGGTGCGCCCTCTTTTCGGCCAACGGCGGGTTCGTCTTCGACGCCATTCACAACGTCCAGGCCCG
>CAYZVY010000085.1:15040-16416 GCA_964481675.1 uncultured Verrucomicrobiota bacterium
GGAGCATGACGCTTACGCCACGGCACGATGACGGACTTCCCGGTTGATGCGTTCCTCTAGTTCATCGCGCGCCATGGCGAGATCATAATCCATCTGGAGGCCCAGCCAGAAACTGGCCGAATTGCCGAAGTAGCGGGCCAATCTCAGCGCGGTATCGGCCGTGACAGCGCGCTTGCCGTGAACGATTTCATTGATCCGGCGAGGGGAGACGCCGAGTTCGGTTCCAAGCCGATTCTGGCTGATCGCCATTGGATCGAGGAATTCTTCCTTCAAAATGTCGCCCGGATGGACGGGAGGAATTTTTTTCATGGTTTATCCTTTGTGGTAGTCAACAATCTCAACGTCATAGGCCCCGTTATGGTGCCAGACAAAACAAATACGCCATTGATCGTTGATCCGTATGCTGTATTGCCCTTTTCGGTTTCCTGATAGAGATTCCAGCCTGTTGCCAGGAGGAACACGCAAGTCCTCGACGCTTGAACTGTGATGTAGCATGCGCAATTTCCGGAAGGCCGTTTGCTGGATATCGGTTGGTAGCCTTCTCGAGTATTCGCGCTCGAAGATCTTTTCGGTCTCCTTGCATTTGAAGCTCTCAATCATGGCAGAAAGGGTATAACGCATGACGTTATGCGTCAAGAATTATAAAATGCAACATAATCCATCTGGAGGCCCAGCCAGAAGCTGGCCGCCGTCAGACCAGCGTGCGCACCAGGTTCCAGAAGAGGGCGAGCAGCAGGAGGAAGCCCGCGCCGGCCACGAGATTGAGGGCGAGCTTCATCGGCGAGGGCCCGCGGACCGTGTGGTTGAACGCCCAGAGGAGCGCCAGTCCCAGCAGGGGCACGGTGAGCAGGGTGATGCGCTGCAGGAGGATGATGGAGCGGACGGGCGTGCCCGTCATCAGGAGGGAGCCTGCCAGGCCGATGAGCATGATGACCGTGGCCAGGTGCTTCACGACCGGGCCCGTGAGGCGGTAGTCCTTCCCGAGCCCGTCGGCCAGCAGCGTGGCGCCGGTGAGCGCGTTCACCAGGAGCGACGAGAACGAGGCCGCGAAGAGACCCAGGGCGAACATCCCCTTGGCGGCGCGGCCCAGCAGGGGCTCGAGCTGGACGGCCATGTCGCCCACATTTTCGACGAGGATGCCGCGCGGCTTCAGCACGGTGGCGGAGGTGACCTGGATCACCCCGACCAGCACGAACAGGACCGTGATGCCCGCCAGCGTGTCCCACAACATGCGCGGGGCCTGTTCGGGGGTCCAGCCCTTTTCCTTGACGAGATAGGACTGGTAGAATGCGGCGGCCACCACGAAGTTCGTGCCGGCCATGGCGCCGATCAGCCCGAGCTGCCCGCTGGAGGGCATGCCTGGCGCCAGGCTGCGG
>CAYZVY010000086.1:0-7764 GCA_964481675.1 uncultured Verrucomicrobiota bacterium
GCGATGTCCTGAAGAAAAAAACCGCTGACCGCGAAGCGGCCCGCGAGATGCGGCGGCAGTAAGTCGATCCGGCTTTCCGCCCGGTTCCCGGAGGTCGCTCTTTCCCTGTAAAAAAAAGGCCCGCTCTGAATGAGCGGGCCTTTTGAATTTCCGGGGGTTAGGTTAGAACGCCATCGCGAGTGAGATCGCCAGGATGTGGGCGTACCCGTCTTCGAAGGACGAGGGCATGACGCCTTCCGCGAGGCGGCCGGGGACGTTGTTCCGGTCCTCGATCATCAGGTAGGTATAGCCCAGGTCCACGCTGGCGCGCTTGCTGTGCCAACCGGTGCCGAGACCGATGAGATGGCGGTCATTCGAGGGGACCAGATAGTCCGCGCTCTTGTTCGGGATCGGATCCTCGTCGAACACATAGCTGCAACGGATGTCGAAGCTGTCGTTCAGGGCAAACTCGGCGCCCGCGGCGTAGCGCCACACGTCGTTCCAGTCCTTGTCCGTCGTGCTGTAGCCACGGCCAAGAGCGTTCGGCTCGGTGAACGAGATCTTCAGCTCATCGTAGGAACTCCACTCCGTGTAGGTCGCCGCCACGCCGAGCATCAGCTTGCCCGTCTTGTAGTTGGCGCCGATCGTGGAGGAAGCCGGCAGCGTCACGTCGCCTTCGCCTGGAGTTCCGAATTTCCGGCCGGCTACCTTCAGGTTTGCATCGCCTTTGATGGTTTCCTGCACTTCCGAGCGGTAAACCAGGCCGATACCCAGATTATCATTGACCCGGTACGAGGCGGCGGCGTTCCCGCCATAGCCAACCGTGTCGCCCTTCAATTGAAACTCCATGTCGGGGCCACCGGGCACCATCGAGTTGGGCAGCTTGCGCTTGAGTTCGAGATCGAACGTCACGATCTGCAGGCCCATCGCGATGGAAAGGCGCTCGTCGACCTTGTACGCCACATTCGGGTTCACGTCCACCGTTTCGATGACGGCGCGATAGGAGTTGTAGCGGCCGACCCAGTCGCTGTCGAACACGCTGCCGAGTCCGAAGGGGGAATAGATGCCGATGCCGATCCAGGTCTTTTCGCTGGCCTGGAGCGAGGCGTAGGCGTGCGGCGGAGCCCACCACCGGGCTTCGTTGTCGGTGGAGACTTCGCCCCTGGGGGTCATCGTCTTGACCGTGGTCTGAGGGCCGATCATGGAAAGGCCGCCCATGACCATCACGCCCTCGTTATCCGTCATGTTGGCGGGATTGTAGTAGTTGGCCGAGGCGTCGCCGGTCATGCCGACCAGGGTTCCGCCGAGGGCGTTGCCGCGCGCACTCATCTCGTAGAGGGCGAATCCCGCGCCCTGGGCCCCGGTCGCGCCGGCCAGAGCCGCCGCCAGCATGAGTCCCGTCAGATGGAATGATCTAACCGTCTTGCGCATATGGTCTCCTCCTCATATGTTCCCAACCTGTATGGGAACCAACATTGATCAACGGGTTACCCCTGCTAACCGCTTTGTAAAAGAGGAAGATTAAGCATCTGTCCCCGTAAACTCAAGGAAGAAAATGGGGGGCAGGGGTGGGAGCCCACGCCGGACTTATGTCCCGGACGGTTCAACCCCGGGCATGTTGGCCTCCCACAGGACCGGATCGAATGGCGCGCTCCGGTTCGGGCATGACTCCCGCTGGCACAGCTGGCAGTTGTGATAGGCCTTGTCGGTCTTGAAATAGAAGCCGGAAACGGATTTGTTGGGAAGCATCAGCCAGGTTTCCGTGAGCGTGACGCCAATAGCCCCCTTCACGTCGCCCAGCAGGCTGAACAGAACACCCTGTTCTTCCAGCGGCCATAGCCGCCGGTCGCCGCTTCCGGGGTTCATGCTGGCCTTCCGGTCCAGCGTGAACTCCGCCAGCAGCCGGGCATGCAGGGACTGCATGGCCTGGCGCAGCGCCATTTCCTTGATCATATCCAGGCCGAACCGGCTTAATCCGCCATCGTCCGGAATGTCCAGGGAATCCAGCTCGATCCCGCACGTGCAGACATAGGGGTAAATCCGGTCGGCATCCTTGAGGTTGGCGGCCATCGCCTGGCTCGCAAACCGCACGCCGCGGACGATGATCCCGCCGGCGTCCTTGCGGTCAATGCCGACGTTGTCGTAGATCGCTTTCGGCCGGCCGGCCGCTTCGGCGCGGGCCGCCAGGTCCAGCATGTCAGCGGCCATCTCGTCGCCTTCTTCCAGATGCATCCGCTTCAACAGATCGCTCCGGTCGATCCGGAACGGAATATCCATCAGCACACCCATGGTTGCCTCCTTCAAACGAAAAGGCTGTTAGTGTCGCCGATTCCATGAGTCCTGTAAAGGATTGTCAGAGCCGCAGCCAACGGGTAGGATTTCGGCATGAGTGCATCATCCCTGTCCAGCCGCGCCCTCGTCAAGGCCGCCATTGCCCATCGCGAAACCGGGCGTCCTCCGTATTGCATGACATTGACGCCCGGAGGGGCAGACCGCCTGCGCAAAGCCACCGGCGGGCGGAGTCCCATGGAAACGCTGGACAATGACGTGATCCAGGTGTTTCCGCCCTGGTGGACCTGGCGGGATGTTCCGGCGACCTGGCGGCAACCCGACGCGCCCGCATCGGCCGGCTCGGCGCCCATTGCCGGGACGGGAAGCTATCCCGCCTTTTTCGAGCAGATCCGGATGCTCCGGGATCATAGCGACAAATACATCCTCGCCATGGTCTACGGGTCCCACTTCGAGAAAGCCTACTTCGCCCGCGGCCTGGAGAATTTCCTCGCCGACCTGGGAGGCGAGCCCGACTTTTCCCGCGCCCTGCTGGACCGGATTATCGCCCGCAACATGACGATGCTGGAAAACATCCTGTCCGCGCCCGAGATCGACGGCGTCCTGCTGGGCAGCGACTGGGGAACGCAGCGCGACCTGATCATGTCGCCTTCCGTTTGGGAGGAGCAGATCCGTCCGGGGGAGCAGCGGGAATACGACCTGATCCATGCGGCCGGAAAGGATGTATGGGTGCATTCCTGCGGCAACATCGAGAAAATCATGCCGTCGCTGATCGAGATGGGCGTGGATGTGATCAACCCCGTCCAGCCCGAGTGCATGGACCTGGCCCTGCTCAAGTCGCGCTTCGGCGCCAGCATCACCTTCTGGGGCGGCATCAGCACCCAGCGGACGCTTCCGTATGGCACGCCCGATGAGGTGCGCCGGGAAGCCCGGCAGGTGCGGAACCTGATGGCGGCCGGGGGCGGTTACATCCTGTCGCCCGCCCAGGAATTGCAGGAAGACGTCCCGCCCGAGAACATCCTGGCCCTCCTGGAAGTGGCAAGGGAAGAGAGGCGATAAGCCCGTGCTCAGCCGGTGATGAAGCGCGGCAGGTTTTTCGCGAAATAGCCGGCCGTTGCGGTTGCCGGCACCTTCAGCTTGCGGCACAGCGCGCTGTCCCGCCGGATCCATTCCCGCGCGGCCTCGACGTGATAATCCTCCGCCAGGTTGTCCAGGCCGAAGAGCACGTTGTTCTCCACGGGATATAGGGACCACAGTTTGCGGAGCACATCCTCCCGGAAAAGCGGGGGCGTTCCCGGCGTCGTATCGATGAACATCTCCCCGTAGCGGGCTGGCGCGGAACGCCGCGCGTGATAGATTTTCCCGTAGACGGCGAGGCACTCGTCGGTCCAGGGCCAGGAGACGTGGGCGAGCGCGAAGCGCAGGCCGGGGATCATCATGAGCGGCTCGAACCCGGCCGGCCGGTTGTAGTCCGAGGAGGGCTTCCCGTCCCACAGGATGCCGGAGTGGAAGAGGATGGGGCGCCCCAGCGCGGCGATCCTCGCAAAGAGCCGCAGCGCGCGCGGATCGCCCGGTGCATGGCGGTCGCAAATGACCTTGAATCCCCGGATGCCGGCCTGGGCCGCCAGGTCCGCCTGCCGGAGGGCATCCGGCGCGATCGCGTCGATCCAGAAAAACGGGAACAGGTCCGCCTGGTCCCGGGTGATTGCCAGCACCTGGTCGATCCGCTGCCGCGGGCTCTTCCGGTCCCCCCGGAACGGGGGCGGTGGCAGGGACATGACCACGCCCCCGCTGACGCCCGCCTTTTTCATGCGGGCCAGCAGGACCCGGCCTTCCGGGACCGCGTCGGACATGACGTGAACATGGGCGTCAAGGATTCGCATCGGAGTGCCCCTTTCAGGCCAGGTCTTCGCGCCACAGGTTCATGGCCGGCCCCTGGTCCTTGGAGAACGGGCGCAGGCGCACGCCGAACGTGAAGGCGTCCGGCTTGATCTCGTGCTCGGCGAGGGGCTGGGGACCGCAGCTGGCGCTGCCCAGCCCGCGCTGGCGCTGGTCCAGGTGCAGGATGATGTCGTCACGGCGCTTCAGCTCATAGGGGTGCCTGGCCTCCATGAAATCGTCGGCCGTGTAATGATGGGCGCTGAAGTTCATCGTCGGCAGCCCGATCGCCAGCAGGCCGAGCCCGCGGGTGTCCGTGAAGGCGGCCCACCGGGTATCCAGCCGGTTTCCGTTCTCCTGGGGCCGCATGTAGGTCGTCATCAGCTCGTCCACCGAGGCGTGCCAGACGCCGACCACCGCGGCTTCCTGGCTGTCGGCGTAGCATTCCCCGGGCCCCTTGCCGTACCAGGTCACCCGCTCCAGGCCGGGCGTCAGCGCCAGGCACAGCCCGAGACGCGGCAGCTTCTCCGGCCACTGGTTCGGCTTTTCGACGGTGTCGAGAGGGTTGATGTAGGGCGTTCCCGAAAGGGACAGCACCAGATCGCCCGAGCCGTAGAGCGTATAGGTATAGACGCAGTCGAACGCATGCCGGTGAACGGGGGGCGCCACGCGCACGCGGGCCTCGATGACCAGCCGGCGGTTCTTCAGGGAGGTGGACGACCGCACCTCGACGGTCCGGTGCTGGAGCCGGTTCAGGTAGCCGGCCTGCCAGGCCTGCGTCACGCCGGACCAGCCCTTGTCGTTGTCGATGGGCGCCCGCCAGAGGTCCAGCCGCGGCCCTTCCTGGATCAGCTCGCGGCCGTTGTTCGACCACGAGGCGATCCGCGCGCGGACCTTGTCGAATACCAGGCGGAACCCGACGCCTTCCGCGGTCAGGGACACGGCCGATTCGATCACCCGGAGGGGCGGCATCGAGGCGGTCGGCTTGACAATCCGGGCTGGTGCCTTGAACGGGACGTCGAACTGGGCCACGCCCACCTCGTAGCCCGCCTGCGCCCACAGCGTTTCCTCTTTCTGTGTGAAGCGGACCGTGACCCGGCAGATCGCGCCGGGCTTCAGGGCGGCCGGCGGGGTGAACGGAAGCCGGACGTCCTGAGTCTCGTGCGGTCCGATGGGCGGAACCGGGAGGCAGCCGGATTGGAGGATGTCGTCGTCCGCCGCGAGCGACCAGCTCATGTTGAGCCAGTCCGCGTTCCGGAAGTCCAGCCGGTTGGTGAGCCGTATCTTCCCTTCAAGCGGCTGGACCGCCTGCACGGTGACGGGGCTCAGCACGGCCTTGTATTCCGTCAGGCCGGGCGTGGGCGTCCGGTCGGGGAAGCAGAGGCCGTCCATGACGAAGCTGCCGTCGTTGGGGAAGTCGCCGAAATCGCCGCCATAGGCGTAGAAGGTCTCGCCGGTGGGCGCCTGCGTGCGGATCCCGTGGTCCATCCACTCCCAGATGCAGCCGCCCATCAGGCGGGGGTGGGCGTAGATCGCGTCCCAGTAATCCTTCAGGTTCCCCGGGCCGTTGCCCATGGCGTGCGCGTATTCGCACATGAAAAAGGGCTTGTTCCCGAAACGGTCGGCATCCCATCGCTTGCCCCAGGGCTTTCCTTCGCCGATCCCCGCCACGTCGTTCACGTGCGGATACATGGTGCTGAAGACGTCGGCCACGACGCAGTTCCCGTCGCCTTCATAGTGGATCGGGCGGGAGGGGTCGAGCGCGCGCGCCGTTTGGGCCATGGCTTCGTGGTTGCAGCCGAAGTCGGCCTCGTTGCCCAGCGACCACATGATGACGCAGGGATGGTTGCGGTCCCGGGAGACCATGCGCGCCATCCGGTCCGTGTAGGCCGATTCCCAGACCGGCTGCCGGGAGGGCTGCAGCTCGATGCCGTAGCCGAATCCGTGGGTTTCCAGATCGCATTCGTCCACGATGTAGAGCCCGTAGCGGTCGCAGACGTCATACCAGCGGGGATCGTCGGGATAATGCGAGGTGCGCACGGCGTTGATGTTGTGCCGCTTCATGAGCTGCACGTCGTGGATCATCGCCTCCAGCGGCATGGCCCGCCCCAGTTCGGCGTGATGCTCGTGCCGGTTCACGCCCTTGATCTTGATGGCTTTCCCGTTGACCTTGAAGAGGGGCCCCTCGACTTCGACCGACCGGATGCCGAACGTCTGGCAGACCGCTTCCAGCACGCGGTTCTGCGCGTCCAGCACGGATACCACGACCGTATACAGGCTGGGCGTCTCCGCCGTCCACAGGAGCGCGTCGGGGACGACCAGGGACATCGTCACGCGCTTGCGCTTGCCCGCGTCCAGCTTGCAGGCCGCCTTGGAATGGTCGAGAACCCGGCCCGCCGGATCGCGCCATTCGGCGGTCACCGACGCCGCGCCGGCCTTGGTCCCGGCGTTCAGCAGGTCGGCGTTCAGCGTCACGGCGCCGTGGCGGTAGGTTTTGTCCAGGCTCGTTTCCACGGTCAGGTCGTCCAGCCGCACGCCGGTCCGCGCCAGGATGGTGACGTCGCGGAAGATGCCGCTCAGCCACCACATGTCCTGGTCTTCCAGGTACGAGGCATCGGACCATTGCAGCACCCGCACGGCGATCGTGTTCAGCCCGGGCTTGGCGAAGGCGGTGATGTCGAACTCGGCCGGCAGGCGGCTGCCCTTGCTGGATCCGGCGAACCGGCCGTTGACCCAGGTTTCAAAATACGAATCGACTCCGTCGAAGCGCAAGGTGAGGTTCAGCCCCTTCCAGGATTCGGGCAGGGTGAACGTGCGCCGGTAGCAGCCGGTGGGGTTTTCTGTCGGCACGTGCGGCGGATTCACCGGAAACGGATAGATGACGTTTGTGTAGTGGGGTTTCCCGAATCCCTTCATCTGCCAGCTGCTGGGGACGGCGATGGGGGTCCAGCCCGCGGGCATGAAATCGGGCTTTTCGAAGCCGGCCGGCGTTTCTGCCGGGGTGGGGGCCAGGTGGAAGTCCCAGTCACCGTTCAGCAGCAGCATCCGGGAGGAGGAGGCGCGGCCGCCGAGGGAGGCCTCTTCGGGAGTGCCGCAGGGTATGAAGGATGCGCGCGGGGGAAGGCGCAGGCGGTTGGTGACGGTCGGATTTTCCCAGTCGGGCTGCTGCGTTGGGCGGGGCTTGGTTGACATGGAGGGGTTCCTTTAAAAATGAACTGTTACTTTAGCCGCCCCTCAGCCGTTTGTCAGCGAATTTATGACACAATGACTGATCACTGATGACTGAGCACTCTTTCTGCCTTAACCCCGAACTGATCTGAGAACCGAACGTCAAACATCGAACGCTCAACTTCGGACATCCAACACAAGAAACTCTTACTTCGGCGTTGGACGTTCAATGTTGGATGTTCGGCGTTCGTTTCTCCTCAGCCATTCCATCTGGCGCCTGCGCCAGCGGCAGGACTGAACCCTGAATCCTGCCGCCTCGGCGAACCCTCGGCGAACCTCATTTTATCTGGATGGTGGGTGCCGACTGGGTTATGATAAGTCTCTTTGAATACAAGCAGAGGAACCATGGGTTTGAAAATGACGCAATTACAGGCGGCGCGCAAGGGAATG
>CAYZVY010000086.1:7864-11774 GCA_964481675.1 uncultured Verrucomicrobiota bacterium
CAGAGGAACCATGGGTTTGAAAATGACGCAATTACAGGCGGCGCGCAAGGGAATGCCGACGCCTGAGATGACGCACGTGGCGAACGCGGAAGGGGTGCCCCTCGGGAAGCTGATGGCCGACATGGCCGCCGGCCGCACCGTGATCCCATCCAACAACACGCGCCGGGGCTGCGATTTCCGCGGCATCGGAGTCGGGCTGCGCACCAAGATCAACGTCAACCTCGGCGTGTCCGGCGATTGTGTGAATTGGGATCAGGAGCTGGCCAAGGCCAGGCTGGCCGTCACCCACGGCGCCGACGCGCTCATGGACCTGAGCCTGAGCCCCGTCTCCCGTAAGTTCCGCGCCACGCTGGCCCGCGAATGCCCCCTCGTGCTCGGGAGCGTACCGGTCTACGACGCCCCGCACCTGTTCAACTGCGAGTTCGAGAAGCTGACCGTGGACCAGCTGTTCGCCACGGTCAAGGCCCACGCCGAGGACGGGGTCGATTTCATGACCATCCACGCGGGGCTCACCCGGGTCTGCCTCGACCGCCTCGCGGTCGGCGGCCGCCTGACGCACGTGGTCAGCCGCGGCGGCGCGCTGCTGCTCTCCTGGATGCAGGCGAATGGCGCGGAGAACCCGTTTTACGAGCACTTCGACCGGCTGCTGGAGTTGTGCACCGAATACGACATCACGCTGAGCCTGGGCGACGGGTTGCGCCCCGGTTCGCTGCACGACGCCACCGATTCCGCCCAGATCCAGGAGCTCATCCTGCTGGGCGAGTTAACCCTGCGCGCGTGGAAGGCCGGCATCCAGGTGATGATTGAGGGGCCCGGCCACATTCCGCTCCACGAAGTGGCGGCCAACATCCAGCTGGCCAAGAAGCTGACCCACGGCGCGCCGCTGTATGTGCTGGGGCCGCTGGTCACGGATGTGGCGCCGGGCTACGACCATATCACCTCGGCCATCGGGGGCGCCGTCGCCGCCATGGCGGGAGCCGACTTCCTGTGTTATGTGACGCCGGCCGAACATCTTCGGCTTCCGGACCTGGACGATGTGCGCGAGGGCATCATGGCTTCGCGCATCGCCGCGCACGCGGGGGATGTGGCCAAGGGGCTGCCCGGCGCGATGGACTGGGATAACCGGATGAGCCAGGCACGAGGGAATCTCGACTGGAAAGGCATGATCAAGGAGGCACTCGACCCCGAGAAGGCGCAGCGCTACCGCGATTCGTCGTCCCCCCAGGATCCGGATGTCTGCACCATGTGCGGCTCGCTGTGCGCCGTCAAGCGCAGCCGCGCCGCCATGGAAGCCCTAACCCGGAAGTAGCGCGCATGCCCCAGCCGGCCCATCCCGTTACCGTTTTGAGGTCCCTGCGCGACAGGGCCGAGATGGCGCTGGTGCACGCGGTTTTTTTTGTTGTCGGGCTGTTTTCAAGGGGATTTGTCCTGACGTTTTCCAGGTTTCTCGGCAACCTCGTTTACCGGTTCATTCCGGGCCAGCGGCGCGTGGCCCTGGCCAATCTGGAGCTGGCGTTCGGGGACGGCCTCGATCCCGTCCGGCGGGAGGCCCTGGCCCGGGCGTCGTTTTATGCGTTTTTCAGGGCGATCCTGGACTTCGCCTGGTTTTCCTTCCGGTCGGGCCGCCGTCTCCAGCGCTGGTTCAGCTTCGATCCCGTCCTGGCGCAGAAGTTGAAGGAGGGCCCGGCCGTCATCGTGACCGCCCATTTCGGGAACTGGGAGCTGCTGGGCCAGGCGGGGACGTTGAACGGTGCCACCGCGGTCAGCGTGGCCGCCATGTTCCCGAATGAGCGCCTCAACCGCTTCATCACCGCGCTCCGGCAGCGGTTCGGCATGACGATCACCCCGCGCGAAGGCGCCTTGCGGGCGCTGTTGAAAGCCTTGAAGAACGGCACGCATGTGGCGTTCGTGATGGATCAGAACACGCGCATTTCGGAAGGCGGCGTGTTTGTCAATTTCTTCGGCCGGCCGGCCACCCTGTCGCCCGCCGCCGCGGTGCTGTCCGTCCGCACCCGGTCGCCGATCCTGCCCGTGTTCTGCCTGGCCCTTCCCGACGGCACCTACCGGGCCTACTCGTGCCCGGTTCTGGTGCCCGGCCGGGACGGCGACGAGGCGGCACTCAATCAGCGCATCGCCGACACGATGGAGGCGGAGATCCGGAAGCACCCCGAGCAGTGGCTCTGGATGTACCGGCGCTGGAAATATGTGCCGGCCGGCATGAGCGCGGCCGATTTTCCATTTTATGCGCATCCGGCAACGTGAAAGGACGGTTTCCATGATCAAGTTGGGCATTATCGGGGGCAGCGGATTGTATGACCTGGCGGGGCTCCAGAACGTCACCTCGCGCGCGGTCCAGACGCCGTTTGGCGACCCGTCCGACGCGTTTGTCTGCGGCACGCTGGACGGCCATGAACTGTATTTCCTGCCCCGCCATGGCCGCGGCCACCGCCTGCTGCCATCCGAAATTCCCCACCGCGCCAACATCTACGCGTTCAAGACGCTCGGCGTGGACGCCGTGGTCTCGGTCAGCGCCGTGGGCAGCCTGCGCGAGGAACTTCGGCCGCGCGATGTGGTGCTGCCGGACCAGTATTTCGACCGCACCAAGACACGCGACGAGCACACCTTTTTCGGGAAGGGCATTGTGGCGCATGTTCAGTTCGGCGATCCGTCCTGTCCTGCCCTGCGCGACGTGATTGCCCAGGTGGTCTGGGGCATCTTGAAGGACAGCAAGAGCGACAGCCGCCTGACCGAGCACGGCACCTACGTGAACATGGAAGGGCCCGCCTTTTCGACGCGCGCGGAATCGGTCTCCTACCGGGAATCCGGATGCGACATCATCGGCATGACCAGCCTGGCGGAAGCCAAGCTGTGCCGCGAGGCGGAACTGTGCTACCAGGCGATCTCGATGGTGACCGACTACGATTGCTGGCACGCCACCGAAGAGGCGGTGTCGGTGGAAATGATCATCGGCCATCTCAATGCCAACGTGGCCCTGGCCCGCAAGATCATCGCCCGTCTGGCGCCGGCCCTGGAGAAGTCGCGCAAGGCGTGCGCGTGCAAGGAGTCGCTGAAGTTCGCCATCATGACCGCGCCGGACGCCATTTCCGCCGAGGCGAAGGCGCGCCTGGCCCCGATCATCGGCAAGTACGTCAAATGATGGCCGGCCTGGCCATCCGGGCGTACGGGCGCGCCGCCCTGGACCTGGT
The DNA here is from genome assembly GCA_964481675.1 of uncultured Verrucomicrobiota bacterium. Taxonomy (GTDB): domain Bacteria; phylum Verrucomicrobiota; class Kiritimatiellia; order CAIKKV01; family CAIKKV01; genus CAIKKV01. The sequence goes on from CAYZVY010000086.1 coordinate 11,071, forward strand.
GTTTCCCCGCCACTGCGCGGGATGCGACGGGCCGGCCGGGGAGGGGCAGGAGGGCTATATCTGCCACGACTGCCTGAGCGCCGTGCAATGGGTGACGGATCCGTTCTGCGCCCGCTGCGGCGACCCGATCGAGGGCGTGGCGGCCAAGGCGTTCACCTGCTCCCTGTGCGTGCAGAGCGAGCCGGCCTTCGACCTGGCGCGGTCAGCCGTGCGGTACCGGGGCCCTATCCGGCCACTGCTGCACCAGTTCAAGTACTCCGAAGGAACGCACCTGGCAGCGGATCTGGGCCGCCTGCTTGCGGCCTGCGTGGAAACGCATTATGATCCCGCGCTGTTCGACCTGATGGCGTTCGTGCCTCTCTATCACAGACGGGAACGGGAGCGGTCGTACAACCAGGCGCGCCTCCTGGCCGAGCAGCTGGGCCGGCGCTTTGACCGCCCTGTGCTCCGGGGCATCCGGCGCGTGCGCGACACGGGCACCCAGACCCGACTGCACATGGCGGGCCGCGCGGAGAACGTGAAGGGCGCGTTCGTGGTGACCGAGCCCGGCTGGGTGAAGGGCAAGACGATTTTGCTGATCGACGACGTGATGACCACCGGCGCGACGCTCCGGGAGGCCGCTTCGGCCTTGAAGAAGGCGGGCGCCTGGCGGGTGATGGCGGCGACGGTGGCGCGGGGGTGAAGCTAAAGAATAGCGGATAGCG
>CAYZVY010000086.1:11874-13620 GCA_964481675.1 uncultured Verrucomicrobiota bacterium
ATAGCGGATAGCGGAAAGAGAATAGCGGATAGCGGATGGAAGAGACGGGAAGTATGTTAAAAAAGGAACAGAGGCTGGCGGAGCGGCTGGACGCGCTGTATGCGCGCCGGACGTTCGGCATCAAGCTGGGACTCGAGGTGGAGCAGGCGATCCTGAAAGCCATGGACAATCCCGAGCGCGCGTTTCTGCCGGTTCATGTGGCGGGCACCAACGGCAAGGGCTCCGTGTGCGCCATGATGGAGTCGGTTTTCCGCAAGGCCGGTTTCCGTACCGGGCTCTACACCTCTCCGCACCTGGTCCGGTTCAACGAGCGCATCCAGGCCGAGGGGCAACCCGTATCCGACGCGGAGTTGCTGGATCTCTGGGAGGCGGGCGAGAAGGCCGAGCGCCAGGCCGCCGCCGGGGGCGATTGGAAGGAATCCACCTTTTTTGAATTCACGACGGCGCTGGCGTTTGATTTTTTTCGCCGGCGCCGTGTCCAGGTGGGCGTGGTGGAGGTGGGCATGGGCGGCAGGCTGGACGCCACGAATGTGGTAACGCCGCTGGTGTCGGTGATCGCGCCGGTCAGCCTGGAGCATATGGAATACCTGGGGAAGACGGTCGAGGCTATTGCCGGCGAGAAGTGCGGCATCATCAAGCCCGGCCGGCCGGTCGTGTATGCCCAGCCTGATCCCGAGGCCGCCGCCGTGGTTGTCAGGACGGCCCGCGAGCGGGGGTGCCGCTGCGTCAATGCGCTGGATGCCGTGCGGGTGGAGCGGGTGAAGCAGGATCTGGACGGGCAGAAGGTGCGGATCGAGTCGGAGAACCAGTCGTATGGCGTGGTCCGGCTGAAACTGCTGGGCCGGCATCAGCTGATGAACGCGGCGCTGGCGGTGGCGGCGCTGGAGGAAGCGTTCGCCGCGCTGAACCGGCCGGTCGAGGCGGAATCGGTCAAGGCGGGCCTGGAAGCGACCCGGTGGCCGGGGCGGCTGCAGATCCTGGAGAAGGAGCCGGTCACGCTGCTGGACGGCGGGCACAATCCTGCGGCGGCGGAGGTGCTGGCCGAGGCGTTGAAGGAACTGGCGGGGAAGAAGCCGGTGGGGTTGATTTGCGGGATGTGCGGCGACAAGGATATGGGCGGGTTTTTCAGGCCGCTGGCGAAGCGGGTGAAGCGGGTCTGGGCGGTGCGGCTGAAGACGCCGCGGAGTTCGGATCCGGAGCAGGTGGCCGCCGCGGCGAAAGCGATGGGGTTGCCGGCTGAAACGTCGTCCCTGGCGGAAGCGCGGTCGGCCGCGCGGGCGTGGGCGCTGGAGCAGGGCGGGGCGGTGTGCATTGCCGGATCGCTTTTTTTGGCGGGTGAGGTGCTGGAGGCGGAGGAGGGGAATGCGCATGGCTGAGATTGAAATACTGGCGCGTGGCGTGTGCGTGCGGAACGGCAAGCTCCTGGTGTGCCATACGCGGGGGTCGGAGATTGTGTATTTGCCGGGCGGGCATGTGGAGTTCGGGGAGGGGGCGGAGAAGGCCGTGTGCCGGGAGATCCGGGAGGAGATGGGGCGGCGGTCCAGGGTGAAGCGGTTTCTCGGGTGCGTGGAGCATGCGTTCCGGCAGAAGGGGCGGAAGCATGTGGAGCTGAATGTGGTTTTCGAGGTGGAGATTGCGGGGCTGGTGTCCGGGCGGGCGGTGGAGGCGAAGGAGGGCCATCTGGATTTCGGCTGGGTCCCCATGAAGGCGCTGGGGAAGTCCGTCCTCGAGCCCGCCTGCCTGCGT
>CAYZVY010000086.1:13720-16283 GCA_964481675.1 uncultured Verrucomicrobiota bacterium
ATTTTGATTGAACTATACGGGCCATATGATAGATACTTTCGACTCCCTTGCCGGGGTGGCGAAATGGCAGACGCACTAGACTCAAAATCTGGCGCTCGAAAGGGCATGAGGGTTCGACTCCCTCCCCCGGCACCATTAAGAAGAAGTGATCGGTGACCGGTGATCAGTCATCAGTGACCAGTCATCAGAGTCGCCCTGAATGCCCCGATATGTCCAGTGGATAGGCGAATTCAACCCCGCTTTGCTTTTAAGGGCCAACCACGGCCTGATCGATACGTTCGGCGCGAGTCACGGGAAAGGATTTTGCCAGCATGAAAGAGTTTCGGTCGATTGACATCCGCCCATATCAGCTGCTTTGTTTGATCTGTCGCCAGGGGCGCCCGAACGGAGCGGAGCCCTATTATGGCGAGTCGCGCTTGGATGAGATCCAAGCCGCCGTGAGAGCTGACCCGATCGTTCCGCTGACGGTGCGATGCCATACGGACACGGTCTTCCGCTACCAGAACCCGGGCCGCGAATTCGACACCCCCGAAGGGGAGATGTATAACGACCTGCGGGACCTGACGGTTCTTCAGCGTATCGGCGCGGTGCCAGGCAGTACGCTTCCCGCCATCGACCTCTTCGGCAGCATCATCGATGCCATCCCATCCAACCGGGGCATCTGCGGGTACCCGGAGACCGAGGCCCCGGGTTGGCCGCGATGCCGGTTTGCCGACAGTGGCAACTACGAGCGCGGCGTCGCCCTGGGCCTCGGCTCGGTTGTCCCCGGGCGGACGCCGGACGAGAAGAAAACAGTCAAGACGGAGTCCGCCGGCGCCTGTGATCTGGCCGCTCGTCTCAGGATCCGTCCTCATCATCTGCTTTGCATGACCTGCTTCCACGCGGGGCGCTCCGGCGAGGCGCTTGCGCCCATCCAGGAGGACAACCTGTTCGAGTGCATAAGCGCGATGCAGCGCAATCCGGACATCATGGTCGAACTGATTCACGGGCCCTGCATGGTGTGCCCGCCTTGCAGCAGCTACCACGCGGCGTCGAACCTGTGCATCGGCGGCAAGAGCATGGGATTGCGGGACGACAAGAAGGATCTCGACACCCTGCGCCGGCTGGGCCTTCGCTATGGCGATGTCGTGCCCGCCCGTGAGCTGCTGAAGCGCGTCGGCCGTGCCATCGCGAGCACGACCGAGATCTGCGGCCACGGCGACGGCGTGGAGCGGAGCAGGGAATGGAGAATCTGCGGCGGACCGACCGGCAACGCGGCCTACGGGCGAGGGCGCCAGATCGGACTCGGCGTGAGTGGCGTCTCCGTTTCCCAGGGTCCCGCAGCCTGAGGGCGCGCGGGCTCAATATATATACCTTCTTTCGTTCGGACATGTCCAATGGTTACAGGCATACTACGCCAGGAGTGGGGATGGACTATGAGGTGAAAGTCGTATTCGGCCGAGAACCGGAGATCGTCCTAAACCTGCTTGACCGTCAGCCCCGTTTTTCTGGCTGCTGCCAGTTGACGGTTGTCTGCGGAGGCAAACAGATCCGCATTCCATTCGCCTGCGCAAGCGATGTGCAAAGCGTCCATGGCACGGATGGGACTGGCCTCAAGAATCACAAGCGCTTTTCCGACAACGCTGTCCGTCAGATGAAGGATAGAGGCATCCCGAACATCCTCCAGGAGATGGCGCTTGGCCTCCTGATACTGCTGAGGGGTCAGGAGCTTCTCGCGCCGGCGGCGATTGAGGGCGGACACGATTTCCGGCACGCAAAGGACGCACAAGCCTAATTCATCAGCCCGCGAACAAAGCGTCTGGACATCCGCGCTTCCGGGCTCGGCCACGAAGCGCTTGGCGAAGGCGGAGGAGTCTAGAAAGAGCTTCATTTCTCCCGCTCCTCGAGGATGGCGGCGGACAACCCCGCGCCCTTCGTGACCAGGCGGACCGCCGGCCGTTTCCACGATGGCAGGCCGTCGGCCTGATTCGGAACGGGTGACACTTCGGCGATTGGCCGGCCATGCCGCAGGACGACGATCTTTTCGCCTTGCTCAACCCGCGTGAGCATGCTGGATGCATTCTGCCTGAATTCCGTCAAGGTAACCGTCGTCATGTTTAGCTCCATTTGTACATTACTGTACAGAAATATGTGCAGAATGTAAATGCGCATTTTCATCAAATGAATACAGCCGATCAGCCGGAGGGCTCGCCCATCCTTCGCTCTGCCGGCGCGCCGAGGTCGGCCCTCCTACGCCCTGCGGCCGCCTTCTTGTGCTGGGGTATTCAAAGAATGATGCCTGGTTTGCTTAGGCGGCCTGGTGCTTCGAAGGGCTCGACCATCCTTCGCTCTGCGGCATATTGTATTGAAGGGCGAAGACCATCCGTAGCTCAAGGCGAAGCCGCAGAGCGAAGGATGGTCGGGGCGGCGGGATTTGAACCCGCGACAGCCAGCTCCCAAAGCTGGCGCGCTACCAGGCTGCGCTACGCCCCGTTCGGAGAAAGCGTGACTATACACCAACCCCATGGGGGTTGCAAGGTATCCGTGCGGGTTACTCGGGCGGATCGGTGATAAAGGGGCTTGG
>CAYZVY010000087.1:0-2633 GCA_964481675.1 uncultured Verrucomicrobiota bacterium
CTTACTGGAATGGGTTGTGAACGGTGACCGAACCGATTTTGCGCCCATGTTGCAGGTCCTCGCTGATCAGCCACGTGCACTTGGCTTCGCAGGCTGCCGCGACGATCAGGGCGTCATACCAGGCGAAGCCCGTTTCTTCGCGGATCAGCAGGGCGTGATCGAAACAGGGCATGGCGGGAAAATGCTGGCAGAGCGGCCGCATCACGCCGTTCAGGTATTCGCGCGCTTCGGTAACGCCCATGGGGTTCTCGAACTTCCGGAGGGCCACATTCATAAACTCCTGGACGACTTGCGAGCCGGTCATGCCGCGTTGCGTCAGAAGCGCCTGCCTGACCCACTCATGGGCCACGCGTTGTTTGTCCGGTGCCGTCCGATCGAACGTGTAGACGAACACGTTCGTGTCGAGGAAGAACAGGCCTTTCATGTTAGCGGCGTTCATGCATGTGCTCCCGGGAGAACTTGCCGCCGGCGGACACATGATCGAGCCGATTCATCATGGCGTCATAGGTGTCGCTGGCGGTCGATTGAGCCACATATTGATCAAGCCATTGCCGGAAGACGTCGTTTAGCGTGCGGTGCTCGGATCCCGCCCGGCGACGGGCTTGCTGCAGGAGGCCTTCATCAGCAGATAAGGTTATATTTTTCATTTTTTTAGTGTACACAATAATAGTGCGCACGTCAATTGATGTACGAATAAGAAAGTGCCAAATTGGATCATCGAAACTCCTCCTGCTCTCCGGGCAGGGGTCAACCAGATGGGTCATGGCCTCCTAAATGCCCCCCTGTGATAGTTGGGCTCGGAATGATGCGGCGGATGCGGCTGGTGTTGTCGCGCTGCACGGTCCGGGCATACCGGATGGCGGCACGCCGAACATCATGGTGTAGTAAACCTGGTCCGGCCGGTCAGGCCCCCACGGCCCGCAGAACCCGCTCCAAGCCCGGCTGCGTCAGCCGGCCGTCCGCGAGATCGTTCGCCATCGCGGCCAGCACCCGGCCGCGCACGTCTTCGGGCTGCAGCGGAGGCCGGTCCGCCAGGTAATCCCGCTCAACCAGGTACTGCCGGAGGTCGTCGGTTTTTCCTTGCCCCCATTTGGGAACAGCCTTGGCGGTCAGCTTCTGCAGGAGCAGGCCGGCGTCGCCGTTCGCCTCCTCCGCGAGGGCGGCCACCTGATCAAGGAAGGCGGGCTTTACGGCTTCTTCCAGGACGGCCCGGTCAACCCGCTTCCCCCGTCCTTCGCGCCAGGCCTCAAAGGCGATCTCGATGGCCCGGGCCATTGACCGGGCCCGTTGCAGGGTCTGGCTGGAAGGGTCAACCAGGGCCGCGCCGCCGTTTTCGGCCAGTGCCTGAAGGGGGCCCCAGGTCGTGATGCCCAGGCGTAGCAGGCGGTGGAGCGTGTGGACATCGTCCAGCACATGCCAGAGGTGGATCGGCCCGATGTTCTCGACCCGCGGGTCCAGTTTCGGGACTCCGAGGAGGGCGCCGTAGGCGGCGTAATCGTCGCCCGCGGGAGCGGGCACCTCGGGCCGCTCCGCCGGGGCGATGGCGAGGGGGGTGACGCCCGGGGCGGGCAGCCCGCGGAGTGTGGCCAGGTCGAATTCGCGGCAGGCAACCTCGTTTCCAAGGTGCGCCTTCCATTTTCCCACTTCGTCGTATTGGGCCGTGAAGTAGAACACCTGGCGGCCGCTTCTGGCGATGTCCTTGACCGCGTCGATGATGGCCCCGGCCCGGATGTCGTCGCTGTTGCCCAGGGCCTCGTCCAGCAGCAGGGGCAGGGGTGTCGTCTCGCTTTGCTCAAGGAACGCCAGGCGGACCGCGATCAGCAGCTGCACGCGTTCGCCGGAGGAGAGCTGGTCCACGGGGCGGGGTGGCTCCCCGTGCCGGAAGGCCATGAAGCGGGGCGTTCCTGTGCTGTCCCCGAGTTCCAGCTGGAGGGCACCGCGCGTGAAGCCGAGCAGCAGTTGTCCGGCGCGCTGCAAGACCTGCGGCTGGGATTTTTTCAGGGCCGTCTTGCGGAGCCAGTCGCCCAGCGCCGCGCCTGCCGAGGCCTGTTCGCAGCGGTCGCAGGCCGCCTCCAGCCGGGTCCGGGCCCCGTCACGGGCCGCCAGGGCATCCGTCAGGGCATAGCCCGCCCTGGTTTGCTCGACAGCGGATTTGATCGTGACAATCGCGGCGTTCAGTTCGTCCCGCCTGGCGGCCCGGTTCCCGGCGTCGGCAAGCCGGTTTTCCAGTTCCGCCCGGTCCAGAACCAGCAGGTCCTTCCGTTCGCCCAGGGATTGCGCGTGAATGGTCCTGGCCGTCTTCGCTTCGCCCAGGGCCCGTTCCACCCGCTTCCACTCGGGCAGGAGCCCGAGCCACTCGTCGATCCGGTGCTCCATCCCCTCCTGCAAACCCAGCGGGGTTAGCAGGGCGGCACGCTGGGCTTCCAGCCTGGCCACGGCCGGCTCATACTCGTCGCGGAGGCGGCGGTCGAGGTCGTTCCCTTTATCGGCGTTCCGGCTCCAGGCTTGCTGCCGAGCTTCGAGCTCGTCCAGGACGGCCCCCGCCTGATCGGGTCCGGCGGGGCGCAGGAACCCGAAGGGGGCGAGGCCGTCGGCAATTTTGTCCATCAGGTCCCGGCAGTCCTGGTCCAGCT
>CAYZVY010000087.1:2733-4162 GCA_964481675.1 uncultured Verrucomicrobiota bacterium
ACCAGCGCGCCCAGGCATTCCTGTACGTCCGCGGAGTCCCACCGCCCGGGGGGCGGCAGGCGGGTGGCTTCGTAGGTGGTCCGGTGGATGGCCGCGGGGTCGGACCCGGAAACCGGGCTGACGACCGCCCGTTTGCCGGCGAAAACGAGCACGAGCAGCGCCCCGGATAGCACGCAGAGGAGCAGCCAGGCGGGGTGGAGGGCGACGGCCAGGGCCAGACCCAGCAGGCCCAGCGCCAGCGAAGCCGCGATGGCAATCCCGTTTGTCCGGGAAGGGGAGGACGACGGACCGGCAGATCCGGTCAGCAGCCATTCATGCAGCGCGGCTATCCCGCGTGAAAGCCGGTCTTCGTCGGGGCAGTCGGACAACTCCGATTCCCGGGCCCGAAGGGTCCGATCGCGCTCCTCCAGGTGGGCCAGCCGCGCCCGTACCCGGTTCGACTGGCGGTCCAGCTCTCCCAGGGGTTTGATCTCGGACGCCATGAGGGCGTCCAGCCGGTCCGGCGCGATTGCCGGGCCTACTTGCGCCCGTGCGCCTTCTTCCGCGGTGGCTGCCTCGATCCGCTGGAGCCGCCTGGATTCCAGTTCGCGATGGCAGGTCGTTGCCTGTCGCTGCCAGGCCCGGAGGTTGCGCAGGATCTGAGGATCCACGCCCTTTTCCGGCAGGCTGGCGGCTTCGATCGCCCGCTTCGCGTCCTCTTTTGCCTCCCGCGCCTTACGCAGGGCTTCCCGTGCCTCTGACCGCTGCCGGTCAAGCAAGTCCAACTGCCGGCGTGCGTCCTCCCGGAGGTCTTTGAGCTGCGGCGGCAGGGCGGCCAGTTCCTGTTCCAGTCGGGCGCATTGCGCGGTTGCGTCGTTATAGTCCAGCGCCCGTTGCAGCAGCGCCCGTTGCTGGTCGGCGGCGATGGATTCCGCGAGTTGGGCTTCTTTTTCCGTGAGCCTGGCCGCCTGTTCGTCCAGGCTGGACTGGGTCTTGGCCGCCTGGTCCGCCAGGTCGGCGGACCTGTCGTAAGCGGCCTTTTCCGCGGAGGCTTTGGCTTTCGAGCTGAAACCGAGCGCCGCTTCCGCCCCGGGCAGGTCAAACCCCCCGTGGCTTTCCCGGATGACTTTCAGAGCGAAATCGGCGTCGTCCGTTCCGAGTAGTTCGTGGAGCGCCAGCCGGTACCGGTTGCGGTCTTCCGGGGGGCGTGTCTGCACAACGGGGGGCGGGTTGGGGATGGTCCTGACGCTGGCGCCTTCAATATCGACTTTCCAGCGGGCCGCCCCTTCGACGAGATTGCCGGACAGACTGGGCTTTCCGTCCCGGCAGGTCTGCCCCGGCCACAGCAGTTCCTGGATGGCCCGGATGGTGGTGGTTTTTCCCGATCCGTTGGGTCCGTGTATCAGGTTGACGGCCGGGTGGAGGTTGTCCAGCGTGAAGCCCTGTCCCT
>CAYZVY010000087.1:4262-5819 GCA_964481675.1 uncultured Verrucomicrobiota bacterium
CCGTGTATCAGGTTGACGGCCGGGTGGAGGTTGTCCAGCGTGAAGCCCTGTCCCTGGGGGATGCCCAGCAGGCCGCGGATTTCGATGCGTTCAAATTTCATGGCATCCTCGTCAGCTGGGCCAGCAGGGCGCGGGCCTGGCTTTCCACGATGGCACGGATCCGTTCTTCGGAAGGCGGGGGGCGCATGAGGACGCGAAAGTCATTGGCGTTTTCCACCCGGACCAGCGTCTGGCGTGTGTGATCCAAAAGGAGCCGGGTTTCCTCGGAAACCGTTCCGCCGGGGGCCAGTTCCAGCAGGAGCGCCGCCACGGCGCCCCGCACCGTGCCGCTTCCCGCTTCGGCCTTCAGGTCCAGGCGCGGCATGACCTCCACGATGACGTCGTCGAGTGTCAGCGTGACGTCGCGGGCGGAGATTTCCGGGGGTTCCCCGCGCAGTTGCTCCGCCACCTGCCGGACAAGGTCGACGCAGGGGCTGTCGCCGTTTAGGCGCAATCGCAGGTTGATGTGCTTGAGGGCAGCCCCGCCTTCATCCTTGATGTCGGCGGCACGTTTGCGCAGGAATGAGATGATCAGATCTTCCAGGTCTTCTCGGCTGGCGGCCTGGCTGACGTCAAGGGGGGCGGGCGAGTCGTACCACACCGAGGAGAGCGGCTGCTGGCGGGGCTGGCCGATGGAGGCACCCTCCACCTCCACGATCCAGGGGCCATGCGCACCGGTCTCCCCGGGTCCCGGATCGAGGGCCTGGGGCGAGCCGGGCATCAGGAGCCAGCGGCCTCGTTCATCGGGTACAAGGCTGGAGGCGTGGATATGGCCCAGCAGCCAGGCCTGGGGCGGAAGCGCCTGCAGGCTTGCCCTGGCCAGGGGGGCATAGCGGGTGGAGGCGGTGTCCAGATCGCCGTGCACCAGGCCCAGAAGGGGGATTCCGGGGGCGGGCGGCGGCAGGTTATAGTAGGTCAGAGGGCTTGTCCGGACAACGGATTCCGGGAAGGACCAGCCGTCCACGTGCAGCCAGGGCCGGCCGTCGGCCGCCATCAGGGTGACCCGCTCCCAGGCGCCGCGGCGGCCCAGCAGCCTGAAGTGTCCGGGCGGGAGATGGGTCGCCAGTCGTTCCAGCACGGCGCAGTCGTGGTTGCCGGCGACGGCGAGGACGGGTATGCCCTTCGCCGCCAGCCGGTTGATGCCGCTTTCGAGGGGGCCGATGGACTCCATGAAGCGGTTGTTTTCGTCGACCACATCGCCGCTGAGCAGGACGGCGTCGACGGGCTCGGCCAGCGCAAGGTCGACCAGGCGGCGCCAGGCGTTTACCGTCCGGGCCTCGGCCTGGAGGGAGTCCGGCACGTGCGACGAGGAGCGCCCGAGGTGCAGGTCGCCGGACAGGAGCAGGCGGTGCGGCATGGTATAGTCTCCGGGAAACGAGGCCAGGCCCGGGTGAAAAGACGGCGCCTGAAACTGGGGAGAGTATAGGGGCGCCGCTACGGGGCGTCAAGCGGGGCGGGCCGCCATGTCAGGGCAATCGCATCGGCATTTTTGCCCTATCCGCACATCAGAACGGGCGC
>CAYZVY010000087.1:5919-16229 GCA_964481675.1 uncultured Verrucomicrobiota bacterium
ATGTCAGGGCAATCGCATCGGCATTTTTGCCCTATCCGCACATCAGAACGGGCGCTTCGATTCCGTGATCCCCTGCAGAAGCCGCATCACGGCAGTCGTGGGCTGGCCCTGGAGATAGGCGTCGAGGACCGCGTCGGGCGCCTCGGCCGGCACGGGCAGGAGATCGGGCAGGAACGTGGCCGCAAGCGCGAAGAGGGCGATTCCTACCATGAAAACATTATCCATGATCGTCTCCGATACGGCTTTCTTCCGGGGCCCGCCCCGGCGCGGGGGGCTTCAACAGGCTCAGGGGATTCGACACCCGCGTTTCCCGGACCACCGGGACTCCCTGCCGGGTCGCCACGCCGAGCAGGCTTGCGGTATAGTTTTCCGCCGTGACGTTCGCCGGCAACTCGTCCGGCGCGTCCGGGGACAGCCGTCCGTTGAAGCCCACTTTCTCCCGATGTTTCTGGGTGAAGGCGAACTCGTCGCCGGCGGCCAGGGAGGCGACCCGCTCGGCCATCATCTGATCCATTTCGTAGTCGTGCAGCCGCTGGAGCAGCCGGAACACCTTGTTGGCCTCGGCCTTCACCCGGGTCAATTCCTTGGGCGCCACCGCCCACAGGTTATAGCGCGGGGGGGTGAGGAGGTGGAAGCTGGCGTATTCCAGTAACAGAATCCGTTGCTTCACGCCCCGGCTGTCCTGTTCGGCCAGGAAACTCCGCAGCGCCTCCATCGTGATCTCCCGCGTGGTCCGGTGGGAGGGGTGGGAATCGAGCTGATCGGGGAGGAGCACGATGTCAGGGGCTTCCTCCCGGATCAGCGCGTTGAACGCACGCTGGTCTTCCGCGTCGACCTGCTGCTGGTTGGGGTCCCGCTCGCCGCTGTCATAGGTTCTCCAGGCGTTGAAGAACCGGTAGGCCTTGTCGGGCCCGTAGGCGAATTCGTCACCGAACCGGCGGCACACATAGGCGGAATGCGGCGGCAGCTCGGTGGCGGGGTTCTTGAGCCGCCGGCTGGAGTCCCAGGGCGGAATGCCCAGGTCCAGGCCGATCAGATGGGCCCAGTCCAGCGCCTCCTTGTTGACGGCGTCGATCATATGCTCGCGTTTGCTGAACAGCTCAACCTCCCGGATGCCCCGGTAGCTCGGCATGACCACGACGGCATGCACCCGGTTGCGGGGCGGGCCGGCCTCCCCCGACTCCCGGGCCGTGAGCATCCGGACGAGGCCGCCGATCTTGGCGGCCTCATGGTGGTGCGGAAGCACAATCAGCACCTTGAGCCCCACCGGCATGTCTATGGGAAACAGGAAGGCCGGATTAAAGCGAAGGGCGCGCATCCGGTTCCACTGCCGGAGGCTGTAGCGGCCGGGCCGGAGCCGGCGCCGGTAGGCCTTGACCCGTTTCAGCGCCCGCTTGAGCGCGGCCTTCAACAGGGTGAGCTGCCGTTTGGTGACGATCCGCGTTTCGCTCGAGTCGTTGATCATAAGAATCCCAGGTTTTTTGCGTTTACCCGCTCGACGGGGCGGGACTCCAGCAGGGGCTCTTCGGCGAGTCTCGCCTCTTCCCGTTCCGGCTCACGGCTGATGCTGACGAGAACGCCGCATTGCACCAGCGTGATCAGCAGGTTGGACCCGCCATAGCTGAAAAAGGGGAGCGCGAGCCCCTTGGTCGGCAGCATGCCCGTGACGACGAACAGGTTGAAGGCGGCCTGGAGCGTGATCAGCAGGGTGATTCCGATTCCCAGCAGGCGGCTGAAAAAATCGGCCGACCGCAGGCTGATGGTCAGGCCGCTGACCAAAAAGCCCGCGAACAGCAGAACGATGCCAAGGACGCCCCAGAGTCCCAGTTCTTCGGCGGCGACGGGAAAGATGAAGTCGGTGTGCACTTCGGGAAGGTAAAACTGCTTCGACAGGCTGCCGGTGTAGCCGACCCCGGTGAGTCCGCCGAGCATGAACGCTTTCCTGGCTTCCAGGTATTGGAAGGCCAGCTTGGGGTGGCCCTCGGGGTCCCACCAGGCCTCGATCAGTTCCCGGCGATGGGGGTTGTGCCAGACATACCAGCCCAGGACGAGGCTGACCAGGATGGCGGAAACCAGAAGCCATTTCAGGTTGCCGCCGGCCAGGAGCAGGAGCAGCCAGCCGATCATGGCGATCATGGCGGTGGCGCCGAAATCGGGCTCCTTCAGCACCAGACCCAGCGTGGCGCACAAGGCGATTCCGGGGAGAAGCAGGCCCTCCTTGTAGCGGCCGATTTGCCAGGGGTCACGGGGGAGGATCTGCCCGGCCCGCAGGGGGGCCTTGGCGAACCACCAGGCCAGCATCAGGACGGTGGCGAATTTGGCCAGTTCCGAAGGCTGGAAATTGACCGGCCCCAGATCCAGCCAGCGCTGGCACCCGTTGATCGGCCGCCCGATCACGAGCACCAGCACAAGAAGCGCCGCCGTCAGCACGCCCAGCGGCGGCGCCGCCTTCTTCCACCACCGGCAGTCCATATAGGAGACGGCCAGGGCGGCCACGATCCCGGTTGCCAGCCAGACCAGCTGCCGCTTGAGGAAGTAGAAGGGATCCCCGAAAAGCGTGGCGCCCCGCGTGGTGCTGGCGCTGGCCAGCACCAGCAGGCCGGCCGTGCACAGGGCCGTCACAAAAAACGGGAACAAGTCTCCCCCGATCCGGGCCGCGGGCCGTGTCGCTTCGTCAGAGTCAGGCCGTTGTCGGTCATCCATGATGCGCCTCCCCGGGTTGATCCCGCCTGTTGCCGTTCCGCCGGTCCCCTTCCCGTCATGGTGCAGCGACCCGGCTCAGGGCGCCGTCTGCAACAGCCCGGGAAGCAGCGCCTTGCGCATGTCCTGCGCCAGCTTTTCCTTGGTGAAGTGGTAAAAGCGGGAGCCGGGGGCCAGCAGCTTCTGGCAGTGGGCCAGCTCGCTGGCAAGAAAGGTCAGCGCGTAATAGACCCGGAACGGGTTCCGGGACGCGAGCAGGTGCTGGACGAACGGATGGTTCCGGCACAGCCCGAGATGAATCGTCTCGTCAGCGGGTTCCGTGTCTTCCCGTGCGTCCCGGTTCTCGTCGAGCGCGCGGCCCTGTTCGGTGAAGAGCCCGGTTGCGAGGGTGACTCCGGAGTCTTCCACATCAAAGAAAACCGACTGGATCCGGCTCGCCGGCAGGTGCAGATTGCGCACAACGGTCTGCTGGATGTGGGGTTTTGTGAGGACATTGTCGATCTCGCGCTTGAACCGCGCCTCGTCTTCCGTCAGTCGCCGTTCGCTGATGATCGCGACGTTCGGGAACAGGTTTTTCGGGTCGATGATGCCGCGTTTGAGCAGCTCGGGGATCCGGCCCTCCGTGTCGTCGCGAATGGTGTCGAGATTCACGATGTCCAGGCCGAACACGGTCCTGAAAAGATCGTCATAAAAGCCGGGCGCGCCGCCGCCCATCGTGCAGAGCGGGGGCAGGACGATGAAGTCATGGGTGAAAAGCCCGCCCAGCCAGCGCAGGTTGGTCTGGTGCGGCGAGTAAAACAGGGGCAGGCCCGCCTTGTGCATGACCCGGAGATCGAAGAGCGAAAACCGTTCCGTCCGCCCGTTGATCCGGTAAACGGGCGCGAGGGCCAGCTTCCGGACGGTCGACAGGCCGGGATCCGGGCGCGCGGCCGGCTCGTCCCGCTTTTTCAGGGCATCCAGGTATTGGGCGATGGGGTTCCGCAAAATATACTGGTTGGCCAGGATCAGCTGGGCGTCGGCTTCCGGCGTCAGCAGCTCGCCCAGGTATTGGCCGACCGCCCGGCTGAGGACCGCCACCAGCGTGTCGTAGTTCCGGTCCATGTAGAAGGAGTCCCGGGACACGGTGAGGCTGAGGCTGTCGCAGTTGACGGTCATGTTCAGGTGCGGGACATACGGGAAGCTCAGGCGGTGGTGGGTGCGCAGGTCGACATGGGGGGCCGCGTTGGTCCGGATGAGCCCCGCAACCGAGAAGAGGCCGATGTATTCATACTTGCACAAGACGGTGATCAGGCCGTCGCCATACGCGATCGGCTCAAGGAAGCCCTCGGTGCATCCCTCCTTGAAAGAGGGGAGGCCGGCGTTTCGCGCCTGCTGCCAGACATTCTGGAAGCGTTTGCCGTTGATGAGGACGGGGCAGGGGCAGTATTTCAGCCGGACGGAGGCTTCCTTGACGCATCCGGCGGCGGAATCCGGATTGTCGAACGTGATCGTGACCTGCGTGCTGAATTCGGGAATCGCGTCCAGCCGCCGGGCCGAGATGACGGGGCGAATCCCGGGCTCGGGCACGCTGAAGACCAGCTCCACCCCATGCCCTTCGCAGCGGGTGACGACCCGCACCTCCCGGGTCCCGAGCTTGGGATTGAAGGCCGAGAAGAACCCGATGCCGAATTTCCCCAGCTTGTCGGGGTTGCCGCTTTTGTCCGTTCCGCCCAGGGTGGTCAGCAGGTTGAGCCGCTCCCGGTTCATGCCCTCCCCGTAATCGGTGACGCTGACGCTCCAGGCGGTGGTTTCGATTTTGGCCAGGCGATCCCCCCAGGCCACGGCGGCCGAATAGGCATCAATGAAATTCTGGATGATTTCCCCGATCGCGCGGGTCGGTTCCCCGCCGAACTGGCGGGTGATGATTTTCATCCAGGCCTCGTCCAGCGCGATCTGCAAGCCTTGCGGCAGGTCCACCATTGTTTTGATTGCCGTGTTCATTCCCGCCCCCTTCTGTTTATTCTGAAAGACGCAAATGGTTGTTTAGGGTGTTCCCGGTTATCCCAATCCGAAGGACTCATCGGCGCTGTCCCGCAGAAAGTCCTGCGATGAATCGGCCTCCGATTTCCCCGAGGCCTGTTCCGCGGCCGGGTCCTCCGCCACCGGCGTTGTGTTGCATTTGGCAATCGCGTCCGCCAGGATCACGTCCTCCCGGGTGTCCGGCGTGAGCTGGGGAAGGATTTTGCCGTGGCTGGCGGTCAGGCACAGCGCCAGCGCCAGATGGCCCGCCAGCGCCGGATCCCGCTCCGAGAGCGCCACCAGTTGTCCGACCTCGGGATGATGGAGGTTCAGGACAATCGTCGTCCCCTGCTTGATGATGAAGTAGTGGGTCCGGCACGGGGTCACGCCGTTGTTCCCGACCAGATAGCCGACGCGCCACCGCAGGGAGGCAAGGTCGCGGAACGACTGGCGGATTTCGTCGGTCAGGCCCATCGACTGCTGGAGCTCCTCGGTGGTGAAGGAGGGGCGGGCGTCCGCCGCCGGGCCGTCCGGGCGTTCCCGGGCGGGCGGTCGCGCGCCCAGGCTTTTGCGGACGGCATCCGGCGAAAAACGCAGGTAGCGCTCGAAGCGTTTTTCGCGCGTTCCCAGCGCCGTTTGGGGTGTCGCAGGCGCCTCGAAAATGGTGTCGCTCAAGCCGAGGGTGATCAGGTCGTGGCGGAATTCCCGGATCAGCAGCTCCAGCCCGTCTTTCGGCTGCTTGCTGGCCAATACCGGAGCGGGGAAGGCGGCGTAATCGATGCCCGAGGCGTTTTCCTGCTGAAGGAAGCATTGCCCGGTCGCGCGGACAAGCGCGCGGAGCTGGCGCAGGGAAAGGCGCGGCCCGTTCAGGACGGCGAACACGGGCACCCCGCACCAGGCGCGGGTGTCGCGGCTGTCGTGGGCCATCAGCGCGCAGCAGATCTCGTCGAGCCATTGAAGATTGACGCCCCTATCCGGAAGCAGCCCGGCGGCATGGCTGTCGATCAGTTCGGCGACGAACTGCGGCACAAGGTCGTCCCGCAGGAGTCGCGACAGCGGTTTCAGGGCCAGCTCCTCGTTCCGGAGCCGGTGCCGGCCGAACGGCATCTCGAAATCGGGGCTTTCGACCCGGATGCGAATGTGGGGAATCACGATCGGTTTGGGTAAATCGAAAGACAGCAGGTTGAAGTCTGACGTGACAAAGACATGCTGCTGGTAGAGCTCGTGCGAGGTGAAGGCCCCGGCGCCGAGTACCACTTCATAGGATTTGCCCAGCAGCGAGAAGGTGTAGGTGCGGGTGAAGGCCTCGCTTGCCGAAAGCCAGGGCTGCCGGATGTGGCAAGGGGTCTCCCGGGCGTCTGCCTCGTCGCTGTCAGGCACCCAGATCACGGTTTCGATCGGCAGGTACCGCACGAACGTGTCTAGCACCGTCCGCAGGGCTTCCATTTCCCGCCGCAGTCCGAGTTCTTTGGCGAAGACAATTTCAAATCGCGTTCCACGCGGGCCGGCCGGGGAGATTTCCTCCAGCCGGATGGCCTGTTCCTCCAGCAGGCGCCCCGTGCTCAGCTGCCAGGCCTCCGCCCCGGTGGAGGTTTGCAGGCGGAAGCCGCATTGACCCGGAATGGCGGCAATGCTCAGCTTGCCGATGCCGTGCGTCCCCACGACCGGCCGGGCGTCGTCCACCCGGTTGTTCTTGAAAAGGGTCATGAAGTCGAGCAGGCGCTGGCGGTCCATGCCGCAGCCGTCATCTTCAACCACGACGGTCAGCGTCTGGCCGTCCTCGCGGCCGGAGATGCTGCATTTGATCGCCCGCGCGTCGAAGGCGTTCGTCACGTATTCCCGGATCCACTCCCGGTGATCGGCGAATTGCGAGGCCATATCCTGCTTGAGCCGCCGGGCGTCGACTTTGATTCCGTTTTTGGCAATGGCAGCCAGGGCCAGATCCAGGATGTCAGGGCGGAGAGAGGTTTTCATGCGGCTTTCCCTTTCTGTTTGTCAAGACGGCAGCCAGCCTGCCGAGACCACGTCCGGTACGCGCGTTGCGCCCCTCTTGCCCGCCGGGCGGGGCTCGCCGCGGCAAACCCATCGGAAATCATATGACCAAAATAGTATTGCACTGTGCAACGCCTGCTGTTATCTTTTTACGACATCAACAGTGGAAGTCCATGACATGATCAATCAGACATTTCCTTCCAACAACTGTAAATTTAGATCCGCGGGCCCTGTAAAGTCAAATATTCAAGTGAAACCAGGCAAATGTTCCCTGATAGAGAGGGGGCATACCGGTCACTTAGTTTCTATCTGTGAACAGTTAACTACAATAAGATCAAACTGTGTGATAGTCAAACACTATATCTGTAATTCGGTCAAGAGGGAGGATGATGCACAATGGCAACGCTGAAAGCGGCATCTGTGAAAGCGGGATCGGTGAAGGCGGGCGGGGCGGCGAAAGGGAAGGCGTCCGGGCCCGTCCTGCCGGAGAAGGCGGCGCCGGGGGCGGGCGGAGCGGGCAAGCACAAGCGCCGCCGGCGCCTGGATGAGACGCGCGGGGGGATGGACCATGCCGAACTGCTTTCGGCGGTCTGCAAGTATTTCTGCGACGGGAAGACGCCGTCCGAGATTGCGGCGATCATGGCCGAGAAGCACAACATTCTGGACATGAAGCGCGAGGAGCCGTACCAGATCCTGGCCCGTGCGGCCGCGCTGCGCCGGCTCCGCTTCATGGCGCCGACCGAGATCGTCCTGAAGGAGCGGGTCCGGGAAAAGTGCCCCTGGCTCGACGAGGTGGACATTGTGCACACCGGCGTGTTCACGCCGATTGCGGACCATGTGGCCGCCATGCTGGTGCGGATGCTTCAGCGACGCGCGGCCCGGGGGAAGGACGAGGTCCATGTCGGCCTGGCCGGCGGCCATTCGATGCGCAAGGTGTGCCGCGCGTTCGCCTTCCTCATGAGCCAGCGGCCCCCGGGGATGCCCAAAAAACTGATTTTGCACGCCATGGCGGCGGGGTTCGATGTCGAGGACCCCATGACGGCGCCCACCACCTTTTCGGCCTATTTCGCCGACGACACCGGGATGCCGCTGGCGGACAAGTTCGTGGGCCTGTATGCGCCGACGCTGATGGACCGGGATGAGATCGACAAGATGAAGAGCCTGGAGGGAATCGAGGAGGCGCTGTCCCAGGCCTCGCAGTTGGATATCGTCGTGACCTCGGCAAGCGTCTGGTCGGACAAGCACAGCCTGCTCCGCCAGCACCTGGAAAGCAAGTCCCCCGGCTCCCTCAAGGCCCTGCAGGACAGGGGCTGCATCGGGGACATGTTCTGGCGCCCCCTGAACAAGCAGGGCCCCATCGAGGTCCCGGAGGAGCGGATGCGGACGCTGTCGCTGATGGAGTTGGGGCAGTTCCCCGAGTTCATCCGGAAGGGCGGCCAGGTGCTGCTGGTCCTGGGCCCCTGCGGCGAATGCCACCTGCCGAAGGGCGAGATGATGGAAGCCGTCCTGACCATGGAGTCCAAGCTGATCACCCATCTGGTCGCCGACAGCCGGACCACCCGTGAAGTCATCGAGCGGATCTAGCGGGCCCTCAGCCGAAGCCTGGATCGATCGCATGACGAAACCGTCCCGTACCCATCCATTTTGCTCGTTTTCCCTCGCCTGTCCTGATAACGTTTTTTCATGATCCGCGCCAGCTTTGGTTTGCTCGACTATACGCCTCCACCCGGCAGTCCCTTCGGCCGCATGAGCCACCACACGCTCCTGGCGGAAGGCGTCCATTCGCCGCTGACGGCCCGGCTGGCCCTGTTTGACGACGGCCGGACAACAGTCGGCCTGCTGGCCCTGGACCAGATCCGCAATCGCCGGGTGGAGACCCTGGCTTTCCGCCGCGTCCTGTCCCGCGCGCTGGAAGCTCCGCCCGGCCACTTCATGGTCACCGCCACCCACACCCACAATTCGCCCGGCCTTGCTCCCTGGCGGCCAAACGATGACGGCTATAGGCTGCTGGACGCGCTCTGCCCCCGGATCGAAACGCTGGCCCGCCGCCTGCGCGCGGAGTTGCAGCCGGTGACGCTGCACTGGACCCGCTGTTCGGCCCCCGGCCTCATCCACAACCGGCGCACCGTCTACCGAGGGCCCGATGGCCGTGAACAGGTCGGCACGCACGGCCCGCGGCAGCATCCGGATTTCATCCGCGTGGAAGACGAGGAGGAAAGCGAGCTGCGCCTGCTCCTGGCGCGCGGAGCCGGCGGGGATGCGGTCGGGGGGCTGGTTCATGCGCCCTGCCATCCCACCACGATGTATGCGGAAGCCGTTTTTTCCGCCGATTATCCCGGCGTGCTCCGGGAGCGGCTCAAGGCGGCCCTGGGCGGCACATTCCTCTTTTTAAATGGCTTCGCGGGGGACCAGAGCCCGTCGGCTGCGGGCGCGACGTCTGCGGAACGGTGCGAGTGGATGGGGAAGGGGATGGCGGACGCCCTCCTGGCGGCCCCGGCAAACCCGGAGCCGGTGGACGTGAGCCGCGGGGTGGCGGCCGTGCAAAAATCCGTTTCATTGCGGCTGCGACTGCCCACCGCCGCCCAGGCGGCCCTTGCGTGGCGGCACCTGGAGGCGGTTCTGCGGGGAGAGCGGCCGCCGCCGCTTTGCACGCCGCTGTATGGCTATGCGCATCATTTCCACCATGGGAACCCGACGATCGACGACTGGCTTAGCCGCGAGATCATCGGCCGCTGGGAGCTGCTGAGGCGCGGGGAGGTCCGCGAACCGCGCGAGACGGCGGAGGTGCAGGTGCTGCGCCTGGGCGAGGCGGCGGTGGTCGGCCTGCCCGGGGAGCCGTTCGCCTGTTTCGGCCGGCGCCTGCGGGCGGAGTCGGCGCTGCCGCGGGTCCTCGGCGTCGAGCATGCCAACGGGTTTGCGGGTTACCTGCCGCCGGCGGATGCCTTTGCCCGCGGCGGCTACGAATGCTGCCTCGCCGACCAGAGCCGCTTCGCATGCGCCGCCGGCGAGAAGCTGTTCAAGGCTGCGATCGGCCTCCTTGACAAGGTCAGCGCGACAGGGGCGGGACATGATTGACGGAACCGCCATGCTCGCGCTCTGACTGGCCGCGGCGCTGCGGGCGTGGGCGACCGGCGAGCGTTTTCCGGGGTGGGGCACGCCGATTACGTTCGCCGTCCTGGGCATGATCGCGTTCCTGACCATCGGGTTATGGGTGGCGGCCAAATAGCAGGGGTATGCTCCGGCACGATGCGAACAAGCGGCAGGAAAGGCGTTATGATTGATGGTCATGAACTTGAGAAAAAGGCGATGCCGTCCAGGGCAACGAGTTCCCTTCTAACGATCTGCAGCACACCTTGTGTCTAGCTCAGGACGAAGTCCAGAAAGGCCTTCGGGTCAAGCGTGCTGAAGAGGCGGTTGAGCGAGTCAGGCGAGGGGATGCCGTACGGAGCGTATTCTGTGCGCAATGAATGATCAAATAGGTATTCTTTAGTAACCGAATACAGCGAGATTGTCGCATCCTGTCCTGTTTATCTCGTTACAAAAAAGCGAGTTTTGAAAACTCCACGAGGGCGCATCTGCGATTAGTTGCGAGGCCTAGGCATGTCATGGCCCGATGCTGT
>CAYZVY010000088.1:0-7204 GCA_964481675.1 uncultured Verrucomicrobiota bacterium
GTTTAAGATTGATTCACTATCACATGCAAGGGACGCCATGACCGGAAAATGGATTCGGGATGTGTTGCGGCAGGTCCGGAGGGGCGGGCGGATGGCCGCCCGGCTGGGCGCCGTCCTGTTACCTCTCGCCCTGGCCGGGACCGCCTGGCCGGGAGCCGCCGCGGAGGCCGACGAGCGGAAGCCGGCCGACATCATCGACGTCAAGGATGTCATGGACTGGATTCTCCAGTATTCCGGCTCCTCGCTGTATCCCAGCCAGTTCGGGCATCCGGGCTGGCCGGGGCTCGATCCGTCACTGGAGAAAGAGCCGGGCTACGTGGGGAACAACTGGGGCTGGCCCGAAATGACGCCGTATCCCGGAAGCGTCGAGCACATCCGCCTGCACCGCCAGCGCTACCTCCCGGTGTATCCCCTCTACAACGCGCGCACGCTGGTGAAGAATGTCCGCGCCGCCGAGATTCCCGGAATCGATCCGAAGAGCGTGGTCCCCTACGCCGAGCCGGTCTACCACGTGCCGAAATACCTGTATCCGGATCCGGAGATCGGGCGCTACGTGGACGCCCTCCGGCTGGACAAGTACAACAAGCCGGTGCAGACCCTGCGGTTCGACAAGTCCAGCCCGGCGATCACGCTGGACCTGGGTACCCTCAAGCCGAGCGCCTACGCCGTGCGGATCATCGCGGCGATCGACACCGAGAAAGTCCAGCAGTCCACCAAGCGGCTGGTGATCCAGTTCGAGGTGAACGACGGGCCGAACGGCGAAACGGCCCTCTACCGGAAGCGCTGCGCCGCGAACGACCAGTTCTATTCGATGGCCGAGTTCTTTTTCATCGCCCCCGCCGAGCGGCCGTACCGGGTGAAGATCCGCGTGGAGGAGTCGAGCGAACTGTCGCTCTACGTCTACAACATTGACGTGCACGACCGCCTGGCCGAGCTTCCGCGAAAGGCGGCCAAGAGAACCGCCTCGCTTTACGACGAGAAGGCGCGGGCCAAAAAATGGCAGGCGGCGGGCGGGGCGAAAAAGGACCCGCGAACCCGGGACGAGCGGTTCAGCGCCGACAAGCAGGTCATGGACGCGATGCTGCCGGCGAACAGCCAGCCCCGGGGCGACCTGGCGCCCTGGTGGACCCTGACGGAGGCGATTTTCCGCCTGCCGGCCGACCGGACGGACGACGGGATGGGCATTGACCTTTACGGCTCGGACATGATCTGGAACATTCCCGCCAGCGAATATCCCCAGGCCCTTTCCAAGAACCAGTGGTTCCTGCAGAGCGCGGTCCTGGTGGGGGAGAAATGGAAGCTCCAGCGCCAGACCTACTACGAGAAGGCCAAGGAAATCGGCCTGAAGCTCAAGCAGATCACCGCGCCGAAAGAATTGCCCGCGCTGCTGGCCTCCTATTCCGAGGCGGGCGACGAGAAGGCGGCCCGCGCCGCCTCCGTGCTGCTGGCGCGCGTGGCGCTGGCGGAGCTGCTGAATCTGAACGAGAACCGCCAGACCATGGCCTCGGTGGACGCCATCCCGGAGCTCGGGCCGGCCAACCAGGGCGACACCTCGCTCCGCAGGCGGGCGCAGACCCAATACGGGTACGAGCCCGAGATGGCGAAAGCCTATGACGCGCTCTTCCCCTACATCCGGGGCAACTCCGAACTGGCGGAGTCGCTCGGGCGCTTCATCCCCTGGATCAAGTCGGCCGACGACATGACCCGGTTCTTCGAGCTGGCGCTGATCCAGATCCCGGCCCGGGAGACGATGCTGTACAACCGGCAGGACGGGTTCCACCAGGGCGCCTGGATGACCACGTATATCGTGATCCAGCAGGACGAGCAGGTGGTCACGCCCTGGATGCACTGGCTGTTCCGGTTTGTGTATGCCTATCCGTGCATGCCCACGGGGATTGACGAAACCCTGTTCACGAGCTGGAACCACGACGGCACCACGCTGATCGCCTCGACGTTCTACACCATCGGCACCACCGACATCATCCAGACGATTCTCGCCAGCCTCGAGCCCTTCGCGAAGGGGCTGCACGCCCGCCTCGTGAGCCGGCTCAACCTGCCGGAAATCCTCTCCCGCCACTACTGGGAGTCGCGGTTCAGCCATGACGCCATGGTGGCGGGGGGCTACCGCTTCTGGGTGGGCGACGTCAGCGGGCCGAGCCGCGGCCGCTGGGTGGTGTCGGGGAACGAAACCGAGGCGGACAAGGTGGACGCCCACAACCCGAGCCGCGTGCTCGCGAACTGGTTCGCGATCCTGGAGTCCAACGTCGCCGAGCCGGACTTCCGCAAGCGCCGGGCCACGGGCATCCGGGTCGGGAACGGGCTGGGTCATGCCCATGCCGACCCGCTCGACCTGCAGATCTGGGGCCTGGGGGTCCCGCTGGCCGGCGACTGGGGGGCGCGCCCCGGATACTGCGATCCCGATTCCACGTCGATCGAGGCCCACAACACCGTGCTGGCCGACTCCCTGCTCCCGGCCAGCAGCACGCAATACCGCTGGATCTCCGCCTTCGCGGCGACCCCGGGCGCGCAGTACCTGAGGGGCCAGGTGCTGGTGCCGGGCCTGTACAGCCGCCAGCTGGCGCTGGTGGACATCCCCGACCGGGACGTCAGCTACGTGGTGGACGTGTTCCGGGTGCAGGGCGGGACCAACCGGCCGAGCTATGCGTTCCACGGCCCGCCGCCAGACGAGTTTTTCACCAACATCGAAAAGCTCAACAAGGGGTGGCCGCCCGGGATGCAGGCGCCCCAGCTCGATCCCGAAAACAACTGGTACGGCGCCATCGACGATGCCTTTACGGCGAGCTGGATGATGGGCCGCGACGACAAGGCCGTGGAGCTCAAGCCGTCCGCCGATACCGACCTGCGCAAGGCCGCGGTCGGCACGTCGCTCCAGATCAAGGACGGGAAGCTCGCGTTCAACGTGCCCGGGGCGGAGCGGAAGGCGATGGGGCGGGATTTCAATCCCTCGGATCCCCGCAAGTACATCCAGATGCACCTGCTCGGCCACGGGGGCGCGACGGCGTTCGGCCGGCGCGGAATCGGGTACAAGGCCGAGCCCTTCATCAACGACATGGTCTACGTGACGCCGGCCGAATGGAAGGGGCAGACCGTTTTCCCGGTCGTGTTCGAGCCCTATGCCGGCGAGCGGACGATGCGGCGGGTCAGGCTGCTGACACCCAAGGAAACCCTTGGCGACGCGGCCGCGCCCGTGGCGATCGAGGTGACGCTGGCGAACGGCCGCCGCGACGTTATCTACAGCGCCCTGCCCGGGGGCAAGCCGTTCGAGATCCCGGGGGTCGGCCAGGTCGAGGGCGAGTACGCCTTCCTGTCCTGGGATGACAAGGGCTTGCGGCAGGCCACCCTGGTGGGCGGCACGCTCCTGTCGGCCGCCCCTCTGACGATCGGCTGCGCGAAGGCCGCGTACGCGGGGACCATCCTGGAGTGCGATCCGACCACGCGGACGCTCACCCTCTCGGACCCGCTGCCGAAGGAGGCCGTCGGCGACGTGATGGCCACGGGCTATGACCGCCGGCCGACCAGCTCCACGATAGCCGGGGTGAACGGGGCCCGGGCGACGCTGCTCAAGGACTTCACGCTGACCATGTCGCGGATCAGCGGGTTCCTGGACGAGGACGGCATGCCCTACACCTACTGCAAGTTCTACATTCCCGAGGGCATCGCGGTTTCAAATGAAAAAAGGGACAAGTGGTGGCTGACGGGCAAGCCCTATGACCTGGCGCCTGACGAGAAGCCCTGGCCCGAAGGCGGCAACGCGCACCCGGTCGAGGTCCCGCCGAAGGGCCGGGCCATCCGCCTGGAGAGCGGTCCGGAGCCGAAGAGCACGCTGAAGGCGGGCGAGCGCCTGTGGGCCTACGAGTTCGGCAAGAGCAACGCCTACCGGCTCCCGGTCAAGGTGAACGTGGTCCGGGGCGCGGACGGGACCTACACGGCCGACGCGAACATCGACGCCGTTGTCACGGTGGCGGGCAAGAACGTCAAACCCAAGCGGAAGTAGTGGAATCCCCATGAAAAACGAGCCTACGCTGGCGGACGCCGGATCGGTCGAGCGGTTCGCCGACATCATCAAGCGGGTCAAGCTGGAGATCGGCAAGGTCATTGTGGGGCAGGGCGAGCTGATCGACCAGACCCTGATGAGCCTGTTCTGCCACAATCATTCCCTGCTGGAGGGTGTGCCCGGCCTGGCCAAGACGCTGCTGGTGACCACGATCGCCAAAACCCTCCACCTCAAGGCGTCGCGCATCCAGTTCACGCCGGACCTGATGCCCTCCGACATCACGGGAAGCGAGATCATCCAGGAGAACCTGGAGACGGGGCGGAAGAGCTTCGAGTTCCTGCCCGGCCCGATCTTCGCGAACCTGGTGCTGGCCGACGAGATCAACCGCACCCCGCCGCGGACGCAGTCGGCGCTGCTGGAGGCCATGCAGGAGAAGCAGGTTTCCGTGGGCAACACCCGGCACACCCTGGAGAAGCCGTTCTTCGTGCTGGCCACGCAGAACCCCATCGAGCAGGAGGGGACCTACCGCCTGCCGGAGGCGCAGCTGGACCGCTTCATGTTCCTGATCGTGGTGGATTATCCGGAGGGGGATGAGGAAATCGAGATCATGCGGCGGACGACGGGCGATATCGTCCCCGAGCCCGAGCCGGTCATGACGCGCGACCAGGTGCTGCATTACCAGCAGCAGGTCCGCAGCATCCTGGTGCGCGAGGATCTCTACGCCTACATCCTGAAGATCGTCCAGAGCTCGCGCGTCACCAAGGACTATGCGTCGCCCTACGCCCGGCAGTGGGTGGCCTGGGGCGCCGGTCCGCGGGCCTGCCAGAACCTGATCCTGGGAGCCAAGGCGAGGGCCCTTTTCCAGGGGCGGACGCATGCGACCACGGCGGACATCCGGTATGTCGCCAAGCCCGTGCTGCGCCACCGGATCCTTGTGAACTACGCCGCCGTATCGGAAGGGATCACGTCCGACAAGGTCATCGATAAGATTCTCGAAGAGGTTCCGACGCCGTCCGAGGCGCACGCTTCCGCCTGAGGGAACGCCGATGAAACATGACGCCCATGCGATTCTGTCCCCGCATCTCCGGGAGGCTCTCAAGGAGCTCGAGCTGCGCGCCCGGAAGATGGCCCAGGGCATCCTCCACGGGACGCATGTCAGCCGCCGGCTCGGCGTCAGCACCGATTTCGATCACCACAAGCTGTACCAGGCCGGGGATGCGATCCGCCACATCGACTGGCGCGCGACCGCGAAGCATGACAAGGTGTTCGTCAAGCGGTTCCGCGAGGACAGCTCGCTGGACGTTCACCTCCTGCTCGACATCAGCGCGTCCATGGCCGGGCGGACCGGGGAAAACAGCAAATCCCGCCATGCCATGGTGCTGGCCGCCGGGCTGGCGCAGCTGATCGTCAACCAGGGCGACCGCGCCGGCCTGTTCGCGATGTCGGGCGACCGGCTTCTGCACCGGCCCCTCGGCTCGTCCGGCGGGCACATGGCGGCGCTGCTGACGCTGCTGGCCGGGGCGGACCCGCAGGGACCCGACCAGGTGGTCCGGCACCTGGCCACGCTGGTGGAGCGGAATCTTCCCCGGGGGCTCATGGTGTTCCTGTCGGACCTCATGTTCGAGCCCGGGCCCGTCCGCCGGGAGCTGGCCAAGCTGCACCACCAGGGGCATGAAGTGATTGTGGTCAACGTGCGCGACGTCACCGAGGAGGAGTTTCCTTTCAGCCAGTGGGTCCGGTTCACGGACCTGGAGGAGGGCGGCAAGCCGGTCAAGGTGGACACTGTGATTCTCCGGCGGCTCTACACCGAGGAGTACCGGGAGCTGATGCGCGAGTGGGATGCCTGGAGCAAGCATCAGGACATCCACCTGGTCGTGTCCCGGTCCGATGAGGCGCCCGAGGCCGTCATCCTGAAATACGTCCAGTACCGCAACCGGGTCACGGGCCAATCGAGATGATTTGGAACGCCGCCCAACTGCTCTGGTGGCTGCCGCTGGCCTTGCTGCCGGTGGCAATCTATTACTGGATGCGCCGGCATCCCGTCGCCCAGTCGTGGGGCGCCCAGTACGTGCTCAACCGGGCGCTGCGGAAACTCAAGCGCCGGCTCATCAACGAGCACATGCTTCTCCTGGCGCTGCGCGTGCTGCTGGCGCTGTTCCTGATCCTGGCGTTTGCCCGCCCCGCCCTGAAGGGGCGCGCGGACGACCGGCTGCGCCATTCCGGCGTGCACCGCGTGGTGGTCCTCGACGCCTCCTACAGCATGCTGGCCGGCGACGCCGGCGACACCCGCTGGGACTCCGCGCAAAAAGCCCTGGAGCTGCTGTGGGCCCATTGGGGGCGGGGCGAAAGCTGGTCCCTGTACGGCATGGATGACACGCCGGGCTGGAAGGTGGAATACGCCGTCGTGGGGCAGGACCAGGAGGCCCGGGCGGCGGTGTCGCGGCTCCGGCCGGGCGAACGGCCGGCCTCGCTCGGCCAGGCGCTCCAGGAAATCCGCGGCCGCTTTCCGCTGGGCGACGTGGAGCTGATCCTCCTGTGCGACGACCAGGGGCTGACCTGGAACGACCTGGACCAGACCGGCCTCCCGGATCCGCCGCGGAAAACCTACTGGCTTCACGCCCCCCTGCCTTCGCACGCCAACACCGCCATCACCCGGCTGACCCTTTCCTCCGAGCGCCCGCTTGCGGGGCATCCCGTGCGGGCCTTTGCCGACATCCGCCATGACGCGGATGAGGGGCGTGACGTGCGCGTTGAATTCCTGCAGGACGGCCAGGTGGTCGGCGAGCGCCGCGTCTCCCTGCTGCCGGGCCTTTCGGAGCAGGTGAGCGTCGATCTCCAGTTCGACGCGCCCGGCCCCCACGTGGCGTCCGCGCGGCTTGATCCCGACGCCCTGGCCTATGACGACACCCTGGCCGCCGGGCTGGAAGCGGTCGACAGCGTGTCCATCCTGGTTCTCGGGGATGCCGTGGCAAAGACCTACACCAATACGGTCCTGCTGTTCGAGGCGTTCCAGGACATGCAGACGGAACAGGCCGGGATGGGCCGGCTTCTGTTCACCTTCCACACCGGCGACGTGACGGCGGAGACGCTCCAGAATCACGAGGTGGTTTTCCTGGACGCGGCCCGCCGGGTGGACAAGGCGCTGGCGGCGCGGCTGACCGACTTTATCGCCGCCGGGGGCGGCCTGGT
>CAYZVY010000088.1:7304-14531 GCA_964481675.1 uncultured Verrucomicrobiota bacterium
CTGGAGCCGCTCCAGTTCAAAACCGGGGAGCCGATCCGCTTCCGGGTCCGGAAGCCGGGCCAGACCCAGGCCGTGACGCTGACGTTTGAAGGGGACGAACCCCGGGCGCTCGCCATCCAGCCGGGCGGGGGGGTGGCGACGGCCACGCTGGCCGCCGGACTGCCGCGCAGCGGAACGGCCCTGATCCAATGCGTTCAGGATGGCAAGGTGACGGAGTATCCGGTCGGCATCCAGGGCCCGCGGACGGAGTCCGACCTGAGGCCGCGCGATCCGGGCGCCGCCGCCGCCCTGAAACGGCAATGGCCGGTGGTGGAAGCGGCCGATCCCGCCGCCCTGGTCGCCGCCATGATGGAGGGCCGCCAGGGGCGGGAGGCCTATCCGTGGGTCCTCGCGGCCGCTCTCGTGTTCCTGATTTTGGAACTCGTGTACCAGAAGCGATTCACCCGGGTGATCCTATGAGCCCGGAACAGACCTTCCAGTTCGGGCTCACCTTCGCTTCCGGGGCGAATCCCCTCTGGCTGTGCCTGCTGCTGCCGGCCGTTCTTCTTCTGGCTTACTGGCTCTATCGCCGTGAAATCGGGGCGATGGGAAGGCGGAAGCGGCGGACGCTTTACGCGCTTCGACTGGTCCTGGTGGCCGCGGCCTGCATCGGGCTGTTCATGCCCGAG
The DNA here is from genome assembly GCA_964481675.1 of uncultured Verrucomicrobiota bacterium. Lineage (GTDB taxonomy): Bacteria > Verrucomicrobiota > Kiritimatiellia > CAIKKV01 > CAIKKV01 > CAIKKV01. The sequence goes on from CAYZVY010000088.1 coordinate 7,973, forward strand.
CTGGGGATCGTGCGGAACCTGCTGTACCGCGGGCGGATCGTGTTCCTGCTGGACAACAGCGAGAGCATGCTGGCGCATGATTCCTCGCTGCCCGTGCCGGACGCGCTGGACATGGCGAGGGCATTCCGCGACGAGCCGACGGGCGGGGAGGCGGCGGCGCCCGTGGAGAGCTTTTACCGGTTCTCCAGGCGCATCCAGGAGGCCGCGGATGGCCTGCGGGAGTACCAGCGCGACCTGGCCCGCATCGGGCGCGACCATCCGGACATGGCCAGGAACACCCAGCAGCTCCAGGACCGGGCCACGCTCATTTTCGCGGCGATCGGCGAGGAGGCGAAGCGCCTTCCTCTGGACCGGCTGCCGCCGGAATTGAGGGAAGGGAACGACGGGACCTGGCTGGACGGCGCGGCCCTGCGGCGGGAATGGGACGATCTTTTCGCCGGCGGAACGCCCGCGTCCCAGGAGGCGGGCCGGCTGTGCGGAAAATTCGAGGACGCCATCGCCGCCTGCCGGGCCTTTCAGCGGGAGATCGACCGGCAGGAGCTGGAAGCCAACGGAGAGCCGCTGCGCAAGGCCGCCGCCGCCATCATGGCCCGCCAGCGGCTCGACCTGGTACGCGACCGGCTCAATCGGGCCCTTCCCGCGATCCGCCAGTGGACCCCCGGCCAGTATGTGCAGGTGGCCGACCTGATGGGCGGCGAAACCCGGCTGTTGACGAAGAAGGATTCCATCGCCGGGCTGACTCCCAGGCGGGGAAGGACCGATATCCTGTCGCGCCTGGAGGCCATCGTCGAGGAGTCGCCTGATTTTCCGCTGAGCGCCGTTGTGCTGGCCAGCGACGGCGTGGATTGGAGCACGCGCGATCCGGACCCGCTGCTGAAGGCCTGCGTACGGAAACGGATACCCCTGCTGTGCCTGGGAGCCGGCCACGTCGAGGAGCCGTTCGACATGGCCATCGAGCAACTGAGCGTGGCGCCGATCGGGGTGCAGGGCAAGCCGGTGTCGGTTGAAGTGCATATCAAGGCCGCCGTCCCCCTCCCGGCCTCCTGCACCCTGGCGATCCTGTCGGAGGGCCGGGAGCTCCAGTCCGGGGTCGTGGAGTTGCGCCATCCGCACCAGATCGCCTACCTGTCGCTGACGCCCGCCGCGACGGGGCTCCAGCGCTTCGAGGTGGAGCTGCGCGCCGCCGGGCCGGACCAGTTCAAGGATCGGAACAACCGGTCCGAATTCGTCGTCGACGTGAGGGACCGGCCGGTTAGGGTGCTGTTGCTAGATGACCGTCCCCGCTGGCAGACCCGGTTCGCCCTCAACATCCTGAGCCGGCTCCCCTACGTGGACTTGAACGGCATCGTGCGCGTGTCCCTGCCCGAAGGCGCGCTGAAGCGCGGGCCGGACCAGGGGATGTGGCCGGATTCCGCGGCGGCTCTTGATATCTATGACCTGATCGTGCTCGGGCGGTTCGATCAGGCGGTGCTCACGGCGGAGGAGTGGGATCAGGTGGCGTCCTTTGTCGTGGACCGCGGCAAGGCCGTTGCGTTTCTGGCGCCGGGGGATCTCCGGGGCATTCCGGAAAAGCTCAGGCGGCTGCTGCCGGTGGCCGATACCGGGGCACCGTCGGCCGGCTCGACGGGCGGCGCCCTGTCCGCCCTGCGGGTCACGCCCGAAGGCGCGCTGCATCCCCTGACCCGCGGCCTTGGCGGCGCCCTGGCGGCGCAGCCGTTTCCCGGCGGCCGGCTGGCGCCCGAGGCGTTTGCCCTCCTTCAAAAGTCCGACGACGGCCGGCCGGTGGTGTCCGGCCGGTATGCTGGAAAGGGGCGGGTGTTCCTGCTGGAGGACGAACGCCTCTGGAAGAGCCTGAACCAGGATCATCTGGCCGCGCACGGGGCTGTTTTCATGCAGCTGGTGGACTGGTCCCTGAGATCGTTCAGCGATGGCATCGCCGTGGAGCAGAACGTGATGCTGGAGGGCGACTCCTTCCAGGTCGGTTTCGCGAAGCCGGCCGCGCAGGCCGTGATCCTGGATGGCCGCGGCGGGGAGGTCGCCCGGGCGGCGGCCGCGCCAGCGCCCTCTTCCAGGGGGCTGTTCCGCGCCGTGCTGGCGCCGCCGGCTCCCGGCGTGTACCGGCTCCGGGCCGACCCGGCGGGGACGTTGTTCCCGATTTTTGTATTGCCGGATAATGCCGAGCTGACCCGGCTCGCGATGGATCCGGGCACTCTGCGCCGGCTGGCCGCGGTATCGGGGGGCGAGTACCGGGCCCTGGCCGACGCGGAGCGCTGTTTCCCCGGTCTTCCGCTCAAGGAGCGGCGCGAGGTCCACCGGTACGTCTTCCCGCTCTGGTCGTCGCGGGCCGTTCTGCTGAGCCTGCTGCTCCTGCTCAGCCTCGAATGGATTCTCCGGAAAGTCTGGAGGCTTGTCTGATGAAACAGTGGCGCCTTGATACGCTGCCGCCCGCGCTGGCCGACGCCTTCCGGCGTTACCACCGGCGCGTCCGGCTGTTTCAGACGCTCCAGGCCGTCATGGTCCTGGCCGTGTTTTACCTCCTGCTGGCATGGGCGGCCCTGCACGTGGACCGGTTCGGGTCGCTGACCCCCGAGCAGCGGGTGCTCATGAGCGCGGGGATCCATGGCCTGATCGCCGTGCCGGCCCTGATCTGGCTCGCCTTCATCCACCTCCGGCCGCTTCCCGTGAAACGCATCGCCTATTCCCTGGAAGCCAGGCTCGGCCCTTCGGCGGAGGAGCGCTACACGACACTGGCGGATATGCTGAACCAGGGCCTGGACGCCCGGCGGCCCGATGAGCGGCGCCTGATCGCCGAACTGCAGGAAGAGGCCCTGCGGTCTTCCGCGCCCCACGGCGCCGCCGGCCTGATCCGGGACCGGAGCCTCCCGGTCTGGGCCGCCATTTGCGGGTTCGCCTTGGCGCTGTTTTTCCTGCCCCTGGCCAGCCCGCGATACGAGTATGCGCGGATGCTGGCCCGGTTTTATAATCCCCGCGGCCCGACGCCCAGGCCGTCCTTTGTGAAGCTGGACGTGCAGCCCTCCGCCGGGGCCATCGGGCAGGGGCGGCAGTTTGTGCTGCAGGTCAAAACGAGCGGGGCCGTGCCGCGGGCCTGGGTGTGGATCCTGAAGCAGCTCGGACGCCCGCTCGCGGAGCGCCCCGTCGTCGACCTGGAGGAGGCGGCGGGCTCCGGGCGAAGGGTGCGGCGGGACATGACCCGCCTCCGGGAAGGCCAGTACCTGATCACCGAAAGCAAGCGGGACACGACCTTCCGCTTCCAGGTGGCCTGCCAGGACGCGGTCAGCGAATGGCGCGAGATCGAGGTGATTCCGGTTCCGGTCGTCTCCCGGGTCATGGTTTCGGTGACGCCCCCCGCCTATTCGAAACTGGAGCCGGTTGAATTCGAACATACCGGGCAGGGCATTCCCCTTCTCAAGGAATCCCGGGTCCGCATTTCCTTCCAGGTGAACCAGCCCGTCCGCGACGTGGAGATCCTGTCGGACCTGTCGGAAACCCCGCTCCGCCCGGAGTGGGACGAAAAAACCGGGACGGGAACCTATAGCCTGCTGTTCCGCGATCCGATGACGCTCACGATCCGGGTCCGCAATGAGCGGGGTTTCGAGAACAGCCGCCCGCCGGTGCTCCCGTTCCGGCTGCTGGAGGACCAGCCGCCCGCCGTGCGGATCCAGGCCCGGGACGTGGCGGCGGACTGCGCCGCCACCGATGCGGTTTCCATTCCGTTCCAGGCCGAGGACGATTACGGGATTGCCAGGGTCGCCCTGAATGTGATCGTCAATCCGCTGCCCGATCAGCGGGACGGCGGCAAGGAGTTGCCGGTTCCCGATCGGGGCGGGGGGAAGACGCTGGACGACGTGGCGCAACTGGACGTCAGCCTCCTGGACGTGGATCCGGGCGACCGCCTTCTCGTGCGGGTGATGGTGCGGGACAGCGTCGGGCAGAACACCCTGTCGCCGGGCGTGCTGATCGCCATTTCCGCCTTCGGGCGCGGGACGCGGGAGGAGGCCCGCCTCCGGGCGCTCCGTTTCCTGGAGGTCGCCATCGAGCGCGCGGGGGAATCCACGTCGCGGGGCGCGGGCCCGGCGGACCTCGCCATGGCAATCAACGAGGGGACATATAAACGCCTTCTGACCGATGCGGCCAAACAGGGCGTGACGCTTTCGAAGGCCAGCCGCTTTTCATCACTACTGGAGGTGATCGAGCGCGAGCATTTCCTGACGGAGGATCCGTGGGACAAGGAGGACCTCCGGCGGATGCATGGCATCGCGGCCATGGCCGCGGGGTCGCTGGCCGGCGGCGCCGACCCGGTGGCCCGGCGGAACGACATTCTCTTCGAGCTGCATGACAGGACGCTGGTGCCGCTGACGGATTACCGCGAGCTGAGGAACCTGATGTGGCGGCTCTTCGGTCTGCGGGATGCCGTCGTCGAGGCCGCCGCCCTGCCGGGCGGGAAGATACGGCCCGCCCGGATCCGGCTGATCATGGATACGCTCGACCAGTGCCTGGCGAGGCTGCTGATCCTGTCGCGCCGCGACAGCGGGCTGGACGCGGGAACGCTTAACGCCGTCATCCAGGAGGTCAATGCCGCGCGCACCCTGCTGGTGGGCCGGCAGGACTACGACTATAACGCCGACATTCCGTTCGGCCTGAACAAGCCGGAGGCGAAAGAAGAGGGCGCCGCGCCCGAGACCATCCGCAAGGTCCTGGCGCAACTGCGAGGCTCCCTGGCGAAGCTGCTGGCGGTCGCGCAGGCCGCCGTTCCCGGCGCCGTCGAGCGGCGGGCGACGGTCTCGGAGCAGCTGAGGGTGCAGCACCGGGATATGCTGCGGCAGATGGTCGAAGCGGCGGCCGGGGCGGACGAGACTGGGTGGCCCCGGCGGGGCGCGCTGGACTGGCTGGATACCGACATGCGCCTGGTCCGAGGCAATCCGCTGTTTCAGGCAGGGCCCTTTGCCGCCAATGACGCCGCCACGGAGCTCCTGCTGCAGGCCGGGGGAAAGACGGATGCGGCGGCCGCCGCCGGCGCGCTGGCGTCCGCGGACGCGCCCGTCTACGCGCGGCACGCCCGGGCGCTCGACGCGTTCGACGCCTGCTCCCAAATTAGAATGTTAGCGGGGCTGCGCAACGTGACGGAGGCCGAGCGGAATGTGGCGGCGCGCCTGGTTCAGCTGGAGCTGGTGGCCCGTGATCCCGGCCAGGCCGGGGCCCTGGCGCGGCTGGGCGGCGAGCTGAAGGGGATGGCGCTGGGGGAGAGCCCGGCGGCGCCCGCCGCCGCGCTCGCGGATCCGGAATCGGTCTGCACCTCGGAGGGGGCGTACCTGGAAACGGAGGCGGCGCTGGCGGCGGAATTCGAAAAGCGGGAGGGTGCAAAGCCTCTCAAGGAGCAGGCCGAGCGGGTGCGGGCCGCCTTCCGGGAAACCCAGGCCCGGTGGGGGGAGCCGGAAAAGGTGAAAGACGGGCTGGACCGCGAGCGGCATGTGTTGCGCCATTTTACAGACCGGCTGCAGGCGGTCCTGGGCCGGCTGCCCGGCTCCGGCGGGAATCCGGACGTCCTGGCTTCCTTCCACCTGAAAATGCGCGATTTCAGGGACAGGCCCGTCGCCAATATCCGCCTCCTGACGGATGCCCCCGGCGAGGGGCGTCTGACCCGCGAGCAGGTGGATGACGGGGACCTGGACAAGGCGCTCGTGAAGCGGCATCGCGATGCCGTGGTGCAGCGCCTGGAACTCATGCTGGATACCTGGGCCCGGGGCGGGGTCCAGGAACTGACCGACTACCAGAAAGCCCTGCTCGAGCAGATCCGGGAAACGGGTTTTTTCGCGGAGATCGGCGCGCGGCTGGCCGGGGGCGTCGAGCCGGCGGACGGGGCGCGCCAGTTTATCGGGGGCTCCGAGGAGGCGGCCATGGCTTACCTGAACGCCTCGCTTCCGCGGCTGGCGGACATCATCGGGCAGGCGGACGGGGCGAGGCGGCTGCTGATCCGGAACAAGGCCATGGATGCCGCGGCCCGGGTGGCGTTCGCTAAGGCCGGCAGCGACCTGGAGCGGTATGCCCGGGACATGGAGGCGGTCCGGGAATCCGAATTCCGGAAATACCTGGTCGGGGAGCTGGGCCGGATCGGGACGGATATTGTCAAGTTTTCGGAAGGAACCCCCGAGGTCAACGCCGTCATCTACCAGGCGGGGCTGCTGATCGACAAGCTCCGGGATTTGTCGCGCGAAACGGCGGCCTATTCCTCCCGGCTCGGAAGCCTGCGGTTTACGGGGGGGGCGCTGGAGCTCGACGGGGTTAGCGTGGTCAGGGCCGATGAGGCGGGCCGTCATTTGGCCGAGCGATACCAGGAGGAGCGCAGGGCGTTATGCCAGGCCGTGTTTTCGGCGCTGGGCCCGGAGCCGTCCCCCGGGCTTGGCCGGATGGCCCTGCCGCACGCCGCCTTCCTGCACCGGCTGGTGCGGGGCGACCTGGTCCGCTACCGGCCGGTCGTGCCGATCGTTCCCGCGGGGGAGGAGAAAGGCGATTATGCCGCGTTCCTGAGGCAGGAACTGGA
>CAYZVY010000088.1:14631-16161 GCA_964481675.1 uncultured Verrucomicrobiota bacterium
GATCAAGATCCAGCAGTATTCCAGGACCGTCCAGCTGTATCTCGGCCGCATGGGCAGCTATACATGGGAGATCCCCGGGCCATGAAACCGCGCAGTCATCACCCCGCTTTGCGTGAGCCGCGCCAGCGGCGATACCCAGCAGCAGGTCGTTCGGTCATAATCTTGTTGGCCACAAAAGAACACAAAGATCACAAAGAAAATCCTCTTTTGTGTTCTTTGTGTGCCTTCGTGGCTAATCAGGGTTTGTTTTTATCATTCATTCCCGAACATTTTGTTTGGAAGGGGGCCGGCTGCCTGCTGGCGCTGCTCCTGCTGGCGGGCTCGCCGGTGGCGGCGGAGGAGGCGCCGCGAGAAATGACGAAGGAGCGGGTGGATCTGTCGGTCGAGTCCGGGCTGCAGTGGCTCGCTGCCTGCCAGGTCCGGGAGGGCGGGGCGGCCGGGAGCTGGGCCAGCGCGAAATATCCCTCGGCGGTCACCGGCCTGGCCGGCCTGGCCTTCCTGGCGAACGGGCATACCCCTGGCTCCGGGAAATACGGGCCGGTGGTGGAGCGCGCGCTGGCGTACACCAAGACCACGATGACCCAGGACGGCTATGCGGGGAGCATCGGGGATTCGATGTACGTGCATGCCATCAGCACCCTTTTCGCGCTGTCGTGTCTCGGCATGCAGGACGATGCCGCGCGGGACGACGAGCTGGTCGCCTGGTGCCGGAAGGCCGTGGACCTGATTATCGAGGCGCAGAAAGTGTCCAAGCCGAAGGCGGAGCAGGGCGGCTGGCGCTACACGCCCGCCAGCCGGGAGAGCGATCTGTCCGTGACCTCCTGGCAGATGCTCTGCCTCCAGGCCGCGCGGCAGTGCGGGTTCAAGGTGGATGAGAGCGTCATCAACGCCGCCATGAACCATGTGAACAACGCCTTCGTGGAGCTGCCGGACGGCCGGTGCGGCTTTGTCTACCGGCCGGGGCTCGACACGGTTCCGGAATTCGGCGTGACGGGCACGGCCATCCTGATGAAGGCGGTTTTCGAAAGCCGGGTGGACAGCAAGATGCTCGGCTCGATCCAGTATTTGAAGAGCTTCGAGGTCGGGTGGGGGGGCGGGCAGTATCGCGGGTATTTCTTCGTGTCCACCCTGTACATGATGCAGGGCTTTTTCCAGATGGGCGGGCCCGACTACGATGTTTACCTGGGCAAGGTGCGGAAGGTCCTGCTTGAGCAGCAGAAAGGCGATGGGCACTGGCCCTATCCCGCCGGCAGCAATGCCGAGCGGATGGGGGTGGGTCCGGTCTATCCCACCGCCATGGCCACGCTGATCCTGGCCATCGACAGGCAATACCTGCCCGTGTTCCAGCGCCAGCGCAGCCTGTTCCGATAAAGAGAAGAATCACCACGAATGAACACGAATGGACACGAATGCGTGGAGAGGACGCAAAGGATGCAGAGAACATTCGGGGAAGCCCCGAACCCCCGGAAGAGAACCACGGATCACACGGATGGCACGGATCACACGGATAAGAGAAATCAAGAGAGGGCG
>CAYZVY010000089.1:0-16071 GCA_964481675.1 uncultured Verrucomicrobiota bacterium
CCTCTGATATTGCAATTATTACGAATATTGATAATCCCCAGATGAAGGAGGATTTCGCGACCTGGCTGAAATTAATTCCCAACAGGGATAACGGGCCTAACATATCACCTGTGAATGCAATCCTTGCCCTGAATGATATCCGCACCGTGCGGATGAGAGTGGATCATATGAGCCGGAGTTCCATGACGGTTGCCCGGTTCCTGCAGCAGCACAAGGCGGTCGAAAAGGTGGATTACCTTGGACTGGCCGAACAACTCAGGAAGGCCTTGGCCGTCTACACCGAGAGCGGCGGCCAGGGGAATCCCACCTTTGACATGAAGCAGGCTGTCGCCGTCATGCTGGAGAAGCACGGCATTGCCTGTGACATGTTGCATGGATTCAACTGGAAAAAGTGGACATCCGGCACCTCCGCGCAGCAACTGGCGCTCATTCCCGCCGGCCAGCAGCATGTCCTGGCCCAGGAAGACGGCAAAACACGCTTTGTGCAGGTTGTGACCGAGTTATCACGGGCGTTTGCCCTTTGCGCGGCCAGCGACGAGGCGGTGCGGATACGCGACGACGTGAGTTTCTTCCAGGCCATCCAGGCCGCGTTGAACAAACAGGCCACCAGCAGCCGCAAAACGCCCGAACAGCTCGATGCGGCCGTGCGCCAGCTTGTATCAAAGGCGATTACGACCGACGGTGAGGTGATCGACGTGTTCACCGCCGCCGGACTACCCAAGCCGGACATCAGCATCCTGTCGGATCAATTTCTTGCCGAAGTGCGCGGCTTGAAGCACAAAAACGTGGCCGCCGAGCTTCTGGAAAAGCTGCTCAAGGACGAAATCAAGGTGCGCGCCAAGCGCAATCTGGTTCAGAGCCAGCTCTTCAGCGAAAAACTCAAGAAGACCCTCAACGGCTACCACAACCGGGCCATTTCAACGATGGAAGTGATCGAAGAGCTGATAGCCCTGGCGAAGGAGATGGATGCAGCCACCAAGCGCGGGGAGAATCTGGGCCTGACGGACGACGAGGTTGCCTTCTACGATGCGCTTGCGGCGAACGAGTCGGCGGTGAAGGCGATGGGGGACGACAAACTCAAGGTCATCGCGGCCGCGCTCATAACGCAGGTCCGCAAGAGTGTCAGCATCGACTGGACCTTGCGCGAAAGCGCCCGTGCCCGGATTCGCGTGATGGTCAAGCGGATCCTGAACAAATTCGGCTATCCGCCCGATCTCCAGGAGGAGGCCGTCAAGACCGTGCTTCAACAGGCGGAACTGTTGTGCGCGGATTGGGCGAGCGAGGGAGCCAGTGGGCAGTGATCAGTTATCAGTGATCGGTAATCAGGACGCCAGATGGAATGGTTGAAGAGAAACGAACATCGAACGTTGAACATCCAATGTCGAAGTTCGAAGTTGAATGTTGAATGTTCGACGTTCGGTGTCCCAGATCAGTGACAGTGCAACATGAAGCGAAAAGTCATTGTGATTATGCTGCTGGTGGCGGCGGTGGCGTTGTGCGCCGCGCCGCAGGTGGCGCGGCCGGTCATGCGGGCCGTCCGGGCGGTGAAAGGGTCGCGGACGATCAGCCAGCGCGTGGCGCAGTATGGCGCGGAGGTGCGCGGCCGGCTGAAGCCCGACTTTGACCGGCTCGGCGTGGCGTATCCGCCCCGGCGCGTGGTGCTGGCGGCGTTCAAGGCGGAGCGGCGGCTGGAGGTCTGGGTGGCGGACGAGGCCGGTCGCTTCCAATTGTTGAAGAGCTACCCGATCCTGGCTGCCAGCGGGGTGCTGGGGCCCAAGTTGAAGGAGGGCGACTGCCAGGTTCCGGAGGGGCTCTACCGGGTGGAGTTGCTGAACCCGAACAGCCTCTACCACCTGTCGCTGCGGCTGAACTATCCGAACGATTTCGACCGGAGCAAGGCGGCCAGGGAGAACCGGACACAGCTGGGGGGCGACATCATGATTCACGGGAACGCCTGTTCGATCGGGTGCCTGGCCATGGGCGATCCGGCGTCCGAGGATCTGTTCGTGCTGGCCGCGGAAACCGGGATCGCGGCCATCGAGGTGATCGTCAGCCCCGTGGATTTCCGGACCACCGCGCTGGCGGAGCGTCCGCCGCAGGCGCCGGCCTGGTATTATGAGCTTTGCGGCCTGATCCGTGCCCGGCTGCTGCTGCTGAAGGATGAGCCTCCTGTGAATAAAAAGGGAATCAAATAAGGGCCGCGAGCCGTGACGGCGTTAAGGCTTGATCCAAGGCTTGTTTTTGCTACCCTTTTAGCGTGAAAGCAACTGATCAATATGATGCCAAGTTTGAGATTTGGGCCAGGGCGTCGCGTGTTTACCCCATGCCAAAAATTGCGAATCTTCCTCTTTTCAAGTCTGTGAAGTTCAAGTCTTATGAGGAACTGAATAGCTGGAAAAGGCGGTACCTTGACGCTATTGCGGCTCGCGGCGGGGTGACATGGACGCGTTGATCCAGCGGCTTAACGCGGCGGGCGTCCGCTATCTGCTGATCGGGGGACAAGCCGTCAGGCTGGAAGGGATGCCCCGATTTTCAATGGATTGGGATTTGTATATTCCCCCCCGAGACCTTGAAAACATTGCCCTGATTAACAATGTCATGGAGGAGGACATTGATTCTCCCGTTTTGCCTTTAGGCGGGAAAGGGGAGAACTTCGTCCAAACCTATCAGACGAAATGGGGTATCGTTCAGTTTCACTTGGGAGGGGCCGGCCTCCCCCCGTTTGATGAGGCGTATGACCGGTCCATTTTCCATCGGACCGAGACAGATGTTCGGGTTCGTTGTCTTTCGGGGGCTGACCTTCTCGCCGCAAAGCAGAAGGCCGGACGCCCTCAAGATCAGGATGACATCCGGTTTTTGCTGAAAAAAGCCGAATTAGGGCTTTTGTAAAGCCCGGCGCGTTTCATCCAGAGGCCAAGTTGGCATTGATTTCGCCGCCTATTTCGGCTATTTTGGAAGATTGATTGAAAGGATCGAAACGTGCCCCTTGTCCAGTGCATCATCACCGGCGGCTGCGGCTTTGTCGGCTCCTCCCTGGCGCTGCGCCTGAAGGCGCGGAACCCGGGGGCCCGCATCGTGGCACTGGACAATTTCTACCGCGCCGGTTCGCGCCTGAACATCCCCCGCCTGACCCAGGCCGGCGTGGAGGTGGTGGAAGGGGACGTGCGCCGCAAGGCCGACCTGGAGGCGCTGGGCGGGGCGGACCTGGTGATCGATGCCGCGGCCGAGCCCTCCGTCATGGCCGGGGCCGGCGGCACGGGGGCCGACTACGTGGTCGACACCAACCTCGTGGGCACGTTGAACCTGCTCGAGTGCGCCCGGCGCTGGCGCAGCCGCTTCCTCTTTCTCTCCACCAGCCGCGTCTATCCGGTTGAAGCCCTCCGCGCCATCCGGCTGGTCGAGGCGGCGGAGCGCTTCGAGCTCGATCCGGTCCAGGCGCTTCCGGGCGTCTCCGCCCGCGGCATCGGGGCGGCGTTCCCGCTGGAGGGGCCGCGCACGCTGTACGGGTCCACCAAGCTGGCGTCCGAGATCATGGTTCGCGAATACGCGGCCCAGTTCGGGCTGGACGCGGTGATCAACCGGTGCGGGGTCATTGCCGGCCCCTGGCAGATGGGGAAGGCCGACCAGGGCGTGGTGGCCCTGTGGGTCGCCCGCCACCTCTATGGCAAGCCGCTGCGCTACATCGGCTATGGCGGCAAGCAGGTGCGCGACGTGCTGCATGTGGACGACCTGTCCGACCTGATCCTGCTCCAGGCGGAGCGGGCGGCCGCTTTCAAAGGCGAGGTGTTCATGGCGGGCGGCGGGCGCGGGTGCAGCGCCTCGCTGCGGGAGCTGACGGCCCTGTGCCGGGAGGCGACGGGCTGCGTCATGGACATCGGCCGGGACGAGGCGGTGCGCGAGGGCGACGTGCCGCTGTACGTGACGGACGGCTCGGACACCGAGCGGGCGCTGGGCTGGAAGCCGGGCCGCACCATCCGGACCGTGGTGGAGGACATCGCCGGCTGGATTTCAAGCAACAAGGAAGCCCTGCGGCCGGTTCTGGCCGGCTGACGGGAGAAGGACGATCATGAAAACGGCCATCATCACGGGATCGGGGGGGCTGGTCGGGGGCGACGCCGCCCGCTTTTACCTGCAGCAGGGCTGGCGGGTGGTGGGGGTCGACAACGACATGCGCGCCCGCTTCTTCGGCGCCGAGGCCTCCACGCGCTGGCATCTGGACCAGCTGCGCGAGGCGTTCCCCGCCTACATCCACGTGGACGCCGACATCCGCGACCTCACCGCCATGGACCGGCTTTTCACCGAGCACGGGCGGGACCTCGGCCTTGTGGTGCACACGGCGGCGCAGCCTTCCCACGATTGGGCGGCCTCGGATCCCCACACCGACTTCACCGTGAACGCCAACGGCACGCTGACCCTCCTGGAGGCCGTCCGCAAGCACGCGCCCAAGGCGGTGTTCATTTTCACCTCCACGAACAAGGTGTATGGCGACACGCCCAACCGGCTGCCGCTCGTCGAGAAGGAGACGCGCTGGGAGATCGCCCCCGACCATCCCTACGCCGCGCACGGCATCGACGAGTCGATGTCCATCGACCAGACCAAGCACAGCCTGTTCGGCGCCTCCAAGGTGGCGGCCGACGTGCTGGTGCAGGAATACGGGCGCTACTTCGGCATGGCCACGGCCGTGTTCCGGGGCGGCTGCCTGACCGGGCCCGGCCACTCGGGCACCCGGCTGCACGGCTTCCTGTCGTACCTGATGAAGTGCGCCGTGAGCGGCCGCGAGTATGTCATTTACGGGTACAAGGGCAAGCAGGTGCGCGACAACATCCACAGCCACGACCTGGTGCAGGCGTTCGAGGCATTCCGCCAGGCGCCCCGGCCGGGCGAGGTCTACAACATGGGCGGCAGCCGCTTCAGCAACTGCTCCATGGCCGAGGCGATCGCCATCTGCGAGACGATGACCGGCAAGAAGATGGTGGTGAAATATACGGACGAAAACCGGGTCGGCGACCACATCTGGTGGGTCAGCAGCGTCGAGAAGTTCAAAGCCCATTATCCCGGCTGGCGCCTGACCTACGATGTGCCGGCCATCCTGAAAGAGATATACCAGGCATGCTCCTGACGATCGTCATCCCGACCCGACAGGAAGCCGCCCGGATCGGCGAGTGCCTGGCTGCCCTTGCCTGGGCGGCGGCCGGGGGCCTTGCCGAACGGCTGGTGGTGGACAACGGCTCGACCGACGGGACGGCCGACAAGGCCGCCGCGGGCGGGGCGCGGGTGCTGCAGCAGGGGCCGGAGCGGAGCGCCCAGCGCAACCGGGGGGCCCGGGAGGCCGCCGGGGACTACCTCCTGTTCGTGGATGCCGACATGCGCATCCTGCGGCCGACCCTGGAGGAGATCGTCGGCCGGCTGCGGGCGGACGGCGCGCCCGACGCCCTTTACATCCGCGAGCGGATGGCCGGCCGCGGCTGGTGGGTGAAGGTCCGGAATTTCGAGCGCTCGTTCTATGACGCCACCTGCATCGACGGGCTTCGGGTGATCCGGAAGGCCCTGTTCCTGGAAGCCGGGGGGTTCGACGAGGCGCTTTATGCGGGGGAAGACTGGGACCTGGACCGCCGGCTCCTGGCGAAGTCCGGCCGCGTCGCCCTGACGGACGGCCACCTGATTCACGATGAAGGCGAATTCTCGCTGGCCCGCTTCCTGCGCAAGAAAGCTTATTACGGGGGCAACTTCGAGCACTATTGCCGGAAGTGGAACTGGGACGCCACGGTGCGCCGCCAGTTCGGGATCCGGTACCGGTTCTGGACCGTGTTCATGGAGAACGGCAAGTGGAAGCGCAGCCTGGCGCGGCCCGACCTCCTGGCGGGCGTCTGGCTGCTGAAGCTGTTTGTGGGGATTGCCTTCGGACTGGCCATGCGCCGGGCGCGGAAGGAGGGGCGCCATGGCTGAGTCCGCCGCCCGGTCCGTTTTTCTTCTGACCATCTCCTACAAGCCCGAGGTGGGCGGGGTGGAGACGCGCCTCGACCTGATCGCCCGCACCCTGGCTTCACTGGGGCACCGGGTGGTGGTCTATACGTATCAGCCCATCATCACGCGCAACCATGGACCCGGCGTGGAGCGTGAGGCGGGCGTGGAGATCCGGCGGGTGTCGTGGATCGGGTTCGACCTGTTCCACAAGTTGGAAAAGAGGCCGGTTCTCCAGATGCTGTACCTGGTGCCGTATCTGCTGCTCCGCTCCTTCCTCTACCTGCTGCCGCGCCGGAAGCGGTTCGAGGTCATCCATGCCGCCGGCTTCAACGCCGCGCTGGCGGCGCGGGTGCTGTCGGCCCTGACCGGGGTGCCCTTCATCGTCAGCACGCATTCCACCTACCAGTTCAAGCCGGGCAGCCCGGTGGCCCGGCGGGTGGCCTGGATCCTGAAAGGCGCCTCGCGCATCCTGGCCGTGTCGTCTGAATCGGCCGACGAGTTGGCCGCCATCGGCGTTCCGCGCGGGAAGATCGTGTCGCACACCACGTGGGTGGATCTCGAGCGGTTCCATCCGGTCGACCGTGCGGCCGCGCGCCTGGAGCTGGGGCTTCCCGAGCGGGCGTTCGTGGCCGTTTTCGTGGGGCGGCTGAAGGAGGTCAAGGGCGTGCGCCTGCTGCTGGAGGCGGCGGCCCTGCGGCCCGACCTGCATGTGCTGTTCGTGGGCACGGGCGACCTGGAAGGGGAGGTGGCCGCGGCGGCCGGGCGGCTGCCGAACGTCCATTTTGCCGGGTACCGCGACAATGCCGGGCTGGCTTCGTGTTACAGCGCGGCCGACGTGTTCGTGCTGCCTTCCGCGCGGGAGGGGTTTCCGCGCACGTCGGCGGAGGCGCTGGCCTGCGGCACGCCGGCCATCCTTCCGGACATGCCCGGCATCCGCGAAGTCATACCCGAAGACCTGGCCGTATACCTGGAGCCGTCGGCGGCCCGGATCGTCCAGTCGTTCGATTTCTGGAAGAATCGCCTCGAGGCGGAAGGGCCCGGGGTGCGGGTGCGGGCGCGGGCCTTTGCCGAAAAGCGGTTTTCAGGGCGGAACATCTCCGAGGTGGTGGACGCCTACGGATGGGGAGGCTGACCATGTGCGGGATTGCGGGTTTCCTATCAGCGCGCGCCGGGGATGTGGCCTCCGTGGCTCAAGCCATGGGGCAGCGCATCCGGCACCGCGGGCCCGATGCCGACGGCCTGTTTTCCGATCCCGCCGCCGGGGTGGCGCTGGTCCATAAGCGGCTGAGCATCATCGATTTGTCCGAGCGCGGCCGCCAGCCTATGTGGAACGAGACGCGCGACGTTTGCGTGATGGTGAACGGCGAAATCTACAATTACGTGGCGCTGCGGGAGGAGCTGAGCGCGCTGGGGCACCGGTTCGGCAGCCTGTCCGATTCCGAGGTGGTGCTGCATGGCTTCGAGCAGTGGGGGACGGACATCCTGCCGCGCCTGCGCGGCATGTATGCCATCGCGCTTTACGAGGTCAACAGCCGGCGGCTGGTGCTGGCGCGCGATCCCATGGGCATCAAGCCGCTGTATATCTGGGAGAAGGCGGGGTCGCTGGCCTTCGCCTCCGAGGCGAAGGCCTTCGCCGCGCTGCCGCCCGAGCTCTGGTCGTTCGGCCTCGACCGCGACAGCCTCGACCTCATGCTCCGGTTCCAGTACCTGCCCGACAGCCGGAAGACGCTCCTGCAGGGGATCCGGAAACTGCCGGCCGGCCATGTGGTGGAGCGCCGGGGGGACGGCACCGTGACGGAGCGCGCGTTCTGGCGCCTCGAGGTGCAGCCCGAGGTGGCGGAGATGGATTTTGAAAAGGCCTGCGAGTGTGGCGAGGCGCTGTTGACCCAGAGCGTGAAGTGGACATTGAACGCCGACGTGCCCGTGGGCGTGCTGCTGAGCGGCGGGCTGGACTCCTCCCTGGTGGCGGCCCTGGCGTCGCGCAGCGGCGGCCAGGCCGTGCACACCTACACGGCCACGTTCGATCACGTGTTAAACGAGGGGGATGCCGCCGAGGTGGTTGCGCGGCACCTGAAGACCGAGCATCATCCCGTGTTCATCGACGCGGGTGAAGTCAACCGCCGGATCGATGAGATCATTCCCTTTTTCGATGACCTGACCTCTTTTGACGGCGGGCTGTTCACGCTCTACCTGCTGGCGGAGAAGATCCGGGAACGCGGCATCAAGGTGCTGCTGTTCGGCGACGGGGCCGACGAGCTGTTCGCCGGCTATTCGTGGTTCGGGCTGTGCCAGTATCCCTGGCGTCTGCTGCCGCGGCGCGCCCGCAGCCTGCTGATGTATTACGGGATGACCCGCATGCTGCCTGGCTGGGCGCATGCGCGCCACGCGAACGTGGTGGACGAGCGCATCCGGGAGTCGGGGCAGGCGGATATCTGCCGCCAGGTGGGCTGGTACGAGACGACGGTGCAGCTGCCCAACCATTTCAACATGAAGACGGACAAGGCCATGTCCGCCCAGTCGCTGGAGGGGCGCGTGCCGTTCCTCGACCACAAGCTGGCCGAGTTCGCCTTCAGCCTGCCGGCCCCCTATAAGATGAAGGGCGCCTGGTTCAGCATGGCGGAGGCCACGGAGAAGCATCTTCTCCGGTCCATCGCGGCGAAGTACCTGCCGGCCTCCACGGCCACGCGCAAGAAGCGGGGGTTCCTGGTGCCGGTGGCGGAGATCATCAAGGCCAACCTCGACAAGGTGCACGACCGGCTGGAGGCGCCGGACAGCCTGGCGCGCGAGTATTTCTCCCCGCGGCAGATTGAAAACATGCTGGCCTTCAAGTCGGTGTTGTATTCGCCCATCGAAAAGCAGAAGGAGTTCCTGATCTGGAAATTCTTCCTGCTGGAATCCTGGCGGCGCACGTGGCGCCAGCGGGAGGCGCCATGAGCGGCCCGGGCGCACCGCGGGTCTCCGTGATCATCCCCACGTTCAACCGGAAGGCGGACGTGCTGGCGTGCGTGGAGTCGGTGTTGAAGTCGACCTACCGCGACATGGAAGTGGTGGTAGTCGACAACGCCTCGGAGGACGGAACCGCGGAGGCGTTGGCGGAACGGTTCGGCGGCCGGATCTGCGTGGTCCGCAGCGCGACCAATCTGTATGCGGGCGGTGGCCGGAACCTGGGCGCCCGCCACGCGGCCGGGGCGCTTTTCCTGTTTGTGGACAGCGACAACGTGGTGGATCCCCGCATGGTGGAGGAGCTGGTGGCCGGGGTGGACCGCCCGCGCGAGCTGCGCACCGGCCTGTGGGGGCCGTTCATGTATTACGCCGACAAGCCCGACCGCCTGTGCTGGGTTAACGGCGACATCAACCTCTGGACCAGCCTGACCTGGTGGGAGGGCCAGAAGGAGCGGGACGAGGGCCAGTATGCGGAGCGGGACTGCCTGCGGGTGGGGCACATCCCGAACGTCTTCATGGCATCCCGGGAGATATTTGAGTCGCTGGGGGGCTTCGACGCGTCGTTCCAGATCATCTACGAGGAGTCAGACCTGGCGGAGCGGATCAAGACGCTCGGCTACGCCTGCGTGTTGTTCCCAAAAGCGAAAACCTGCCACAAGATTCCCTTCGAGGATCCGCGCTGGGACCGCGCCTTCACGGGCCGCCATCCGCGGGTGCTGTACCTGTCCGTGCGCAACCGGATCTGGTTCATGCGCCGGCACGCCAATCCGCTGCAGCTCGCCCTGCTGTTCCTGGTGTTCGGGCCCCTCGTCACGGGCTACCAGTTCCTGATCACCGCCCGGGCAGGGCGCCGGGACCTGTGGGGGCTGATCCTGAAAGGGTACCGGGACGGGTGGCTGACCACATGGGAGGGACCGCTATGACGGCCAGGTTGGAAGTTTTCATCCCCGCCTACCACCCGCCCGAGCTGGTGGAGCAGTGTCTGCAGTCCGTGGCCCGGCAGACGCTCCCGCTGGAGTCGGTGACGGTGGTGGACGACTGCTCGCCCTACGACCTGACCGCCGTGGCCGCCCGCTATCCCGCGGTGCGGTTCCTCCGGAACGAGCGTAACCTTGGCATCGGCGGGAACCTGAACCGGTGCCTGGAGCTGGCGACGGCCGATTTTTTCACCTACCTGCATTCGGACGACATGCTGGCGCCGGACTGGCACCGGGTCTGGCGGGAGCGGCTGGACGCGGCGCCGCCGGAGGCGGACCTGTTCATGTCGGGCTCGGCCGTGGTGGACGCGGAGAGCCGCGTCGTGAGCGTGCACCGGTTCGGGAGCGAATGCTGGTGCGCGGGGTTTCCGGAGAACATCCGGCGGTTGTGGGGGTGGAAGTGCTACGGGGTGACCTTCAGCGCCTCGCTCCTCTACCGGCGCACCTTTTTCGACCGTTTCGGCGCGTTCCCCATCGCGCGCTACCCGAACAATTCCGACGTGGAGATCAATCTGCGCGGGCTCCTGGAGAGCCGGCTGCTCTATACGCCGGAAATCCTCTTTTACTTCCGCCGGCACGCGGGTCAGTCGGTGTGCCAGAGCGACGTGCAGGCGGCCGAGACGGCGCGGGCGATTTTCACGGATCTGGCGGCCCGGTACCGGGAGCCGCTGGCGAAGGCGGGGGTCGATCTGGCGCGCGAGCCGCTGGCCATTTACCAGCTCATCGCGCTGGCCTGGCTGTTCCGGGGCGACCGTTCCCGGTGGCGCGCCTACCGGGCCATCGGCGCGGCCGGCAATCCGCGGGGCTTGTGGTCCCCCTGGACGTGGGGGTATGCGGTCGAGCTGCTCAGGGAATATCGGAGGCGGGCGGGGCTGGTCCCCTTGTATGCAAACCGGGAAACGGGGGCGTCATGACACAGGCATCGGTTTCGGATTATTATGACCGGCACTGGAAGCGGCGGATCGAGTCGGAGCCTCGCCGCCCGGAGGCGACCTGGCAGGACCAGGGCGCCATCCGCATGCTGGTGAACGCCGGGCAGCCGCTGGACGTGATTCTCGATCTCGGCTGCGGGATCGGGCACACGCTGCAGTTCCTGTCCACCATTCCCGGCGTGAAGCGGCTCATCGGCATCGAGCCGAGCGCGTTCGCGCTGGCGGAGGCGAAGCGCCGCTTCCCCGAGGCCGAGCTGCACGAGGCGTTCGCCGAGGATCTGGGCGCGGTGGCGGACGGCACGTGCGACGCGGTGGTGGCGCTGGCGGTGATGGAGCACATTTACGACACGCACCGGGTGCTGAACGAGCTGAACCGCGTGTTGAAGCCGGGCGGGCTGGTCGCCCTCTACACCACCGATTTCAACCTGCTGAAGAAGGTCCTGGTGGCGCTGTTCGCGTTTGAAAAATGTTTTGACGTGACCGGCGGGCACATCCGCTTTTTCAGCCGCCGGTCGCTGCGCGCCGTCATGGAGGAGCACGGCTTCGAGGTGGTGGCGCAGGCGTGGGATGACTCGTATGCGGGCGTGATGCCGCGGGGGCAGAACGCCCTCTTCCGGAAAATCCGGAACGAGCGGATCCTGCGGGAAGTCTGCTGACCCCATGAAAATCGCATTCGTTGCCTACGCCGATCCGGAGCCCTCGTACCAGTCGATGCCGCGCGGCACGTTTGCCTACCTCCATTATCTGGGCCGGTTCGGCCACGAGGTGCGGTTTTTCGATCGGCGCGCCTGCCGCCGGCCGGCCCGCCTCCTGGCGGACCTCCGGGCGTGGCCGCCCGACGTTTGCCTGGCCCAGCACCTGGGCGCGTTCTGGCTGGCCATGTTCCGGCGGACGCGCATGCTCCGCGTCCCGTGGGTCCACGCCTGGGACGATTATTACGCCGAGCAGAGCCGGTTTCCCCGGTGGCTCAT
This sequence comes from uncultured Verrucomicrobiota bacterium, assembly GCA_964481675.1. GTDB lineage: Bacteria > Verrucomicrobiota > Kiritimatiellia > CAIKKV01 > CAIKKV01 > CAIKKV01. The sequence continues at coordinate 11,788 of CAYZVY010000089.1, forward strand.
GGGGCCCCTGGAGCGGATCAGCGTGACGGGCGCGGATCACGTCACCAGCGTGAGCCGGTACAATGTCCACCGGGCCCGGGCGTGGGGCATTTCCGCCTCGTTCCTTCCGCATGGCGTGGAAGCCGAGCAGCGTCCGGGGGCGCTGACGTTACCGGGGTCCCGGTTCAAGGCCGTCTACCTGGGCGACCAGGCCCTCTACAAGGGCATGCGCCGCCTGGTGGAGGCGATGCGGGGGCTTGACGCCGACCTGTTCATGGTCGGCACCGTCAACCCCGCGCTCCGGGATCGGGCGCCGGCCAACGTTCATTTCGTCGGCCGCGTCCCCCCGCAGGAAGTCCAGGCGGTCCTGGGCCAGGCGGATGTGCTGGTCAATCCGAGCGACCAGGACAGCAACTTCAAACTCCAGGAATATATCCGCGCCGGCAAGCCGATCCTGGGCGTGGAAGGGCGTATGGCGTGGGCCTTCGAGCACGGCCGCAATGCCTGGCTTTGTTCCGATTTAGGGGACGGCATGCGGCGGCTGGCGGCGGATCCGGCTTTGCGCGCGACGCTGGCGGACGGGGTGCGGGCGCTTCCCGTGCCGACCTGGGAGCAGGTGGGCCGCGAGATGGAAGCGGTGCTGGCGAGGGTGTGTGAAACGAAGGCCTGCTAACGCCTCATCGGATCGCAGGAAACGGAATGCAGCGGGGAATGGCGCAGGCCGTCCGTCATCCGTGCAAATCCTTCAGGCAGGGAAGATTCTTGTCCTTGTCTGATAACACCGGGTTCCCTAAGGGCCAGTCGATGGCCAGGTCGGGATCATTCCAGCGGATGCCCGCATCGGATCCCGGGCAGTAAAGGGAGGACGTCTTGTACTGCACCACCGCCTTTTCGGCGGTTACCTGGAAGCCGTGGGCGAAGCCGGCCGGCACGTAGAGCAGGCGCGGTTCATCGCCCGACAGCGTGATGCCGAGCCATTTCCCGAAGGCGCGCGACTCCGGCCGCAGGTCGACCACGACATCAAAGATGACGCCCACCAGCACCTGCACCAACTTGGCCTGCGCATGCGGGGGGCGCTGGAAGTGAAGGCCCCGCAGCACGCCGCGGCGGGAGAGGGATTGGTTGTCCTGGACGAAGGGCCCGGGAATGCCGGCGGCCGTGAAATCGGTCTCCTTGTAGGTTTCCAGGAAGGCGCCGCGGTCGTCGGGGAAAACCCGCGGCAGGATGAGTTGGACATCCGGAAGGGCCAGCGGCTGGAAGTCGAACGGCATGAGGGGTTCCTTTACAGATCGGGATGGTCGGCGAAGAAACGGTCCAGGGCGGTTTCCCAGTGGGGCATGGGCGGGAGGCCCAGGAGGCGCAGGGCGCGTTTTTCGAGGCGCGAATTGGCCGGCCGGTGAGCCGGCCTGGGAAACTCGGCCGTGGTGCAGGGGACGACCTCCCGCTGACCTGGCCGGCGCTTGAAGAGGGCCCGCGCGAAGTCGTGCCACGTGGCTTCGCCTTCGCAGGACCCGTGCAGGAGGCCGGCCAGGGGGACATCCAGGAGCCGGGCGATCAGTTCCGCCACGGCGTCCGCCGAGGTGGGGTTGCCGATCTGGTCCGCCACCACCTTGAGCGGATCGCCGGCGGTTGCCCCCAGTTTCAGCAGGGTGTGAAGGAAGCTGGGGCCCCCGGCGCCATAGAGCCAGGCGATGCGGAGAATCAGGTGATCGGGGCAGAGCGCGGCGACGGACTCTTCCCCCGCCCGCTTGCTGGCCCCGTAGACGGTGCGCGGCGCGGGGGCGTCCCACTCGTGGTAGGGGCGGGGCAGCACGCCGTCGAAAACGTAATCGGTGGAGAGGGCGATCAGGCGCGCCTGGTGGCGCTGACAGGCGCGGGCCACGTTGGCGGAGCCGAGCGCGTTCACCTGGAAGGCCAGGTCGGGCTGGGTTTCGCAGGCGTCCACGGCGGTCATGGCCGCGGCGTGAATGACCGCATCCGGCCGGGCCTGGCCGATAAAGGCCTCGCACGCCGCCGGCCGGGTGATGTCCACGTCCGGGAGATCGGCCACGATGACCGTGTGCCGGTGGAGCACGCGGGTCAAGGTGCGTCCGAGCATGCCTTTGCCGCCGGTGATGACGATGCGCATGGGATTCCCGGGGTGCTCAGCCTTGTTGGACCAGGCGGTTGATGTACTGGCCGTAGGCCGATTTGGCCAGTTCGGCGCCGAGTTGGGCCAGGCGGGCGCGGTCGATAAAGCCCATCCGGTAGGCCACCTCCTCGAGGCAGCCGATCTTGAGCCCCGTCCGGTCCTCGATGGCTTTGACAAAGGCGGTGGCGTCGGCCAGCGACTCGTGGGTGCCGGTGTCGAGCCAGGCATAGCCGCGGCTCATGACCCGCACCTGGAGCTTGCCCTGTTTCAGATACTGGGCGTTGACGTCCGTGATCTCGTATTCCCCGCGGGCCGACGGCCGGAGCGCGGCGGCCACGGCGGTGACGCTGGAATCGTAGAAATACAGGCCGACCACGGCGTAATTGGATTTGGGGCGGGCGGGCTTTTCCTCGATGGAGACGGCCTTGCCGTCGGCGTCGAATTCGACCACGCCGTACCGCTCCGGATCGTTCACACGGTAGCCGAAAACGGTGGCGCCGGAGGAGGCTGATACCTCCTGGAGCATCCGGGCCAGGCCGTCGCCGTAGAAGATGTTGTCCCCCAGAATCAGGCAGGCGGGGTCGCCGCCGACGAAGTCGCGCCCCAGGACGAAGGCCTGCGCCAGGCCGTTGGGCTGCTCCTGGACCTTGTAGGAGAGGGAGAGGCCCAGCCGGGCGCCATCGCCGAACAGCTTCTGGAACAGCGGGGTGGCTTCGGGCGTGGAGATGATCAGGATATCCCGGATGCCGGCCAGCATGAGCGTGGACAGCGGATAGTAGATCATGGGCTTGTCGTAGACCGGCAGCAATTGCTTGCAGACGACCTGGGTGGCGGGGAAAAGCCGGGTTCCAGCTCCCCCTGCCAGGATGATGCCTTTACGTCGCATAAGTGTGCCTTTCGCGTTCAGGATAACGCAAACCGGGGCGGGGGTTCAATGATGAATCCGCGGCGTCATAATCCTTGCTTTACAACGCCCGTCGCGTTCCGCATTATAGAAAAGCAAGGGAGTGTGTATGCGTCTTCGTTCCATCCTAGAGCGGCTGGTTCCGTATGGCCTGTACGGCGGGTTGAGTCGCGCCCTTGACGGGTGCGCAACGGTGTTGGATGTCGGGTGCGGGACGGATTCCATGATGCAGCACCTGGCGCGGCGTCATCGGGTGATCGGGCTTGACCGCTACTTGCCGTCGCTCCTGGTCAACCGGGCCCAGGGGGCTTATGCCGGCTGGGTGCAGGGTGATCTTCACGCCTTTCCTTTTGCCGAGGGGGCCGTGGACGCGGTGGCGGCCCTGGACGTGATCGAGCACCTGGACAAGGAGGACGGGCTTCTCCTCCTGCGGCGCATGGAGGCAATGGCCCGCAAGCGGGTTGTCATCCTGACGCCCAACGGGTTTGTTCCGCAGGCGGCCGACGCCAACCCCTGGCAGGAACACAAGAGCGGCTGGACCGCGGAGGAGTTCAAGGCCCTTGGCTATGAGGTCACGGGCGTCTACGGGTGGAAGCGCCTGCGCGGCCCGTATGCGAGGCTTCGCTTCCGGCCCTGGTTTTTCTGGGAGGCGGTGTCCGCCCTGTCCCATCTCGTTACCGGCCGGACGCCCGCCGCCGCCTATCACCTGCTGGCCGTGAAGCGGATCACTTGAGCGTACGGCGACGCACCGGGATCCGCAGGAAGCCGAGCAGGCGCAGGAGGAGCCCCTGGATCCCGTAGCGGAACCACCAGTAAAGGCTCCATCCCGTCACATCGAACCGGGCCCACCGGTCGATGGCGGGCTCCTTGAAATCCGCCGGCCGCATGATCTCGTGGCGTTCGATGGGGCCTTTGATCAGTTCCAGATAGCGGTTCGGCAGGTGGCGGATGGAGACCGCCGGAAGATCATCGAGCCAGCAGACCCGGGTCAGCCCGAAATCGGTGAAGACGCCCGAGGCGGCCGATTCCAGCGGACCGAAGCCGCCGAAGATGGTGCCCCAGCCGGACCGGGGCAGGATCAGCCGGCTCTTGCACAGGTAGCGGGCGCGGTGCCGGGGCAGGATGCGGTTGAAGTGGGCTGCCGTCAGCATGTAACAGCACTGGTGGGGATTGCCCATGAGCCGGACGGTCAGGTCTCCGAAAACCCGCTTCTTCCCGACCGGCGGGTAATGGTGCCCCTTGATCCAGGTTTCCACATAAACCGGGTCGG
>CAYZVY010000090.1:0-15978 GCA_964481675.1 uncultured Verrucomicrobiota bacterium
CGATCATCCCGGGCCTGATCGACACCCATGTGCATTTCATGCGCTGGCAGGGCCCGTTATTCCTGGCGCAGGGGGTGACGACCGTCCGCGATGTGGGCAACGACCTGGCGTGGATACTGGCACGGCGGCGTGAATGGTCCGGGCACGACTGGCCCCGCATTTTCTGCATGGGCCCTCTTCTGGACGGGCCGGCGCCCATTCACCGGATGGTGTCACGGAGCTGTTCCGATTTGGAAGGGGCTCAGGCGGCGGTTCGTGAAACGGCCGCCGCGGGTGTGGATGGCATCAAGCTCTATGTGGGTTTGAAAATGGAATGGCTTCCGGAGATGGTTCGCCAGGGCCATGCCGCCGGTTTGAAGCTGTCCATGCACGGGGCGCGGGACGGCGTTCTGGGGCCGGGGCGGGCGGGTGTGGATGAGTTTTTCCACCTCGACGGCATTCTGGCGGACATCTGGCCCTCCCGGCCTCCCGGCGGGCTCAGCGTCTGGGGGCTGCCGGATCTGGCGCAAACCTGGGACCGGCAGCGCGAGGTGGCGGACGAGATACGCCGCCTGGGCATGACGGCGACTCCGACGCTGGCGTATTGGGATTCCCAATGGCGGGTGCGGACCCCGGGCCATCGCCTTTCGGAGGAGATGCGTCTCATCCCGCCGGCCATTGTCGAATCGCAGGCTTCCCAGGCGCCCGATTCCGCCGCCTCCGCCCAATGGCAGCGGGCCCTCCAGGCGGCGCAGCGGTTTGTCGGCCTGCTCCGGGAGCGCGGCGTGCCCATCCTGGCGGGCAGCGACGTCCCGTGCGGAGCGGTCCCCCCGGGCTTGAGCCTGTGGCGGGAAATGGCGTTGCTGGTTGAGGCCGGACTGTTGCCGCTGCAGGCGCTGCGGGCGGCCACCTCCGAGGCCGCCTCCTTCATGGGGCAGGCCCGGTTGGGTTGGCTTCGCCCGGGTTCGGCTGCGGATCTGGTGGTGGTCAGAGGCAATCCCGTGGAGCATATTCCTGAAAAACCCGAGGTGGTTCTGGTTTTGCGGCAGGGGGTGGCCTATCGGCCTGCTGATCTGCTGGCCTCCGCTGAAACGGCGGCTTCGACGATCCCGGAGGAGCCGTGGGGGATTCAACTGGCCATGCAGCGGGCAGGGAGCTCAACCCCAAGGCCGGCCCCTCCTGCCTAATCTGCTCCTGCATAATTTGCTTGAGAATCGCCTCCCCGTGAACTATATAGGTTGTTTATAGGTCTCTGGAGTCAACGAGGGCATATGCGGATGAAACATGCGGTTGTGATTGGAAAGCGGCGCTTCACATGTCTGTCGCCCACGCTGGTGCGGGTCGAATTCGCGCCGGACGGCCGGTTTGAGGATCGGCGCAGCATCGTGGCCCATGAGAAGCAGAAGCCGGTGCGCTTCGCGAAGGTGGATAAAAAGGGGAACGGCGAACACGCCCTGATCCTGGACACCGGCGCCCTGCAGATTCTCGCCAGCCGGCCGGAGGAAGCCTTCAACCGGCTGAACCTGGAGATCCGCTGGAACGACGGCCGCCTGATCCAGTTCTGGCGGCCCGGCGACCGGGACTACCAGAACCTGGGCGGAACCGTGCGTTCTCTCGACCGCTACGGCGGCGACGCGTGCGTGCTGGACGGGGTGCATCCCGCCACGATGGAGTCGCCCGACCCCAGCGGCACCAGCTGGCCCGCCTGGATCCAGTGCGAGATCGATCCGCTTTACGATCCGCTGCACCCCAAGCCCCCGCCCGAGTTCAACCGCGGCCACTGGCTGCGCGAGGCCCGGAACGAGCGCAACGACGGCCGGTACCTGGAGCGCACGTTCAACTGGTACAAGGATTCCCGGCGCTTCTGCCCCGGCGTCCTCTCCGCCTCCGGCTATTATCTGCTGAACGACTCGGACAGCGCGGCGATGGATGCCGACGATTTCCCGGTGGAGCGCAACCGGCCCGGGTATCAGGACTGGTATCTCTTTGCCTACGGGAAAAACCTCAAGCAGGCGCTGGCCGATTTCCGCCTGCTGAGCGGCGCCTCTCCCATGCTTCCGCGCAAGAGCCTTGGCATCATCTTCTCGCGCTGGCCGGCGTTCACGGAAGCGGAAATCGAAACGATGTCGGCCGAGTTCGCGGCCAACGGCTATCCGCTTTCCACCCTGGTCATGGACATGGAGTGGCACAAGGAGGGGTGGGGGCACTGGGAGTTCAATCCCGAGCTGATTCCCGATCCGACGCGCTTCTTCGCCCTCTGCCGCAAGCACGGGCTGGATGTCACCTTCAACGACCATCCGCTCGACGTGCGCGACGACGATGTGCATTACGCGGAATACGTCAGGAAGGCCGGTCCGGACGTGCTGGTGCGGACGCGCGACTATAACGGGAAGACGCTCAAGATGGCGAAGGTGGACCTCTGCGACAAGCGGCAGAACAAGGCCTTCCGCGAGGTGTGCCACACGTCCATCATGGACCTGGGGCTGGACTACTGGTGGAACGACGGCTCGCGCGGCCAGATGAGCGGAACCTGCGGCCAGCTGGTGACCAACAAGACGTTCTTCGAGGAGTCGGCCCGGGACGGCCGGCGCGGCATGCTGCTGGCGCGCTATGGCGGGCTGGGGTCGCACCGCTACGGCGGCTATTTCACCGGCGACGCCACGTCCGACTACGACGTGCTCCGGCTCCAGTGCGAGTTCAATATCCGGGCGGGCGGAGTGGGCGTTTCCAATGTCAGCCACGACATCGGCGGATTCTGCCTGGCGCCCAGCCAGGTGAAGAAGAATAAGGCGGGCGTGCCGGTCATCGATGCGGAGCGCTACCTGCGGTGGCTGCAGTTCGGCGTCTTCAATCCGATCTTGCGCTTCCACAGCGCGCCCGGCTGCGGCAGCCGGCGGCCAGACGATTACGACGTTGAGCTGAACGGCGCCTGCCGGCACTGGCTGCGGATTCGCCACAGCCTGCTGCCCTACCTCTACACGGCGATGCGGACGCATCACGAGACGGGCCTCCCGGTCTGCCGCGGCCTGTTCCTGGAGGAGCCGGAGAATGCCGAGGCCTACCGCTTCGACCAATACTTTTTCGGGCCGTCCCTGCTGGTCGCCCCCGTGCTGTCCGCGGCCCGCAAGCGGTCGGTTTACCTGCCGGCCGGACTGTGGTGGGACTTCGGGACGGGCCGGCGGCAGGAGGGCGGCGTGGAGATCACCCGCCCGGTGGCGCTGAACGAGGTGCCGGTGTATGTGCGGGCGGGGAGCGTGATTCCGCGGCAGGACCCGGACGGCGCCATCCACGCCGGGCAGGTGGAGAACCTGGTGTTGGACGTGTATGCCGGCGCGGACGGCGGCGGCGAGCTGTACGAGGACGATGGCCGCTCCGCGCGCTATGAAAAGGGCGCGTTCTGCAAAACGCGGTTCTGCTTGAAGGAAAACGGCGCCGCGCGGATGCTGGAAAGCCGCGGGGCCGAAGGCCGCCCGCTCGGGACGAAACGGCGCATCACGGTGGAGCTGACGGCGGAGAAGGCGCCGGCCAGGGTGTCGATCGACGGCCAGGCAATAGCCGTGGAATCAACGGCCCCGAATCGGTATCGGCTGCATCTGCCCGAGCGGGATGCGGCAACGCCGTGGACGCTGGAGATGGCGTAGCCGGTCTACACCAGACGAAGAGGAACGCCTCCGGTATCCCGGATGAGGGTGAAATGGGAATCGCACGCATAAAGAGAGACTCGGTGGTGAAGCGCCGCGGCCGCCACGAACAGGTCGTCGCGCGGAACCGTGACGCCCGAGGCGCGGAGGCTGCGCTCGAGCTGCGCCGCGCGTTGCCAGCAGGCGGCGGGGAAATCGAGGCAGGCGCTGAACCGGAAGGAATCGCGGATGTCCGCCACCTCGTTCGCGCGGGCGCCGCTCAGCAGCTCGAACTCGATCGGCCCGCAATAGGCGGCAACGCCCCGCTCGAGATAGCCGGCTACCCGCGACTTGATCTCCGGCCGGCCGTTCCGGCGCAGGAACTCGATCCAGGCCGACGTGTCAATCAGCGTCATGGGTGTCCCGGGCTTCGAGCTCCTTGTTGCTCAGCGCATAATCCGACTTCCCTTCCATCACATGCTGGAGGAACCGCTTTTTCTCCACGTCTTTCAGGTAGTCGGAAAGGGCGCGGCGGACGGCGGGCGACCGCTTGCGGATGCCGGTGGCCCGCAGCACGGACGCCAGGTCTTTTTCATCGATATCAACGGTGATTCTCATACAATTGACTCCAAATATGATGAAAGGCTATGAGTAAAATGAGTATTTGTCAAGAATGGCGATGGTTCGGCAGGGGCGGGATCAAGCGGCGGCGAACGGCGGCCATGGCCCTGAGCCTGGCGTGTCTCATCCTGCCGGCCCGGGCCGCGGTTCCGATTGCCGCCGCCGGCCAGCCCCGGGCGGTCGTGGTGGCGGCCGCGGAGGACAAGGCGGCCGCAGCGGCCCTCACGAACTACCTGTTCAAGATCGCCGGCGCCGCGGTGCCGGTGGTGACGAACGCCGCCGGCATTCCGGCCGGGCATTCGGCGATTGTGCTGGCGCGCGTGGAGAAAGTCCCCGGCGCGAGCGACCGGGCGACGGGCCGGCAGGCTTACCGGATCAAGACGGACGGGAATCGCTTGACCCTGTCCGCTTCATCCGACCTCGGGCTGACCTATGCCGTGTACGGGCTGCTGGAAGATCACCTCGGCTGCCGGTTCTACACCTTCAAGGCCAAGGGGCTGTCCTACGGCGGGCCGGGCCATGAGATTGTACCTAAAAAAGAGACGCTCGAACTGCCCGCGATCGACGATTTCCAGGAGCCGGCCTTCGCCCAGCGCGGGTTCATCTTCTGGATGGGCAGCTACCCGTGGATTGTCCAGAACCGCGGGGCCGGCTATCCGGCCGACAAGACCAGCGGCGCCCTGGCCGCCGGCCACAACCTCTATGACCTGCTGCCGCCCGAGGACAAAAAGAACAACAAGGGCGAGCTCCTGAAGCCGGGGCTGTTCAAGGATCATCCCGAGTGGTATCCGCTCAACAGGGAAGGGAAGCGCGAGCCGGGCTGGTCCATGGGGCTGTGCGGCACGAATCCCGACCTGCCCAAGGCGCTGGCCGCCGCGCTGCACGACCAGGTGGAGTTGTTCAAGTCGCGCGGCAAGGGCAAGTTCGATCCCTCCATCCCGATTTCGGCGGCCCAGGGCGACGGCTTCACCGGCTGCCAGTGCGCCGCCTGCCGCAAGCTGGTGCAGGACGAGCAGTCCGAGGCCGCCCCGCTGATCCTGCTGCTCAACCGGGCGCTGGACGAGCTGGCCAAGACGGATCCGGAGCAGCAGGTGATCACCTTCGCGTATTTCGAATCGCTGGACGCCCCGAAGACGATCAGGCCCCACAAGAACCTCTGGATCAATGTCGTCTCCAGCGCCAAGTCGCAGAACATGGCGGGCGACCAGGTGGGGTCGATCGTCGGCAATCCCGCCAACCGGGATTACGCCAAGGCGCTGAAGGAGTGGCCGAAGATCGCCCCGGGCCGTGTGACCACCTGGCACTGGGTGCCGTTCCAGCCCGAGTGGCCGGCCATCTTCTATCTCGGCGATATCATGAAATACTGGCGTGACTGCGGCATTTATGGGACCAACCCGCAACTCTGCAGCGACAACTGGCAGTGGCTCTATGCCTGGGTGTATCTCAAGCTGGCGTGGAATCCGAACCAGGACGCCGATGCGCTGATCCGCCGGTTTATCGAGGATAACTATGGCAAGGGCGCGGCGCCGTACGTCTGGGACTACCTCAAGCTGGCCCAGGCGGCCTACGCCGACAGCGGGCATATTCCCAGCGCCGTGCGCTGGAGCGGGTGGACCCAGACGACCCGCGTGAAAATGTTTCCGCCGTCCATCCTGGCGAAGATGACCGACGCCATGGACAAGGCCCTGGCGGCGGCGGAGAAGGAGGGCGATCCCGCCCGCCTGGCCAACATGATCGAGGCGCGCGGCTCGTCGCTGGACGCGGTAACCTTGAACGGCGCCGCCTACAGTGGAAAGCCCTGGGGGCCGGCGGTGAATCCAAAAGATGGCAAGCGCTGGTTCGTGGCCGGCGCCGATCCGCGCGTGCCTGCCTGCCTGGCCCGGGTCAAGCAGGCGATCCAGATGAACGGGGGTAGCGAGCAGGGCGTGCTGCGAACCATCGCGGGCTATGGGGCCGGCAACGGCGGCCCGCTGGTGGAGCTGGACGGCCCGGCCATGAGCGTCGCGGTTTGTCCCGATTTGAAAGGCACGATCACGAGCGCGGTCGACAAGAAAACCGGCCGGGAGCTGCTGGCCGTGCAGGGCGCGGAGAGCGGCTACCGCGACGTGTTCGCCAAGATCAGCGCCCAGATCTGGCTGCCGGTCGAGGTGGCGCAGAACGATCTCAAGCATCCCCGGTTATCGGACAAGGATTGGACCGGGGTCTGGAGCGAGTTTAAGAACCCCGACCCTTCGAAGCTGGAAACGGACCTGACCCTGTCGCCGTCCTTCTACGGATTTGACGCCAGCAAACACCTGCGCCGGACGGTGAGCGTGACCGAGGCGGGCCTGCGGGTCGAGCGCGCCTACACTGGCGCCACCGACAACCCGAACCGGTTCACCACGCGCTGGCTGCTGGCGCTGCCGGATCCGTCCAAGGCCAAGGTGGCCGTCAAAGGCGGGGGCGTGAGCAAGATGTTCGACTTGAAATACGCCGTGCCGGGCGGCATCCAGGGTGTCAAGGCCGGCGACCGGCTTCCGGGCCTCGACGCCATGGATCAGCGCTTTGACGATGTCATTGCGGTTTCCGACGCCGAGCCCGTGAAGTTGAACCTGGCGAGCAACTCCGCCGGCGAGATCGTGATTCAGCTCGATCGCGGGGACGGGGTGGCGGCGGTGCTGACCACGCCGGCGGCGGGGTGGGAGGCCATCGAGCTCAAGCCCGTGGTGGACAAGCAGTTTTTAAGCGTCATGCTGATCGGCTGCCCCGCGGCCAAGGGCGCGACTAATGAGGCCTTGCCGGACCAGACGCTGTCGGCGAAGGCGGTGGCCAGGCCGGCATCCGGCGGATCGGACGGATCCGCCCGATCGGACGGATCGAAAACGCCGGCCACACAAGCCCGGATCAAGGACCTCGGCAACGGGCGCGCCATTAATGAGCGTGACGGCGCCGAGTTGGTCTGGGTTCCGGCGGGCGAATTCCTGCGCGGCAGCCCCGAGGGGAAAGGCGCTGGAGACGAGCGGCCCCAGAAGAAGGTTGCCCTGGACGGGTACTGGATCTACAAGACGCCGGTGACCGTCACGCAGTATCTTGCCTTCTGCGCGGCCACGGGAAAGGAATTCAAGCCGACCTGGGGGCAGGGCATGAAGTCCGGGGCTCCGGGCGACGACGGCCTGTATCCCGCGCAGATGAACTGGTATGAAGCCGACGCCTACGCCAGGTGGGCGGGCGCGGCGCTCCCGACCGAGGCGCAGTGGGAGAAAGCGGCCCGCGGAACCAACGGGTTCGAGTATCCTTGGGGCAATGAGTGGGATCCGGCCCGGTGCGTGAGCATGGAGCGGACGCTCTACACGTTCTCCTCCGGCTTCATGCCGGTGGGCGGTTGCACGAACGGCGCCAGCCCGTACGGCGCGCTCGATATGGCCGGCAACGTGTGGGAGTGGGTCGGCGACTGGTATGACTATGAGTATTACCGGACGGCGCCGGACAAGAATCCCGCGGGTCCCGAAAAGGGGTCGCACAAGGTGCTTCGCGGGGGCTGCAGCCTGTACGACGAACGCTTTAGCCGCACGGCTTCCCGGATGATCCAGCCTCCGCATGTGCGCGACTGGACGGCCACCGGATTCCGCTGCGTGGTGGCCGGGGAAGCCCGGTAGGTGTTGCAAATGCCGGGATTGTGCGCTCAACGGGGGAATAATGTCGCATGCCAGCCAAGCCGCATAATGTCCTTTTCGTCGTGTCGGACCAGCATCTCGCAACCTGCACGGGTTATGAGGGCCATCCGCAGGCGATCACCCCCCACATGGACCGCCTGGCCCGCGAGGGGACTCGCTTCACCCACGCCTACACCCAGAACCCCATCTGCACCCCGAGCCGGGTCAGCCTGTTTTCGGGGCAGTATTGCCACAACCACGGATACTACGGCCTGTCGGGGCCTTGTCCCGAAAAACTGCCGGGCTTCCTCGGGCATTTCAAGGCCAACGGGTATCGCACCGCGGCCATCGGCAAGCTGCACATGCCGAACCATCCGAAAGACTGGCTGACGGATCAGGTTGATCTTTATGACGAGTGCTATGACTACGGCGGGAAATTCGCCTGTGGCGGGTCGGCCTATTTCAAGTATCTGGAAAAGCTTGGAATTCGGGACAAAGAAGACAGCATCCGGCTTTCCGAATTTCAGGGGGCGCAGCAGGACGAGGGACGGCCATCGCAATTGCCGTATGAGCACAGTGTCGAAGGCTGGTGCGTGAAGGAGGCCGTGCGGTTCATCGACGAATCCCAAGCCGCCGGAAAGCCGTTCTGCATGGAGGTGTCGCTGCCCCGCCCGCATCAGTGCTATACGCCCGATCAACAATTCTGGGACCTGTATCCGGCCGACCTCGCGCTGCCGCCCACCCTCAACCAGGATCCGTCGGGCCGTCCGCCCCACTTCAGGTCGACCGTGGCGAATGCGAAAAACGCGACAGGGCTGATTGAGCCCAAGGGGTATGAGCAGGTCCGGCGCCGCGTCTGGCGCGCGTATCTCGCCTGCATCACCCAGGTGGACTATGCGCTGGGCCAGCTGCTCGAGCATCTCGACCGGACCGGCCTGGCGGAAAACACGATCGTGATCTATGGCGCGGATCACGGCGCCTATTCCGGCACGCACGGCATTCCCGAGAAGGCGCCGGGCATCTGCTCCGAGTCCGTCTGCCGCGTGCCGTATCTCTGGCGCGTGCCGGGCGTGGCCAGGGCCGGCCACGTCAGCCGGCAGCTCGTGGAGAATGTCGACCTGGCCCCGACCATCACCGCGTTGTGCGGATTGCCGGCCATGGAAACCGTGGATGGCAAGGACCTGACCGGGCTGCTGAAGGGCGGTGATGAACCGGTCCGCACCGTGGCCGTGACCGAGAACCCGTGGAGCAAATCGGTCCGGTGGGACGACTGGCGGTTCGTGCATTACCAGCCGGAGATGTTCGGCGGCCGGGAGGTCGGGGAGTTGTATAACCTTCGCGACGATCCGGACGAGACACGGAACCTGTTTGCGGATCCCGCCTGCCGCGATATCGTGGCGGAGGGCCGGAAGCGATTGCTCGAGTGGCTGATCGGCTCGACGCGCGTGGTGAACGTCTGGCCGGCCATCGACTGGTCAAAGACGCCTTATGATTATCGCACCGCCGGCGACGGCAAGGAGTCCAACACCGCCGGCCCCGCCTATCGGGCGGCCCGAAATCAACTTCACTATTTGTGAGAAGCCCCATGGATCAGAACCGACCCAATATCGTGTTCATCCTGATTGATGATATGGGCTGGTGCGATCTGGCCTGTTACGGCAGCCCGTTCTACGAGACGCCCAACCTCGATCGGCTGGCCGCGGAAGGCATGCGGTTCACCGATGCCTACGCGGCCTGCCCCGTGTGTTCCCCCACGCGGGCGAGCCTGCTGACCGGGAAGTATCCCGCGACGGTGGGCGTCACCGACTATATCGACTGGGGCAAGACCTGGCATCCCTGCAGGGGCCGCCTGGTGGATGTCCCCTATGTCCGCGAACTGCCCCTGAAGGAGTTCAACCTGGCCCGGGCGCTCAAGGACGGCGGCTATCACACCTGGCACGTGGGCAAATGGCACCTGGGAGAGGCACCGTATTATCCGGACCGGCAGGGCTTCGACGTGAACATCGGCGGCTGGGAAGTGGGCATGCCGCACAGCGGCTATTTCAGCCCGTGGAAGATTCCGACCCTGCCCGATGCGGAACCCGGGAAATACCTGACCGATCATCTGACGGACGAGGCGATCCGCCTGATCCGGGAGTGGGATGGCGCCCGGCCTTTCTTCCTGAATTTCTGGCACTACGCCGTCCACACGCCGATCCAGGCGCCGGCGGAATTGGTTGAGAAATACAAGGCCAAGGCCGTCCGGATGGGCCTCGACAAGGTGCCGGCCCTGGAAACGGGGGAGATATTCCCGAGCGAAGGCCAGGGTCGGCTGCGGGTGGTTCGGCGGCGGATTCAGTCGGACCCGGTGTATGCGGCGATGGTTGAGAACCTCGACGCCAACATCGGGCGCCTGCTGGAGGCCCTTCCCGCGAACATGATGGTGGTCTTCAGTTCGGATAACGGAGGCCTGGCCACCTCGGAAGGGTCGCCCACGTGCAACAGCCCGCTGGCCGAGGGAAAGGGGTGGATGTACGAGGGCGGGACGCGCGACCCGCTGATCGTCCGCTGGCCGGGCGTGGTCGAGCCCGGGAGCGTCTGCGCGGCGCCCGTGACCAGTCCCGATTTTTATCCGACGCTTCTCGAGGCCGCGGGCTTGCCGTTGCGCCCGGAGCAGCACGTGGATGGCCGGAGCTTCCTGCCGGCGTTGCGCGGGGAGCCCGGTTTCGATCGGGGGCCCCTGTTCTGGCACTATCCGCATTACGGCAACCAGGGCGGCACGCCGGGATCGTCCGTGCGCGAGGGAGACTGGAAGCTGATCGAGTTCTTCGAGGACGGCCGGCTCGAACTCTACAACCTGCGCGAGGATCCGGGCGAAACCCGCAACCGGGCCGCCACCGAGCCGGCGGTCGCGGCCCGGCTGCAGGGACAGCTCAAGGCGTGGCGTGAGCGGATCGAGGCGAAGATCCCGGCGCCCAACCCCTTTTATGCGGACATTCGCCAGGGGGAGGAGAAGGCGGGGTGGGCGGGTGAATGGATCTGGGCCGACGAGGCGAGGGCCGCCCGCAATGCCTACGCCTTCTTCCGGCGCCGTTTCCGGCTGGAAACGGGGGGCACGGTCCGGATCGACATCACGGCCGACAGCTTCTACGAGCTTCATGTCGACGGGGTACGCGTGGCCCGGGGGCCGGCGCGATCGCATCTCGCCTATTACGGCTTCGACCGCCACGACCTGCAACTGGCCGCCGGCGACCACGTGGTGGCGGTGCTGGCCCACCACATCGGCGTGCAGAACGCCACGGTCATGACGGGCCGCCCCGGCCTGCTCGTCGACATGGCCGGCCCCGGCCTGGAACTTGGCACCGATTCCTCCTGGCGGACGCTCCCGGCCGGCGCGTGGCGGCGCGACTTGCCCTGCCTGATGTCCCATTTCGGGTTCTGGGAGGCGTGCGACCTGGCCGCCCTTCCGGAGGGTTGGACCCAGAAAGGGTACAACGACGAAGGCTGGGGCCCGGCGGCGGTTACGGGCAAGGCCGGCTGCCCGCCCTGGGTCCGGCTGATCGCCCCCGACCTTCCGCCGCCGCGCCAGGCGGTCGTCCGCCCCGCGCCCCTTTGTGTCGCGGGCTCCTGGACCCCGGGTGTGGTGGGAGAGGATGGGGACGCGAAACGGCAGGCCGTGGCCGGGGGGTGGCTGAAGGATGCGTCCACCCTCACGATCCCCTCGAAGCAGGCGTCGGTTCGCATTCGCTTGCGGGCCCGGAGCCGGGTGCGCCTGCCCCGCGCGCTGGCGGACGCGGCCGGCGGCGCGGGAGGACGCTGGTTGACGCTTGATTTCGGGCGCACCGTTTCCGGCCATCCGATGCTGGTGGTGGAGGCGGCGGGCGAGGGCGCCTGGATCGATCTCTCGTACGATGACGTCACGGGGCCGGAGGGGGCGGTCAACCCGGAGCGGACCTACGCCCGCCAGACGGACCGGTTTTGGCTGGCTCCCGGCCTGAATCGCGTGCGCCCCGTTCATCCGCGCGGATTCCGGTTCGTGACGGTGGACGCCGGGGGCGGCCAGGTGACATTGCTGGAGGCTGAAGCGCTGGAGGAGACCTATCCGTTCAGCGCGCCAGCCGGCTTCGCCTGTTCGGATCGCAAGGTGGGCGCCTTCGCGGCGCAGGGGGCGGAGACCGTCCGGATCTGCACGACCGACGCCTTTACCGATTGCGCCACCCGGGAGCGCGTGCAGTGGATGGAGGACTTGTACCTGCACGCCCACGTGGCGGCCTATGCCTTCGGGGACACGCGGCTGCTCCGCCGCGCCCTGTTCCAGGGGGCCCAGAACGCCCTGCCGGATGGCCGCATCAACGGCTTCATGCCCTCGGAGCGGACGGGCTGCGCCTTTGCATCGTCCAGCCTGACGTGGCTCCGGCTGCTGGCGGAATATCGCCTGTTCGCGGGAGATGACGAGGGTTGCCGCCGCCTGCTGCCGCGCGCCCGGAAGCTGCTGGCCTTCGTGGATTCGCTGACGGACGAGGCGGGCCTCCTGGCCCGCTGGCCCGGCGGGCAGTTCTGGGACTGGTCGCCCATCGAGATGAAGGGCTGCCTGCTGCTGACCAATGCGGCCTATGTCTGGGCGTTGGACCGGCTGAGCGGGGACCCCCTGCTGGCGGAAGGCCTTCACGTCGATCTCCGGAGCCGGGTGGCGGCCCTTCGGGATGCGGCACATGCCCGTTTCTGGGACGCCAGCCGCGGGTTGTATGTCGATGCCACCCCGGCGGAAGGGCAGGGGCCGGTTTACAGCCAGCATGCGAACGCCATGGCCGTGCTGGCGGGCATCTGTCCGGAGCCGGAACGCGCCCCGCTGATGAAGCGGCTGATCGATCCGGCCCGGCTGGGTCCCGTGCCCACGGGAGAGCACCTCCTGACCGATAAGAACCGGCCCGACCCGGATCGCATCGTGCCGGCGGGAACCCTCTGGTTCGGCCATTTCCTGTGCCAGGCCTTGTTCGAGTCCGGACTCGACGTGGAAGCCCTTGAGCAGATGCGCCTGTTGTGGGGGCCCTGCGCGGGTTCCCCCACGTTTCCGGAAACCCGGATTCCCTCGGCGAACACGTCGCAATGCCACGGCTGGGCGGCCGGGCCGGCCTTCCTGCTGCCCGCCTACGTGCTGGGCGTGCGCCCGGCGGGACCGGGATGGAGCCGGATCACGGTCCGTCCGCGGAGCGGCGGCCTGACGTGGGCATCCGGAACGGTTCCCACTCCGCACGGGACGATTGCCGTGACCTGGAAGCGTGGCGCGGATGGTGCCGTCGCTTGCGACCTCAAGACGCCTCCTGGCGTCGTGTGTCAGCCTGAGGCGGGAGCTTTATGAACAAGCCCAACATCCTGATCCTGATGAGTGACCAGCACACGGCCCGGCTGATGGGCTGCGCGGGCGCCGGGTTCGTGCGCACCCCTGTCATGGACCGCCTGGCCGCGAGCGGCGTCCGCTTCGCCAACGCCTACTGCGCGCATCCGCATTGCGTGCCGTCGCGCGCCTCGTTGATGACCGGCCTGCAGACGTTCAAGATCCCCTGCTACGACAACGGCTCGACGTTCCGGAGCGATCTGCCCACCTGGGCGCACATGCTGCGCCAGTCCGGCTATCACACCGTGCTGAACGGCAAGATGCACTTCGTGGGCGAGGATTATTACCACGGCTTTCACGAGCACCTCAACGAGCCGCGCTGCCAGATCGGCGGCTTCCGGTGGGGAGAGGAAAGGCCCGACCCAACCACGGGCAAGCGCTACTGGGCCGACCTTCACTTCGAGGGCGACCGGGTTTTCGAGAAACGCATGGCCGAGGAGACGGCGCGGGTGCGCGACGCGGTGTCATTTCTAAAAAAGGGACACGACAGGCCGTGGTGCCACGTGGTCGGGTTCGCCGGCCCCCACTATCCGCAGTGCTGCACCCGGGCCCTGTACGACAGCTATGCCGGGGCCGCCATCCCGGAGCCCCTGGGGCCCGACGGCCTGCATCCGCGCCATCAGCACTGGCTTCGGTGTTGGGGCTTTGACCGGCTGACTCCCGAACAGAACCGCGACGCCCGCCGGGCCTACCTGGCCATGATTACGCAGGTCGATCTCTGGATGGGCGAGATCCTGGAGGCGCTCGACAAAAGCGGACAGGCCGACAATACGATTGTCATCTACACCGCGGACCACGGGGAGATGTGGGCCGAGCACGGCTTGTGGGGGAAGCAGGTGTTTTTCGAGGAGTCCGCGGCCGTGCCGCTGATCGTGAGCGCGCCGGCGCTGGGGATCCGGAGCGGGGGCCTGGTCGAAACGCCTGTCTCGCTGCTCGACCTTTATCCGACTCTTCGCGACCTGGCGGGCGCGTCGTTCTGGGAGGTCCCCCTGGATGGCCGCTCCCTGGCGCCGGTGTTGAAAGACGGGGCCCCCTTGCCGGACGCACCCGTTTTCTGCGAATATGACGGGCCCGATACGAAGGGCCCGGAGCGCATGGTGCGGTTCGGCCGGCACAAGCTGAATTATTATCACCACCAGGGGATGGAGCTTTTCGATCTTTGCGAGGACCCGCGCGAGATGAGGAACCTGGCGGACGACCCCTGTTTCAAGGACGTGTGTGACCGTCTCCTGGCCATGCTGACCGACGGGTGGAGTCCGGATGAGGTGGATCGGTTCGTGCGGGAGGACCAGAACCGGCGGTCGTGGGTGACCCGGTGCTATCCCGGCGAAGTGAAGGCATTATGAGGACCAGGCTATGACACCGCTCCCCAACATCGTATTCCTGCTGGCAGACGATCTCGGGTGGGGGGATCCGGGCTGCAACAATCCCGGATCCAAGGTTCCCACGACGAACATCGACCGGCTGGCCCGCGAAGGCATGCGCTTCACGAACGCCTATTGCCCCGATTCCATCTGCACGCCGTCCCGCTATTCCCTCATGACCGGGCGTTATTCGTTCCGGACCGCCAAGACGGCTTCCGTCCAGTTCAACTGGGAGCCGCCCCTGATCGAGGCGGGCCGGCTCACGCTGCCGGAGGTGTTGCGCCGGGCCGGGTATGCCACGGGCGGGTTCGGCAAGTGGCATCTCGGGGCGGATTTTCCGACCGTCGACGGACGGACCCCCATCGGCCAGTACACCCAACGCCATGCGCAGGACGGTGCGAACGTGGACCTGTCCGCCCCGCTGCAGGGCGGCCCCCTTGATCGGGGATTCGAGGACTGGTACGGCTTCATCTGCGTCAGCGAGAGCCTCGTTTATGAGGGCCGGTTTCCGGTCGATACGCTGGATGTCTATCCCCATCCGAAAGCCCGGGGCACGGAGGGGCTCCGTCATCTTGTCCTGCAGGATTACCTGCCGGAGGTGACCCGCCGGGCCGCGGATTACCTGGACCGGAAAGCCGCCGAAGCGAAAAGGGGCAAGCCGTTTTTTCTCTATTACGCCCCGTATGTCCCGCACGTGCCACTGGCCGTGCCGGAGGCTTTCAAGGGCCGCACCAAAGGCGGTCCCTACGGCGATTATGTCGCGGCCCTGGATCACCATATCGGGATCCTTCTGGAGCGCCTGGACCGGATGGGGGGCGATACGATGGTGGTGTTCGCCAGCGACAACGGCTCCTCGTTCCCATCGACGGGCGAGGGGCATCATCCCAACGGCCATCTGAACGGCAAGAAGGGTACGATCCTGGAGGGCGGCGTTCGCACGCCGCTGGTCGTCCGCTGGCCGGGAAAAATAGCGCCTGGGACGGTACGTCATCAAATCGTCGCCCTGACCGACTGGACGGCCACTGCGGCGGACCTGACAAACCAGTCCCTGCCGGAAAATGCCGCGGAGGACAGCTTCAGCCTTTTGCCTTTTCTGACGGATGGGAAAGCGTCGTCGCCGGCTCGCGAGGAGGTTGTGGTCAAGGCCGGCGGCGCTCACATCGCCTTGCGAAGCGGAGCCTGGAAATATATTCCGGAGCCGGGGTTTGAGATCCCGGGGCCGGCCTTGCCGCCGGCCCTCCCGCAGGTGTTCAACCTGGAGGAGGATCCGGGTGAGGCGGTCAACCGGATCGAGGCCGAGCCCAGGCGAGCGGCTGACATGCGGAACCGGCTCCAGACGATTGTCCGCTCTTCCCGCCACGCGCCGTGGAAGGGACGCGCATGAGAGT
>CAYZVY010000091.1:0-10688 GCA_964481675.1 uncultured Verrucomicrobiota bacterium
TGGCCGTGCACATGTCCAAGGTGCACATCCGCGTCAACGCCATCGCCCCCGGCTTTTTCCTGGCCGACCAGAACCGCGCGCTCCTGACGAAGGATGACGGCTCGCTGACGCCGCGCGGCGACACGATCATCAAGCACACGCCGATGAGCCGGTTCGGATCGCCCGAGGACCTGGGCGGCACGCTGCTGTTCCTCTGCTCCGACGCCGGGTCGGGCTTCGTGAACGGGGCCGTGATTCCCGTCGACGGCGGGTTCAACGCGTTCAGCGGAGTATAAGAGAGGGGTCAGGGTTCAGGGGTCAGGGTTCAGCAAGAATGAATTTCAGGACGGACGAGCATTCAGCCTGAACCCCGAACCCTGAACCCTCAATCACATTTTCGATCATCATCACAAAAAGGAGTATTCACATGGGCAAGCAGGCGGACATTGGGTTGATCGGGTTGGCCGTGATGGGCGAGAACCTGATTTTGAACATGGAGAGCAAGGGTTTCACGGTGGCGTGCTTCAACCGTACCGTGAGCAAGGTCGACGATTTCGTCATCAACGGCCGCGCCAAGGGCAAGAAGATCATCGGCGCCCACACGATCGAGGAATTCGTGGCGAGCCTCAAGGCTCCCCGCAAGATCATGATCATGGTCAAGGCCGGCAAGGCGGTTGACGAGTGCATCGAGGGGCTGATCCCGCACCTGGCGAAGGGCGACATCCTGATCGACGGCGGCAATACCCATTTCCCGGACACGGTCCGCCGCACCAAGTACCTGGCCGAGAAGGGGCTCCTGTTCATCGGGACCGGCGTCTCGGGCGGGGAAGAGGGCGCGCTGCTGGGCCCGGCCATCATGCCCGGCGGCAACGCCGACGCCTGGAAGCACGTGGAGCCCATCTTCAAGGCCATTTCCGCGAAGGCTTCCGATGGCGTTCCCTGCTGCACCTGGATTGGCAACGACGGCGCCGGCCACTTCGTCAAGATGGTCCACAACGGCATCGAATACGGCGACATGCAGCTGATCTGCGAGGCGTATGACATCATGTCCCGCGGGCTCGGCATGAGCGCCAAGGAGATGAACAAGGTCTTCGCCGAGTGGAACCGCGGCGTGCTGGACTCGTACCTGATCGAGATCACCCGCGACATCCTCAAGATGGTCGACGACGAAACCGGCAAGGCGACGGTGGACGTCATCCTCGACACGGCCGGGCAGAAGGGCACGGGCAAGTGGACGTCCCAGGCCGGGCTCGACCTGGGCATCGGCATTCCGCAGATCGCGGAAGCCGTGTTCGCGCGCTGCCTCTCGGCCATCAAGGACGAGCGCGTGGCGGCCAGCGCCAAGCTGACCGGGCCGGAATACACGTTCAAGGGCGACAAGAAGGCGTTCGTGCAGCAGCTGCGCGACGCGGTCTACGCCTCGAAGATCTGCTCGTACGCCCAGGGCTACCAGCTCCTGCGCGCGGCTTCGGCCGAATACAAGTGGAGCCTGAAGTACGGCGAGATTGCCATGATCTGGCGCGGCGGCTGCATCATCCGCGCCCGCTTCCTCGGCAAGATCAAGGACGCCTTCGAGAAGAATCCCGAGCTGGCCAACCTGCTGCTGGATCCGTATTTCAAGAAGGTCGCGGCCAACGCCCAGGAGGCCTGGCGCAAGGTCATCAAGACGGCCATCGACATGGGCATCCCGGTGCCGGCCATGGGCACGGCCCTGAACTACTACGATTCCTACCGGTCCGCCCGCCTGCCCGCGAACCTGCTCCAGGCGCAGCGCGACTACTTCGGCGCCCACACGTTCGAGCGCGTGGACAAGCCCCGCGGCCAGTTCTTCCATGTGGACTGGACGGGTCACGGCGGCAAGACCACGGCGAACACCTACACGGTGTAACACGGGAACACGGACCTACACGGACCTACACGGACCTACACGGACGGGCATAGACAAACACGGCGGGCCGGTTATTCCGGCCCGCCTTTTTTTTGTCGGTTTTCAGGCGCCATGTTGATGGAATCTGACTTGACTAGTCAGGTCAGAATTGATAGTTTTTTTTTCATGAAGACGATGCAGAGCATCTACGAAACCAAGGCTCATTTTTCGGAGCTGGTGGCGGAAGTGGAGCGGACCGGGATTGCGATTGTGATCAGCCGGCACGGCAAGCCCGTGGCGGAACTGGTTCCCCACCGTTCCTCGAAGGATCCGTTGAAGCCCGATGCCGGCCTTCGGGGGGCCGTGTATAAAGGCGACCCCTGCGCTCCCGTGGATGCGGCCGACTGGCCGGAGGCGTTGCGGTGATCCTTCTGGATACGCATGCGTTGGTGTGGTTGGCGTCCGATCCGAAGCGGCTTTCGCCGGCGGCCCGGAAGGCGATCAGCGCGCATGCCGCGTCGCTGCATCTTTCGGCGGTCTCGGCCTGGGAGATCTCGCTACTGGTCCGGAACGGCCGGTTGACGCTGCCGATGAAGCCGGACGCCTATGTGGCGCATGCCGTTCGGCATCTGGCCTTGATTGAATTGCCGGTGACACGCGAAAGTGCGCAGGCGTCGGTGGAATTGCCCCCGATTCACAACGATCCATTTGATCGTATCTTGATTGCGGAATGCGGGTTGCGTCAACTGACCTTGATTTCCGCGGACCGTGTGATTGCCACGTATCCGGGTTTGCGCGTGATTTGGTAAGCGTGCCGGTGCGAGGATAAAGTTTTTTCTTTCACTGGGACGGGGTCTGCCTGAAAATGACGGGATGATTGAATCGGTCTTGCATCCCACGCTCGCGGTTACGCCTGCCGGCCATCTGCTCTGGTCCTGGGCGGGTCCGGATGCCTGGCCCGTGGAGGGCGCCTCAGAAAGAGTGGCGGCCGCCTTCGCCGAAGGCAGTTCGTTCGGGTTGCTGCACCTCGCCGTCCGTGAAGCCTCCACGCAATTGCCCGCGGCTCCCGCCTTTTGGCGCCGTTTCGCCCGCTTTTACCTGACGCAATTCTGTCATCGCCCTGAACAAGCCGATCCCGGCCAGGCGGTCGCCGTTCCGGCCGAGGCCACGCTTCGCGAATGGGTCGATCGCGCACCGCCCATGACGGGGGGAGAATATCTGTCGGCCGAGGCTCTGCGTCTTCTCTGGACCGACTTGGACGAGACGGTCAGGTCGCGCGCAAGCGCCTGTCCGGGAGGCCTTTCCGCTTACATTCGCAGCCTGGGCGCGCAATGGCATCTGGTGGGCAGAGTCTGCTTCCATCTGGCTGAAAACCGCAGGAACGAGACCCATCCGTTTGCCTTTCTTGCCACCTACTCGTCGGGCCTGTCCGACGGCGGGCAGATCCGCCATCGGCCCCTGGCGCAGGCATTGAAGGAGTACGCGGGGGAAGGCAACAAGGAGGCGCTGCTGAAACTGCTGACGCCGGTTCATCGGGCGGCTGAAAAGAGCGACTGGATCCGGATCCTGGTGGAAAGCGGTTCGCTCTTCAAGCCTCTGGCCTGGACCCCGGCCGACGCGGTTTCATTCCTCCAACAGCTTGCGGTGTTTGAGGAGAGCGGGCTGGCGGTGCGGTTGCCGGACGTGTGGGCCGGTAAACGCCCCTCGCGTCCCAAGGTCAGCGTGCGGGTGGGCGAAAAACGGAAAGCCGGGGTGGGCGTGGACGCCCTGCTTGATTTTCATGTCAGCCCCACCCTGGACGGCGAGGAACTGACGCCGGAGGAATGGCGGACGCTGATGGAAGCCTCGAGCGGGCTGGCCATGATTCGCGGCCGCTGGGTCGAGGCGGACCCTGAGACCCTGGGCGAGGCGCTGGAATTGTGGAAGCGGGCTGAAAACGAGTCCGGTGGCGAATGGACGCTGGCCGAGGCCATGCGCAAAATGTCGGGCATCGACACCGTCACGGCGGAAGAAGCTGACAACGAAAAAACCGCGACCCGCTGGATGGGGGTCGAGGCGGGGGCCTGGCTTGCGGAAACGCTGGCCTCGTTGCGCGACCCCTCCCGGCTTGCCGCTTCCGGTGGGTGGGGCGAACTGGAGCCGATCCTTCGGCCTTACCAGAGGACCGGTGCGGAATGGCTTCGCTTCCTTGGTGAACTGGGGCTTGGCGCGTGTCTGGCCGACGACATGGGCCTGGGAAAGACCCTCCAGATGCTGGCGGTGCTGGCGGCCCGGAAAAAGGAGGGGAACGCGAAGGCCAGGCCTGCGCTGCTGGTCGCGCCCGCCTCCCTGCTCGCCAACTGGCGGGAGGAAATCCGGCGATTCACCCCGTCTCTCCGGTTCCGGATCCTGCATCCTTCCGAAATGGACCCGGCCGAATGGAAAAAGGCGCAGGCCGATCCCGCCGGCGCGGTCAAGAACTGCGAACTGGCGTTGACGACGTACGGCATGGTGGCGCGGTGGGACGCGATGAGGCGCCTGGAATGGGGGATGACGATTCTCGATGAAGCGCAGGCGATCAAGAATCCGGCGTCTCTGCAGGCCAAGGCGGTGAAGGAATTGCGGTCGGCCCGGCGCGTGGCCCTGACGGGCACGCCCATCGAAAACAGGTTGGGCGATCTGTGGTCGCTTTTCGATTTTCTCAATCCCGGCCTTCTCGGGTCGGCCAAACGGTTCAGCTTGTTTGTCAAGGAAAGCGCCAACGATGAGGAACGGCTTGGGTCCTTGCGGAGCCTGGTGCGGCCGTACATCCTGAGGCGGATGAAGACAGACAAGCGGGTGATCGCGGACCTGCCGGACAAGACCGAGGTGAAGGCGTTCTGCGGGTTGTCCAGAAAACAGGCGGCGCTATACGAACAGGCGGTGGCGGAGCTGTCCGAAACAATCGATGCCAGCGAGGGAATCGGGCGGCGCGGCCTGGTGTTGGCCTTCATCATGCGCCTGAAACAGATCTGCAATCATCCGTCTCATTGGCTGAGGGACCAGGCGTACGACCCGGCCGACAGCGGGAAGTTCGAGCGGTTACGGGAAATCGGCTCTGAAATAGCCCTGAGGCAGGACAAGGTGCTGGTCTTCACCCAGTTCCAGGAGATGACCGAACCCCTGGCGGCTTTCCTGGCCGTGATTTTCGGCAGGCCGGGGTTGATTCTTCACGGGGCTGTGCCGGTCAAAGACCGCCGCCGGCTGGTGGACGTGTTTCAACAGGAAGCGGGCCCCCCGTTTTTTGTTCTTACCGCGAAGGCGGGCGGAACGGGCTTGAACCTGACGGCGGCTTCCCACGTGATTCATTTCGACCGGTGGTGGAATCCAGCGGTTGAAAACCAGGCCACGGACCGGGCCTTCCGCATCGGGCAGAAGCGCAATGTCCTGGTGCATAAGTTCGTATGCCAGGGAACATTCGAGGAAAAGATCGACCGGTTGCTGGACGAGAAGGCGGCGCTGGCGCGGCAGGTGGTGGAGGGCGTGGGCGGCGAGACGGCTTTGACGGAGATGAACAACGCGGAGTTGATCAAGTTTTTGTCGCTCGACCTTGACCGGGCGGGCGGGACGGAATGAGGAAAGGGTTGAAACCATGAGCCGATGGAGCGGAAGCAGGCGGGATCGGTATGCCGGCGGCTGGGGCGGGTTCGCGCCTTATGTGCCGGTTGCTGAACGGCGGGCGAAAGCTGAAAAGGAAGCCCAAAAGGCGGCCAAAAAGGGCGAGGCGTTCAAGCCGGTCCGGCTGGACGGCAAGACCATCGCCCGCACGTTCTGGGGCAAGGCCTGGTGCGATAACCTAGAGTCGTACAGCGATTATGCCAACCGCATGCCGCGCGGCCGTTCTTATGTCCGAAACGGTTCCGTGCTTCACCTGGATATTCAGCCGGGATTCGTTGAAGCCCTGGTGAGCGGCAGTCGGCTCTACAAGATCAAGGTGGGGTTCAAGCCAGTCGACAAGACGAAATGGCAGATGCTTTGCAGGGAATGCGCGGGCGGCATTGGATCCTTGATGGAACTGCTGTCGGGCACGCTTTCCGACCGCGTCATGGGCGTGATGACGCGAAAGGAAACCGGCTTGTTTCCCGCGCCCTCTGAAATCGAATTGAAATGCTCCTGTCCCGATTGGGCGGACATGTGCAAGCATGTGGCCGCTGTTTTGTATGGCGTCGGGTCGCGGTTGGACCAAACGCCGGAACTGCTCTTCACGCTGCGGGGGGCTGATCATCGCGAACTGGTCGGGCAGGCTTCCGCCGTGGAAACCCTGACCTCTGGAACCGGCAAGACCGCCGCCACATTGGCGGCCGACGAGGTTTCCAGTGTTTTCGGCATCGAGTTGGAGCCGGAGGCCAAGCCGGCCGGCAAGAGCGATCCCGTCGTGGAGAAACCGAAAAAACGGGCGGTCCGGAAGCCCGCGGCAAAGAAAAAGGCGAAAGCGAAACCGGTGCGGATGTCGAAAGTCCGCGTCTCCAAAAAGCCGGTACGCAAACAACTTTCATAATGCAGCGCATTTCAACATATAAGGGGCCCGCATGAACCGCTTTCCCATCGGATTCTGGAACTACACAGACATTACGAAGCATCCCGTCAATCACCAGGCGGTTGCGTGCGTGAAGGACTGGGCCGACGCCGGCATGACGCTGGCGATGAGCCCGAACTACGGGTCCGCGCCGGCCGACGTGAAACGGATGCGGGCCCTTCTCGATGCCGCCGGCCAGGCCGACATCCGTGTGATTCTGGGCCATCATGCCGGCTATTGGCCCCATTTGACGAAAAACGGCGAAGAGGCCTACCGCCGCGATTTCGCCCGCGCCGTGAAAGATCTAGGGTCGCATCCCGCGGCGTTCGGCTTCCATGCCGGCGACGAGCCCGGCACGGCCGAGTTCGCGGACGCCTGCAAAGCCATGCGCATCCAGAAGGAGCTGGCGCCGACGCTGTCGCCCTTCCTGAATCTGCTCCCCATGTACCGGGGCATCGAATCGCGCATCGGCTATTCAAATTGGGATCGGTACCTGGATGATTACGTCGCCGCCGCAAAGCCTCCGCTGCTGTGCTACGACTGCTACGCCCAGATGAACCCCGGGCCGGAGGACCAGACGAAATACTGGGGCTACGAGATGTATTTCGAAAACCTGTGGACCTATTGGCGGGCCGCAAAACGCCATGACCTCGATTATTGGACCACGCTGCTGTCCGTGGGGCACTTCAATTACCGGTGCCCCCGGGAGGACGACCTGCGCTGGCAGCTGAATACGGCGCTGGCGTGCGGGGCGAAAGGCCTTTTGTGGTTCTTCTTCTACATGCGTGAACCGCACGACAACTACCGCGTGGCGCCTATCGACGAGCATTGGGAACGGACGGAAACCTACGAATGGCTGAGCCGGGTCTGCCGGTCGTTCCTGAAATGGCACGCGCCGATCCTGCTGGAGTCGCAGTTGGTAAACGCCTGGCATGCGGGCAAGGCGTGGGGCGGCTGGCCGAAGTTCGAGGGCGCGGGACCGGTGGCCAAGGCCGACTCATCGACCGGCGCGCCGCTGATCGTCTCCCTGTTCAAGCATGCAAGCGGGGCGGATTACCTGGCGGTGGTCAATAACTCCCAGGCGCAGTCGACCCGCGCGGAACTGGTGGTGCGGGGCGTGAAGCCCAATCTCCACCGCGTCGGGTGGCAGGGGGCGGAGACGACCCTGGTCGACTCCTGCGGCAAAGGCGCCGAGCAGGGCGAGGATTACATCAAGGTCGGCTGGTGGCTCGCCCCCGGGCAGATGGAGCTGTTCCGGGCCGAGAACCTTTTCCAGCGGGCGTAAGCCCGCGTTTCGGAATCGGCCCCGACCCGGATCAGGGGCTGCTTACTGCGCGTCGTATCCCTTGATCGGGCGGTACCAGATGTTGCGGTACCGGACCAGGTCGCCGTGATCCTGCAGCTTGAGCGGGCCGGTGGGCGCGTGCGCCTTGTAGGGGTAGACGTCGCGGTGGCCGGTGGGGCCCATGAGCTGCACGTGATTGTGGACGACGACGCCGTTGTGGATCAGCGTCACGAAGGCCGGCGAGACCAGGTCGACGCCGCTGAAGCGCGGGGCGGTCCAGAGGATGTCGTAGGTCTGCCAGTCGCCGGGCTTGCGGCAGGCGTTGACGAGGGGCGGGAATTCGCCGTAGACGGAGGCGGTGATGCCGTCGGCGTAGGTGGGGTTGTTGTAGCCGTCGAGCACCTGGATCTCGTAGATGCCCATCAGGAAGACGCCGCTGTTGCCGCGCCCCTGGCTGTCGCCCTTGACTTCGGCCGGGCAGGCGAACTCCAGGTGGAGCTGGCAGTCGCCGATCCGCTCCTTGGTCCAGATGTCGCCGGTTTTCGGCACCACTTCCATCAGGCCGTTTTCGACCTTCCACTTGGCGTCGCCTTCCTTCCCGGCCCAGCCGGCGAGGCTGCTGCCGTCGAACAGGAAGAGGGCGTCGGACGGGGCGCGGCCGGCTTCGGCGCCGGGCGTGACCACGCGGGGGAGGGGGCGGCGGTAGTCGTGGACCTGCCACTGTCCGCCGGGGAGGAGGGGGGTGTCGTCGTATCCGAGCTTGGCCATGGGGGGACTCCTTGTCGTGTTAGGGTTGCAGGGGATGGGGGAAACCGGGTTGGCGGGCCTTTCAGGAAAGACGGAAGGTCCGGGCCGCCTTTTCGGGCGCCTGGCCGCCGTTGATCACGGCGTTGAGCGCCTCGATCAGGCGGTCGGGGTGTTTGGACATGAAGATGTTGCGGCCGAAGATGATGCCCCGGGCGCCGGCGTTGACGGACGCGGCCGCCTTCTTCAGGACGTCCAGGTCGGTTTTCAGCTTGTCGGCCCCGATGGTGAAGACGGGCACGGGGGTGTTGGCGATCACCTCGGGGAAGCGCGGGCCGGTGTAGAAGGTTTTGATCAGGTCGGCGCCCAGCTCCGCCATGATGCGGGAGATGCGGCGCACCTTCTCGTGCATCTGGTCGGCGGTGATTTCCGCGTGTTCCACCACGTAGCATTCGCCGATGAGGGGAATGCCCAGCTTCTCCTTCTGCCGCACGACTTCGGCGAAGATCTCAACGTTCCGCGTTTCGCGCTTGCGGTCGTTGTTCTCTTCGAGGAAGAGCGAGCAGATCACCGCGCCAGCCCCGGCCCGCACCGCCTCTTCCACGGTGGTGGCGATGGTGGTCTCGCCCTCCCGGTAGGAGAGGGGGTAGTAGAAGGAGGCCGACCAGTTGATGCGTACCACGGGCACGGGCGAGCCGGGCTGCGCGAAGTGCTTCCAGTTCCGCTCCAGCATGACGCGCGGCAGGAGCATGGCGTCGACGGTTTGGCAGTTCGCCAGGGCCTTGCCGACCTTTTCAAGGCCGGGCTGGTAGCCGTATTCGGTGACGTGGTCCACGGCCGAGATGACGAGGTTCTTCTTGCCGTTGAAGAGGCGTGCGAGGCGCAGTTCGATGCCTGAGGTCATGGAGGGGCTCCCGGGTGTTACCGCCATTCGATTTCGATGCCGCCTTCGGTGGTGCGGGCTTCCTGGACGCCCTTGCAGGTGGCGTCCACCGGCACGGCGCAGATGGTGAAGTTTGTTTCCACCGTCGAGAGGGCCGGCAGCCAGCGGAAGGTTTTTTCGCCCTGGAAGGTTCCGCGATCGACCGCGTTGCGCAGCCCTTCGGGGAAGGGGGTGTTGGAGAATTCCATGCCGCGGGTGATGCTCTTGCCGTTCCACGGCGGGGTGGGGCGGGCGAGGTGCTCTTCCCAGTTGGCGATCCAGGGATAGTCCGCGCGCGGCCAGAAATAGAGGACCGCCAGGCCGAGCTTCGGGTTGACCGCGCTGACCCAGCCTTCCTGAAGCGTTTTCGGGAGAAGCTGGGTGGAGAAGTCGCTGGAGTTCGGGGTCATGGTGCGCAGGTCCACCTTTTTGCCCTTGGCGCCGGGAGCCAGGGGCCAGGTGAAGGCGGTATCCTGCTTCAGCCGCATGTGCTCGCTGAAGACGCCGGGGGAGGTGTGGCCCTTGACGGCCGGCATGTCGAAGAGCGTGACGCCGGCCTCGACGAAGGGGGGGCCGAAGGTGGCGTGTTCGCAGAAGGTGAAGGGCTGGTCGCAGCGCGAAAGGCTGGTGATGAGGCTGCGGACGCGGATGATCGGCTCGCCGGCGATCATCCGGAACTCGCGCACAAAGCGCATTTGCGCGGCGGGCAGGTCGCAGCCGCAGGAAAAGTAGAGGCTGTTTTTCGTCAGCCGTTTTTTCAGGGCCTTCCAGCGCGCCACCGGCGCTTCGCCATGCGCGGTGAGGCCGGCCTTGGATTCCTCGGCGGACGGATCGCCGAAGGCCCCGAGGCAGGGATTGTGGCCCAGGATGGCGGCCAGCAGCTTGATGCCGTACTTGGCCGCGTCGCCCTGCTTGTAGGCCCAGGGCTCGATGCTTTTCCAGACGGGGATCCAGTAGGGGTTGACCTTCGGCCGGACCGCGAGTTTCATCGTGGCCAGGTGGCCGCCGCCCTTGGCGATGCCGAGGGCTACCGTTCCGTTATCCAGTTCCCACATCGAGCGATTGAAGGCGGTTTTGTTTGAGATGCGCATGACAGGCTCCTTCTGCCGGTGATCCGACCGATCTGACTGATCCGACCGATCTGACTGATTACTGGTTACTGATCACTCTCTTCCCTGAACCCTGAACCCTGAACCCTATTTCAACCATACCGGCCCTTGTACCTTAAAATCTTTTGGAAGTCGATCTTTCAACTCATCGGGGCAGGAAGCGTAGCGGGGATCGATCTCGATCGGGACGGCCGGATCGCCCGACGGCAGCCGGGGGACCGTGACGCCGCAGGACTCCAGCCAGCGGG
>CAYZVY010000091.1:10788-15867 GCA_964481675.1 uncultured Verrucomicrobiota bacterium
GGATCGCCCGACGGCAGCCGGGGGACCGTGACGCCGCAGGACTCCAGCCAGCGGGCGAATTTTCGGCACATGTCGCGCCGGGTGGTGTCGGGGGAATCGGGCCCCGCCGCGTTCTTGACGGGTGAAAATTCCCCGGCGCGGTCGAATTCAAGGGCCAGGGCCGGGTTGGCCAGCGGCAGCGCGTCGAAGATGAACTTTTCGAACTTGAAGGCGTTGGGCGTGTCGGGCGACCGGGCTGCGCCGTCGAAATAGGGCACTTTCTTGTGGGCCATGTGCAGGGGGAGGCCGGACCGGGCCGTGGCGGCCAGGAAGTCGAGGGAGAAGGCGTGGATGGCAACGCTGCCATACTTGAAAAGCAGGTCGCCACCGGGGGTGCGCGCCTCTTTCTGGGCCTGGGTCAGCTCGGTGTATTCGACGATCCGGAGGCCGGCCGAGCCATTCCGCGTGATCGCGCCGAGCCCCTCGGCGGGGTCCCGCTTGGCGCAGACCTTGAGGGAGAACTGGCTGCGGCTTCCGCGGTGGAGGCCGATGAAGGCGGGGTCGGCGATGTCGACCAGGGGATTGTCCACCTGGAAGTAGAAGAGCGTGTCGACGCCCCGGCGTTTCATGTCGTCCAGCATGCCCTTTTTGTGGAGGGCCTGCAGGATGCCGCCGTGGCCATCGGGGCCCGTGAAGAGTTTGCCGGGGCCTTCGAGGACCAGGCGGCCGTCGGGGAACAGGGCGGGCAGCATGCCCTGGGTGAAGAAGAGGACGCGTTCCGGGGAAAGGCCGAAGTGGGCGTGGGCGGCGAAGAAGGCGCGGGTGGGGCCGTCGTTGGCCTCGCTGGTCATGACATAAAAGGGGATGGAGGCGCCGAACCGGCGCTCGAGGGCGGCAATTTTGCGGGCGTGGATCTCGAAGAGGGAGGCGCCTGAAAGGGGGGCGATGGCGTAGGTGCCCTTGGGTCCGTCGAAGCCCAGTCGGGTTCCCTGCCCGCCGGCCACGAGGATGACGCCGACCTGGCCGGCCCGGATGGCGTCGGCCCCCTCTGTGGCGGCGGCGCGGCGCTCGGCGTCGGAGAGGGTAATGGCCTGTCCCGGTTCCGGGCTGGCAGCGGGAGCCGGCGCCTCGCGGGCCTCGAGCAGGCTCCGCATGGCGCCGATGACGGTGAAGTCGAGGGCGTCGATCTGGGTCAGCAAGCTGGCCTGGCCGGCGGGGGTCAGGGCGTTCCAGTGGGCGAGCACGTGTTCCTGTCTCTGCGCGGTCAAACGGGCGAGGGCCTCGGCATACGTCATGAGGGCGGTCCTTTCGGGCTGTCGTGAGCGGACAGCATAGCGGAAATCGGCTTGACAAGTCATGGTAAATCCGTTCATTGTAATCGTTAATGAAATCGATTTCATCCATGGGCGAAAATGACCTGGCGGGCATCGACGATGTGGCCCGCGAGGCGGGGGTGTCGGCGGCCACGGTGTCGCGGGCCATGAACCGGCCGGAGATGGTCAAGCCCGACACCCGGGAGAAGGTTCTGGCCGCCGCCATGTCCCTGAATTATCAGGCCAATACCTCGGCCCGCAACTTGCGGGGCGGAATGCACCGCTCGGCGCGTAAAAACCTGACTCATACGATTGGCTACCTGGCCGACCGCAAAAGCGTGATGCACGGTGATCCGTTCGCCTATGAACTGCTGGAAGCCGTCGAAGCGGCCCTTTGCGAGCGGGGGCTGGGCATCCGGGTGATTCCCGCCTCGCCGGGCGGAAATCTTCCCCGCGAAATCGCCGAAGGCGAGGTGGACGGGATCATCAGCCGCTTTTCCTGTTCGATGGTCCGGTCTATCGCCGAAACCGTGCCCACGGTCACCCTGGACGCCTTCGACCCCGAGGTCAACGGCTTTGCCATCATGCCCGATTACGCCACCGGCCTCCGGGTCGTGATGGACCGCCTGCTGGATGCCGGGCTGACCGACGTGGTCCTCCTGGCGTCTGATCCCGCGGTCGCGGCCTGCGACAACTTCTGGAACCTGTTTCCGAAAACGTGCCTTCAGGCGTACGTCAACCGGGGTTTGCCCGTGCCGCCGCGCCTCTGTCGCGGGCCGGCTTATGACCCGTCCAGCGGCTATGAGGCGGGGCTTCGCCTGTTCGGCGGGCCCGGCGCGCGACCCCAGGCGGTGATCGGGCCCGATGGCGCCATGCTGGGCCTGTACCGCGCCGCGGCCGAGTGCGGCGTGCGCATTCCGGACGAGGTGAGCGTGGTGGGCGTGAACGGGCTGAAGCACGGGGAGTACCTGCATCCCGGGCTGACCACGCTGGACGTTCAGCCGGATAGGTTGGGCGCCGCGGCCGTGGAGATTCTGAGCGACGGCATCTCCAGCGGGTCGCGCCGGCGCGGGCTGGAGATTCTACCCGTTATTCTCCGTGAAAGGGCGAGCGCCCGTTTTTAATGTCGTGCAACAGGAGGAGAGTCGATGAATATGAAGCGACAGTCCGCGGTCGCCAGTCTGCTGGCGCTGATTTTATCCGGCCTGATGCTCCCCGGGGGGGCCGGGGCGGCATCGACGAATTATTACTATGTCGCCCCAGGCGGCAGCGCCACATCCCCGTATGACACGTGGGGCAAGGCTGCGACGGATATCCAGGCGGCGGTGAACAAGGCCCAGTCCGACCTGGTTCCGGGAACAACGGAATGCGTGGTGCTGGTCTCCAACGGCACGTATACGCTGACGTCCCAGATCGCCATCACCAACGGCATCACCCTGCGAAGCCTGAACGGCCGGGATGTCACCTTTATCAACGGCAATTATCCGGCCTATTCCAACCGTTGTTTATTCATCACCGGCGACGCGATTCTGGACGGATTCACGATCACCAATGGGTACGCCTATGCGACGGGGGGCGACCCGGCCACGACGAATCGGGGGGGCGGGGTCTATGCCCATGCCTGTTCGGCGGTGGTCCGCAATTGCGCGATTTTGTTTAATCGGGCCCGGCAATCCAATCGGGGCGGAGAGGGCGGTGGCGTGGCCTTTATCAACGGCGCGTCCCTGTTAATCGACTGCCTGGTGGCCCGAAACGACACGCTGGGCGTGGGCGGGGAGGTTCAGACCGGCACGGGCGTGCATATCACGGGTGGCAACAGCCAGATGATCGGGTGCGTGATTTCGAACAACGTGCAGGCGGGCAGCAACGGCAGTGGCGCCGGTCTTTACATGACGTCCTCCACCGGGGTCCTGGTGTCCAATTGCGTGTTTGTGGAAAACCGCAGTTCCCGGTATGGTGGTGGCGCTTACTTTTTCGGGGGAACCGTTACCCATTGCCTTTTCGCAAACAATTTCGCGTCTTCCAGCGCCGGCGGCGCCTATCCCTACGGCACCACGACCGGCAGCAAGTTGTTCCATTCCACCATTGTCTCCAACAGGAGCGGCGACAACGGCGGCGGCATTTCCATTAACCGTGGCATTGTGGCGGATTGCATCATCATCCGCAACTACGCGGCGGGCAGCGGCGGCGGGGTGAACAACGCGGACGGCCGACTGACCAACTGCCTGATCGCCGCCAATACGGCGGGGGGCCAGGGCGGAGGCGTCTATAAGAGTGCGACCGCTTACACGATGGACAACTGCACGATCGTCCGCAATGAATCCGCTACGGGCGGAGGCGGCGTGAAGCATGATGTCGCCACGGCCAACCTGTTCCGGAATAACATCGTTTTTTTTAATGAGGACAATGGGATCCGAAACGACGTGGCCGGCAACACCGGCACATTTGCCACCTCCTGCGCCTCCGACCTGCCCGGCGGCGTGGACGGCAACATCACCGGCGAGCCCGTGTTCGTCGATTCCGGTTCCGGCTTCGGCACCAACGCCGTGCTGGGCGATTACCATCTCCTGATCGGCTCGCCCCCGCTCGACGCCGGCACCTCCAATGCCATGTCGGCCTTGGATCTGGACGGCATGCTCCGGCCCCGGGACGGGGACGGTAACGGCACCTTCGCCTACGATATGGGCGCCTATGAAGCCGGGGACGCGACAAGCGGCGTGTTCCGGTGCAGCTTTTCCGCCTCCACCAATGTCGGGCTCGATTCGGCGACCGTTGACTTCACGGCTTTCGCGGCCGGTCCCGACACGAACGGACTCGCGTATCACTGGTCCTTCGGTGACGGCGCCACCAGCGACTGGTCGACCGCGACGCGGACCCTTTCCCATGCCTACGGCTACGGCACGTTCACCGTGGTGCTGACGGTCAGCAACGAACTGGGGCAGACGGCCAGTTACACGCGGCCGGCCGTCGTCACCGTGTATCCGACCTATGTCTTCGTTTCCACGAATGGCAGTCACACGGCGCCCTACGGGACCTGGGGCACAGCCGCCACCAACATCCAGCAGGCGATCGATACGGCGGCGGAGGGACTGGGATACACGCTGGCCGTGCTGGTCAGCAACGGCCTTTACACCGTGCAGCAGGAAATTGCCATCAACAAACCCGTGATCGTGCGCGGATTCAGCGGGAACCCGACCGACACCGTCATCCAGGGCGGCTATCCGGCATCGAGCAACCGGTGCCTGACGCTCAACCATGCCGGCGCGGTGCTGGACGGGTTCACGGTATCCAACGGGTATCTGAGCGTGGTTGACAATGGCGCGGGCATTCTGAGCACGGGCGGAACGATCCGCAACTGCGTCATCACGCGCAACACCAGCGCGGCCGGCGGCTATGGGACCGGCGTGACCGCGGCCGGAACCCTGCTGACGAACTGCGTCATTTCCGAAAACAAGAACAGCCTGTCCAGCGGCACGGCAGGGGGTGTCCATGCGCAGGCCGGCACGACGGTGGCGAATTGCACGATTGTCAGCAACAGGGCCAAGTATGTGGGCGGGATCTATCTGAATGGGGCGGGCGCGGTGGCGCGAAACTGCGAAATCGCCTATAATTACGGGGGGACCTCCTACGGAGGCGGCGAAGCGCTGAGCGGCACGTTCGAGGGCTGCCTGGTCATCGGCAACGAATCCGCCGGCAATGCGGGAGGGCTGTACCTGGCGCGCAGCGCGGATTCGGTCCAGAATTGCACCATCGCGGGAAACAAGTCCGTCAGCGGCGTCAGCAGCGC
>CAYZVY010000092.1:0-15826 GCA_964481675.1 uncultured Verrucomicrobiota bacterium
GCCAGCCGCTCGGTCATCCTGACGGGCCAGCACAACCACACCAACGGCACCTACGGCCACACGCATGGCCCGCATCATTTTTCCTGCTTTCCCGCGGTCCGCACCTTGCCGGCGCGGCTGAAGGAGGCCGGTTACCGCACGGGGCGGGTGGGCAAGCGCCACTACGCCCCGGATTCCCTGTTTCCATTCGACTGGAGCGGTGATGAGGGAAGCTTCGGCCGGAACGACGTGGCGATGTCCGACGCCTGCCGATCCTTTATTCGCGGGGATGGCCCGTTTTTCCTCCATTGGTGCTCGCACAATCCGCACCGGGACGGGCGGTTGCTCCAGTCGCATCCCGAGCGGCCGAACCGGTTCGGCAATCCGGATGCCGATTTCGCAGGCGACACGGAAACCGTCTTCCGCGATGAGGACGTCGTCGTTCCCTCTTTCCTGCCGGATCTCCCCGCAGTGCGCGCGGAGCTGGCCCAGTACTATCAGTCCATTGCCCGGCTGGATCGCGGAGTGGGGCGCTTGGTCCGCGTTTTGAAAGAGGAAGGCTGTTATGAGAACACCGTCATCCTCTATATCTCCGACAACGGCGCCGCGTTTCCCCAGGCCAAGACGACCTTGTATGAGCCGGGCATGCGGCTGCCGTGCATCCTGAAAGCGCCGGATGCGGCGATGCGCGGCGGAACCTGCGACGGCCTCATCACGTGGGCTGACATCACGCCGACCCTGCTGGCGTATGCCGGGGCAGCGGTGGATCCGGCCGCCTTTCACGGCCGGTCGTTCTGTCCGATCGTCAACGCGCGGGAACCGTCGGATTGGCGCGACGAGATCTATGCCTCGCACACCTTCCATGAGATCACCAATTATTACCCCATGCGCGTGATCCGCACGAAGCGGTTCAAGTTCATCTGGAATATCGCCTGGAAGCTGGACTATTCCTTTGCCAGCGATTTATGGGAGTCCGCCTCGTGGCAGGCTTCCTTGCGGAGCGGCGGCGAATGCTTCGGCTCGCGCCGGAGGGAGGCCTATCTGCACCGGCCCCGATTTGAGCTGTACGACCTGGAAGTCGATCCGGATGAGTTGGTCAATCTGGCGGACCAGCCGGAGCAGGCGTCCCGGGTGGCGGCTTTCGTCGCCAAGCTGAAGCAATTCCAGCGGGACACGCGCGACCCCTGGCTCCATAAATGGGATTATGAATGAACGGGTCGGCCCGGCTTATGGGCTTGACCCCTGTCCCGTCTTTTTTTAGAATCCAAGCTCTTTTATGAACCCGATACGGGGAACCGAAGGAGCTCGTCATGGCCAAAAAAACACACGTCTTCAAAACGGAAGTCCGGCAGCTGCTGGATCTGGTGATCCACTCGCTTTATTCCAAGAAGGAGATTTTCCTTCGCGAACTGATCTCCAATGCCTCCGACGCCATCGACCGCGCCCGGTTCGAGGCGCTGACCCATCCCGAATGGCAGCCGAAGGACGGGCTCTGGGCGATCCGGCTCGTGATTGACAAGGAGGCCGGGACGCTGACGATCAGCGACAACGGGATCGGCATGAACGCCGAGGAGCTCGACGCCCACATCGGCACCATCGCCAGCTCGGGGACGCGCAAGTATCTCGAGGCGCTCGGCGAGCAGAAGGACAAATCGCTTCCCGAGCTGATCGGCCAGTTCGGTGTGGGGTTCTACTCCGCGTTCATGGTGGCGGATCAGGTCACCGTGGTCACCCGCCGCCTCGGCACGGATCAGGCCTTCCGGTGGGAATCCAAGGGCGACGGCCGGTATACGATCGAGGATGCGGAGCGCGCCGAAGCGGGTTCCGACGTTGTCCTTCATTTCCGCGAGGGCCTGGACGAGTTCATGAACGACGCGCGGCTGAAGAACCTGGTGCGTCACTATTCCGACTATATCGCCTTTCCCGTTTACCTGAAGGAGGAGGTCCTCAATTCCCAGAAGGCGATCTGGCGCAAGGCGAAATCCGAGGTGACGGAGGAGGAGTACCAGGAGTTCTACAAGCACGTCAGCCATGAAGCCGGCGCGCCCCTGAAGGTCATTCATTACGCGGCCGAGGGCACCTCGGAGTTCCGCGCCCTGCTGTTCATTCCGGCCCGGATGCCGATGGACCTCCTGATGCCCTCGCCGGAGCGCGCGTCGGGCATCCACCTCTACGTGAAAAACGTCTTCATCACCGACGCCTGCCGCGAGCTCTCGCCCCCGTACCTGAGGTTCCTGCGCGGCGTGGTGGATTCCAGCGACCTGCCGCTGAACGTGTCCCGCGAAATGCTGCAGGACAACGTCGCCATCCGGCGGATCCGCAAGAGCCTGGTTGGCAAAGTGCTCAACTCCCTGGGCGACATGCGCGACCAGGAGGCCGAAACGTACAAGGCATTTTATGCCGAATTCGGGCCCATCCTGAAGGAGGGGCTCCACTTCGACATGGAGAACCGCGAGAAGATCCTGGACCTGCTGCAATTCGAGTCCACGGTCGAGGAAGCGGGCTCGCGCGTTTCGCTGAAAACCTATGTGTCGCGCCTGAAGGAGGGGCAGAAAACGATTTATTTCCTGGTGGCGGAATCCGCCGCCGTGGCGAGGCAGTCGCCCCTGCTGGAAACGTTCAGGGCCCGCGGGGTGGAGGTCTTGCTGCTGACCGATCCGGTGGATTCCTGGATCGAGGAGGCGCTGGACCGGTATGGCGAGCATCCGTTCCAGGGCGTGCACCGGGGCGATGTGGAGCTGCCCCCGTCGGCCGACGCCAAGGACGCGGACAAGAAAGCGGACGGGGAGACGGATATCCCGGAGCTTCGCGACGTGCTGAAGGCGAAGCTGTCCGACGCGGTCAAGGACGTGCGCCTGTCCAAGCGGCTGACCGATTCGCCCTGCTGCCTGGTGACGGATGCCGAGGGCATGACGCCCGGCATGGAACGGCTGATGAAGGCGATGCACCATCCCGTGGCGGAAGGAAAGCGGATCCTGGAGATCAATCCGAATCATCCCGCCGTCAGGGAACTGGAGAAGATCCGGGCGGCCGATGCCGGGGATGCGCGGCTGGGAGAGGGCGCCGAACTGCTGATGGGGCAGGCGCTGCTCGCGGAAGGAACGCTTCCCAAGGATCCGATCCGGTTTGCCCGGCTGGTTTCCAGCCTGATGACGCCGAAGGGCTAATCGCCGATGACTTCCACGCCCGGCAGAAGAGCGGCGAGCTTTGACCGCTCGGCCGGGGGAAGGCCGGTTCCCTTGATGTAGAGGCGTTTGAGGTTTTTCAGCTTGCCGATCGACTCGGGAAGCGCTTCCAGCTTGTTGCCGTTCAGGCGCAGGTATTTCAACGCGGCCAGGTTGCCGATTTCATCGGGCAGCCGGGTCAGCTGGTTGCGGTCGAGGTTCAGGTAGGTGAGCTTCCCGAGCTGGCCGATAGCCGGCGGCAGTTCCGTCAGGGCGTTGTCGGCCAGGTACAGGGTGTCGACGTTCGGAATCAAGGCGGGATCGGGGAAGGCGGCCAGCTTGTTCTCGCCGAGGTCGAGCCACGTCAGGAGGGGCAGGGAGGCCAGGCCGGCGGGCGCCGCGGCGAGTCCCGTATTGCGGAGGCTGAGCTGCGTCAGCGATTTGAAGGCCGGCAGGGTGTCCGGCAGGACCGTTCCGGCGGAGTCGTGCAAGTCGAGAAATTCGACGGCTCCCGGATTGTCGGCTTCCAGGGAGTGGGCGGTGACCGGGCGGTGGGGTGCCTTCTGGGGGAAGCATCCGGCCGAAGCCAGGGCGAGAACCAGGATGAGACTCAGGCGAAGCGGCATAATCGACCTCCTGCAAAACGCGGATTATCATAGGGGGTGTCGCGCGAAAGCTCAAGCGGCAAAATGAACACGGTATGATGGGCGGGGGGGGACGATCTGGAAACCGGCGCCGAAAAGGCTCAGGCGCCACTTGCATGATGAAATGAAAACGGCTACTATGGCTTTTTAAAGGTCACGTAGGGGGCATGATAGCATGAGCGAACACACATGGATCGCGATTCTGGACTATGGGTCCCAGTATTCGCAGTTGATCGCGCGCCGGATCCGGGAGATGCACGTCTACTCCGAGCTGGTCCGGTACAATATCCCGGCCGCCGAGCTGGCGGCCCGCAAGCCGGCCGGCATTATCCTGTCCGGCGGTCCGGCCAGCGTGCTGGACGAGAAGGCGCCTCTGTGCGATCCCGCGATCTATGACCTGGGCATTCCGATCCTCGGCATCTGCTATGGCATGCAGATGACGGGCCGCCTGCTGGGCGGCACGGTGAAAAAGGGGAAGGCCCGCGAATACGGTCCGGCCCGGGTGACCGTGGTGAATCCCGATCCCCTGTTCGAGGGGCTGTCCGGCGAGCTGGACGTCTGGATGAGCCATGGGGACCAGGTGGACGTCCTGCCGCCCGGATTCGAACTGGCGGCACGCACGGGCACCTGTCCGGCCGCGGCCATGGTCTGCAGGAGCCGCCGCATCTACGGCCTGCAGTTCCATCCGGAAGTGGTGCATACCCCCCAGGGCATCCATATCCTGAACCGCTTCGTCTTTCCGGTCTGCCAGTGCAAGCCCGACTGGGAGATGGGCCGCTTCATCGAGGAGAGCGTGGAGAAAATCCGCGCCCAGGTGGGCGACGGGCAGGTGATCTGCGGACTCAGTGGCGGGGTCGATTCGTCGATCGTGGCCGCCCTGATCCATCGCGCCATCGGCAAGCAGCTGCACTGCATCTTCGTCGACAACGGGCTGCTGCGGACGGGGGAGGCCGAGCAGGTGGACGAAACCTTCGGCCACGCCTTCGGCATGGACCTGCGCGTGGTCCGCGCCGCCTCGCTGTTCCTGGACGGGCTCAAGGGTGTGACCGAGCCCGAAAAGAAGCGCAAGATCATCGGCCGCATTTTCATTGAGGTGTTCGCCGAGGAAGCCCGCAAGCTGGGCGACGTGAAGTTCCTGGCCCAGGGCACGCTCTACCCGGACGTCATCGAAAGCTTCTCGCCCCTGGGCGGCCCCTCCGCCACGATCAAGAGCCATCACAACGTGGGCGGATTGCCGCCGGATCTGAAGTTCAAGCTCATCGAGCCGATCCGCGAGCTGTTCAAGGACGAGGTCCGCGAGCTGGGCCGGAAGCTGGGGCTGCCTGACCGGATCGTGAACCGCCAGCCGTTCCCGGGCCCCGGGCTGGCCGTGCGGGTGCTGGGCGAGGTCACGCCCGCGCGCGTCGCGCTGCTGCAGCAGGCCGACCTGCGCGTCCAGCAGGAAATGGAAAAGATGGAGAATTACCACACCATCTGGCAGTCCTTTGCCATCCTGCTCCCGGTGCAGTCGGTGGGCGTCATGGGCGACAGCCGCACCTATGAGAACGTTGCCGCCCTCCGGATCGTGGAAAGCCAGGACGGCATGACTGCGGATTGGGCTCGCATTCCGTACGACGTGCTCGCGACCATTTCGAACCGGATCATCAACGAGGTGGCCGGCATCAACCGGGTGGTTTACGATATCAGCTCCAAACCCCCCGCCACGATCGAGTGGGAATAACGGCTGTGAGGTCCACATGAAACCCAGCATGACCGTATTGGTAACGGGCGCCAGCGGGCTTCTCGGGACTGCCGTGGTCCGCCAGCTGCGGCGGGACGGCATGGCCGCGATTGGCCTCTGCAACCGGAATCCCCAGCCGGGCCTGATTCCGATCGACCTGATGAACCGCGATGCCGTCCTGGACCTGGCCCGCCTGAAATGGGATGCGCTGATCCACTGTGCGGCGTTCCGCAGCCCCGACTTCTGCGAGCAGAATGTGGAGCAGGCTTTCCTGCTCAACGCCCAGGTTCCCGACTGGCTGGCCCGCATGGCGGCCTCGCGGCAGGCCGCTTTCGTCCACATCTCCACC
This sequence comes from uncultured Verrucomicrobiota bacterium, assembly GCA_964481675.1. Classification (GTDB taxonomy): domain Bacteria; phylum Verrucomicrobiota; class Kiritimatiellia; order CAIKKV01; family CAIKKV01; genus CAIKKV01. The sequence goes on from CAYZVY010000092.1 coordinate 5,857, forward strand.
GATTACGTGTTTCCCGGCGAGGCTCCGCCCTATACCGAGGCGTCGCCCGTGTCGGCGGTGAACGTGTATGGGCAGGCCAAGGCCCAGGCCGAAACCGCCGTGCTGGACGCCCATGCCGGCGCCCTGGTCATGCGTATCCCGGCGCTGTATGGCCGGCCTTCGCCGCCCGTGTCCTCGACTCTTCTGGCGGAGGGCGTGGCGGATGCGAGAGGCCGGGAGCGGCTGGCGCTGGACGATGTGACGGTGCGTTACCCGACGCCGGTGGAGGATGTGGCGGTCGTGCTGTCCCGGGCCTTGCAGGGCGGAATCGGCGGCCTGCTGCATGTCAGCTCGGGCGAGCGCGCCACGCGGTATGAGTGGACCTGCCGCATCTGCGGCTGGCTGGGGCTGGATGCGAGCCGGCTGTCGCGGGGGCCGCAGGCGGTGCGGCCGGCCCGGCGGCCGGTGGACTGCCATCTGTCGACGGCGCGGCTGGAGAGTCTCGGCCTTCCCGTGCCGCGGCCGTTCAGCGCCGTTCTTCCCGATCTTCTCAAGGAGACGGGTCTTTAGTTGAAACGTGTCCGGCCGTGTCGTAAGATGCGGTCGCGTGAACGGGTGAGCAAGGGGTTGTGTGGTCGAGATGAGCAAGCTATTGAACAACTGGGAGCGGATGTTCCAGATCCTGGACGCCTACAAGGCCCGCCATGGAACCTGCGATGTGCCCGCCAATTTTCCCGACGATCCCGCCCTGGGCCGCTGGGTGGCGGTGCAGCGTTACCGCCGGAAGATGAAGCGGCTGGATGCGGGCTATGTGGCGCGCCTCGACCAGCTGGGCTTCATCTGGGCGCCGGGCGATCGCGCCTGGGAGTGCGGTCTGAAGCAGCTGCTTGATTTCAAGGCCCGTTTCGGGAACTGCAACGTTCCCGCCCAGTGCACCACCCACCCGAACCTGGGCGGCTGGGTGGCCAACCAGCGCCATCGGAAGAAGACGGGCAAGCTGACGCCCGAGCGCATCGCCCGCCTGGAGCAGGCCGGGTTCAAGTGGTTTATTTACGGGATGGACGGGGACAAGCGCAAGGCCGCCCCGCCCCCCGATGAGGCGGCTCCGCGCAAGGCCAAGGCGGAGGCCTTACCCGAAACGCGCATTTACAACCTGGGGCACGACGCGTTTATCCAGTACGACGGGCAGGGCCCCATGCCCCGGGAGCTGGTCCTTTACGCCCGCTCGCACGGCGGCAACCTGCCGCCCTTCATTCTGCTTCCCTCGGAGCAGACCCGGTTCGTGATGAACAGCGACGGATTTGGCCGGGAGCGCATCATCAAGTGGAGCGGCAAAAGCCGCCTCAACGAGGAAGTGCTCGATTACGTGCGCGAAAACGGCTGCCTGCCGCCCCGCAAGTAGGCGTCACAGGGTGCTGTGCTTCAGCGCGATCGCGTCGGCCAGCCGGTCCAGCGCCTCGTAATCCGCCGGCTTGGGAAGCCCTTTCGCCAGCACCGGTTCGTAGAGTTCGACTTTCAGGTTGCCCAGCGAGCCGACCAGATGTTCCACCATCTTGGTGCCCCAGCCGTAGGATCCGATGACGCCCGCGAATTTCGTCTTCGGCCGCAGGGCATTGGCCAGGAAGGCCGCGTGCGCGATCAGGGGATGGGGGCCCACCAGGACCGCGCAGGAGCCCAGCACCACGCTCGCCGCGTCCACCAGGGCTTCGGCGATTTTGCCGATGTCGGCGACCGCGAGATCGAACGGCATCGCCGTGACACCCCGCCGGTTCAGCGCGTCCACCAGGTGGCGCACCATGAGCTGGGTGCTGCCGTGCATGGAGACGTAGGGGATCACGCACTGGTTTTTGCAGGTGTCGGACACCCAGTCCCGGTAGGCGTCGATGATGAACGCCGGGCGGGGGTAGATCGGGCCGTGGCTGGGGCAGATCACCTCGATCGGCAGCCCCTGGAGCTTGTCGATATTCTTCCGGATCTGCATCCGGAACGGCATCATGATCTCGGCATAATAGCGGCGGGCGGACTCGTGGACGCGGCATTCGTCCGTCGCGAACAGGTCGGTGGTCGCCAGATGCGAGCCGAAGAAGTCGCAGGAGAAGAGGATCCGGTCCTCCGCCAGCCAGGAGGACATGGTTTCCGGCCAGTGGACCCAGGGGGTTGACAGGAAGGTCAGCGTCTTGTCGCCCAGCGAGAGCGTCTCCCCGTCCGCGACCACGCGCAGGCGGGACTCGTCGAGGGCCAGGTGGTCGACGAACATGCCCTTGGCCTTGGCCGAGCAGAGCAGGATGGCCTTCGGATGGCGGCGGAGCAGTTCAGGGAGGACGCCGGAGTGATCCTGCTCGACATGGTGGGCCACGATGTAATCGATCGTCTTCACGTCCGCCAGGTTCTCGAAAAACTCGGCGGCCATCTCGGGGTCGACCCCGTCGAGCAGGGCAGTCTTCTCCGACCCCTGGATCAGGTAGGCGTTGTAGCTGGTGCCGTCGGGCAGGGGAATCAGGGAGTCGAACAGGCGGCGGTTCCAATGGTTCACGCCGACGGCGAAAACGCGGTCGCGAATAAGGCGTTTGCTCATGAGGATCCTTTCGATAAACGTCAATTGAGTATGGCATTGCCGCCGCCGTTTCGCAATCCGATTCGAGCGCCTCTCCACGTCGTACTGGTTTATGCGAGATGAAGCGCGAATGGTGTAGCTTCGCTTGCGAAGCCCGCCGAGTGGAGGCGCCGGACTTTCGGGCGCCGCAAGCAGCGCCCCTACACGTGCGCGTGCCTTCCCCCTATGCAAATCGCAGATGCGCGGTTCCGTGATTGACAGGACGGGGGAGGAAGATTAATGTATGAGACCTTTTTGATTGAGGGCCGCTAGCTCAGTTGGTAGAGCACATGACTTTTAATCATGTGGTCGCGGGTTCGACTCCCGCGCGGCTCACCATTTTACGCAAATCCCGCCCCGTCCATGCGCTCCGCCAGCAGGCTGCCGGAGGTCGCGATCCGATGGAGGCGGGCGAACAGGCCCCCGCGCGCCAGCAACCCGTCATACGATCCTTCCTCGGCCAGTCGCCCGTTTTCCATCACCAGGATCCGGTCGGCATGCCGGATCGTGCTGAGCCGGTGGGCGATGATGAAGGACGTTCGCCCCTTGAACAGCTCCCGCAAGGCGGTCTGGACCTGCACCTCGGATTCGGGGTCGAGCGCCGAGGTCGCTTCATCCAGCAGCACGAACCGGCGGTTCATCAGGATGCAGCGGGCGATCGCCAGGCGCTGGCGCTGCCCGCCGGACATCTGGTTTCCGCCTTCGCCCACCTTGTGGAGCAGCTGGTCCTGGAACTGCTCCACAAAGGGCCAGGCGGCGGCCCGCTTCAGGCAGTCCACCAGCTCCGGGTCCGTGGCCTCCGGCCGGCCGTAGCGCAGGTTGGCGGCGATCGAGGTGTTGAACAGGTAGGGGTCCTGGAGCACCACGCCGAAGAGGCCGCGATAGGCCCGCAGCGGCAGCTCGCGCAGATCCCGTCCGTCCAGCCGCACCGCGCCCGAGTCGGGATCGTAGAAGCGCATGAGCAGGTTGAGCAGGGTCGTCTTGCCGCTGCCGCTGCGGCCGACCAGCGCCACGGTCTGGCCCGGCTCCACGGTCAGGGACAGGTCGGTCAGGACGGGGGGCTTGCCGGGCTCGTAGGAGAAGGTGACATGCTCCAGGCTCAGGACTCCCTTGAGCGGCTGCGGCAGGCAGGCCCCCGGCTTGTCGGCCGGCGCCGAGGGCATGTCCAGGATCGTGTAGAGCTGGTCGAAGGCCGATTTGGCCGCCATGAACTGGCCGGCCATGTTGGTCAGGGATTGCATCATGCTGATCAGGGTGCCCTGGTAGCCCATGAAGGCGACCAGCACCCCGATGGTGACGTGCCCGGACTCGCGGATCGCCAGGACGGCCCCCCCCACGATCACGCCGGCCGTGATGGCGTAGCTCAGGCCCTCGGTGACGAACCCGAGCTTCATGGACTCGAACATCGCCTCCATCCACTTGAGCATGGAGGGCCAGAGCTGCACCTCGAACTCCGACTGGACGGTCGCCTCCATGGCCGAGGCCTGGACGGTTTTCACGCCGCGCAGCTTGTCGAGAATGAGCTCCACGATATGCATGCCGGCCTCGTTGGCGGCCCGCGTTTTCTGGTAGATGCGCGTGGAAAGCAGGCGCGCGGTCAGCACGTACCCGATGGCGCCGGCCACGATGACCGCGGTGAGGGTCGGGCTCAGGTACAGGCAGAAGCCGAGGCTGAAGAGCACGCCGACCAGGTAGGTGGTCAGGTTCTGGAACACCGCGGTGAGGAATGAGCCCAGCACGTTGATGGAGTTGCCGAACACCCGCTCGTAGAGGAATCCGCTGGGGTAGCGGCTATGGAAGCTCAGCCCGAGGTTCTGGAGGTGCTGGAAGCTGCGCGCCCGGAGTTCGCGGATGATGTTCTGCTGGATCAGGTACACCTGCCGCATGGCCAGGTACCAGAAGACCATGCGCGCCAGCATGGCCAGCAGGAACAGGCCCGCGGCGACCAGGATTGGCCGGATCAGCCCGGAGGGGATGCCGGTGTCGATGACATATTTCGGGAACAGGGGGACCAGCGCCACGGCAAAGCCGACCACCGCCACCAGGGCGCTGGCCAGGAGGAGCCGCCAGCGGTAGGGCGCCAGCAGGGGGGCAAGCCGTTTCAGCACATCCGCCCAGCGGTAGTCGCGGACGTCGTGGGCGGGAGGCGGGGCAGGGGAGGGGGATGCGGCGGGCATCGGTCAATCGTCGTCCGCTTCCGCGGCGCCCTCGGCCTTGGGCGGAAAGAAGGCGGAGAGCAGGCGGAGGCTGGTATAAAAGAGGGTCAGGATGATGGCCAGGCCGACGATGCAGATCCCCGTGATTTCGAGCCCGGCTTTGATGGCGGCGCTGGCATCGGTTCCGTCGTGCTGCAGGTACCGGTTGGGCGTCGGGGGCTGGGCCACGGTGCCGGGAACGGCGGAAAACGGGGTGGAGTCGTTCGTCATCGCGTTCTCTCCGGTTAGCTGAGCAGGGATATGATGAGGCAGCCGACCACGATCGAGCCGATCTGGCCGGCCACGTTGGCGCCCACGGCGGGCATGAGCAGGATGTTGGTGGGGTCTTCCTGCTGGGCCATTTTCTGGACGACCCGGGCCGACATCGGGAAGGCCGAGAGGCCGGCGGCCCCGATCATGGGATTGAGCTTGGTCTTCAGGAACAGGTTCAGGAACTTGGCGAACAGCACGCCGGCCGCCGTATCGAAGACGAAGGCCAGCAGGCCGAACGTCAGGATCAGGAACGTCTGCGGCTGCAGGAACGTGCTGGCCTGCATCGTGGAGCCGACCGCGATGCCCAGGAACAGCGTGACCACGTTGGACAGCTCGTTCTGGGCCGACTTGGACAGCCGGTCCACGCAGCCCGAGACGCGCAGCAGGTTGCCCAGCATCAGCGGGCCCACCAGCACCATGCCCTTGGGCAGCAGCAGGCCGGTCAGGACGATGATCATGATCGGGAACAGGATGAGCAGGGTCTTCGAGACCTGGGCGTGGTAGTCGGCATCCATGCGGATCTTCCGCTCGCTGGAGGAGGTCAGCAGCCGGATCACGGGCGGCTGGATGATGGGGACCAGAGACATGTAGGAGTAGGCCGCCACGGCGATGGGGCCGATCCATTTCTGGGCGAACATGCTGGCGACGTAAATCGAGGTCGGGCCGTCAGCCGCGCCGATGATGCCGATGGAGGCCGCTTCGCCGACCGAAAAGAAGCCCGGCTTGAAGTAATTCACGCAGAGGGCCATCAAAAAGGCCCCGAATATGCCCAGGCAGGGCGGGCCGCCGAAAAAGAGCGTCACCGGCTGTTTCAGCACGATGGCGAAGTCGATCATGGCGCCGATGCCGATGAAGATCAGGATGGGGAACATTTCGGTTTCGATCCCGGCCTTGTACAGGAGCGTCAGGAAGCCGTGGTCGCCGACGGCGTTGGAGCCGGGGAAGTTGGCCATCAGGCAGCCGGCCCCGATGGGGAGCAGCAGCAGCGGCTCGTAATCCTTCTTGATGGCCAGCCAGAGCAGCAGCAGCCCGATGGCCACCATGGCATATTCCTTCAGGGTGCCGACCACCAGAAGGCTGGATAAAAAATCGAACGACATGTTCACTCCTTGCGAATCCGGGGCGTGAGGGTTAAACTGATGCGCGATATTACACCATGTGATGGGATTTAGGCAAGGCAGACTGGAGAAAAAACATGACGATGCCGGTTGAACTCGGACGGGAGCGCGGACTCAAAGTGGCGGAAGGCGTCAAGCCCGGGGTTTTCATGGATGGCATGCGGCAGGCGTTCGGGCATATCCGCTCGGCCTATCCCTCCGCCGCCGATCTGGATCTGGAGGCCGACATCCGGCAGTTCGATGCGGAACGGCTGGCCAGCCGTCCCGATGCCGGGCGGTTCCCCGAATTGCGCGGCCACGAGGACCGCCTGAGCGCGGAGCGCCGCGCGTTCCGGGAGGCGACCGGGCTGGGCGAGGCGGCGGCGGCCTTCCAGTTTTCATGGGGATTTTATGTCACCCGCCGCCTGGGCTCCCGCCATTTGTGCCGGTATGACCTGCTGCCGCCCGTCCTCCTGGAACACGGCTGCACGAACGTTTTCTTCCCGCACGGCGCCGAAGGCGTGACGCTTTCGGACAACCGCGACGACGTGATGGTGCCCGAGTATGTGGAAAAGATTCCCGGCTACCGGGCGGAGGGGCTCCTGACCATGCCCGTGAACTGGATCCAGGGCGGCGTCTCGTCGTCGATCGTGATGGATGACGAGCCGGCCTGCCTGTTTCCCGCCAGCCCGTTCGAATACGGCGACCTGGTTCCGCCGGAGGCCCGTCGGGATATCCGGGTCACCATCGAGTTCCTGACCCGTTTCAACGAATTCTTCGGGGCCTCGAACATGATTTTCTGCGACGCCTCCCTGCGGGCGTTCGCCATGGAGAAGACCAACACGATGATCGCCTGGCGGGCCGCCGGCCCTCACGGCGAGGTGGCGGTCACGGCCTGCGCCTACCTGGACGAGGCCATCAACGCCTTCAAGCAGAAGAAGCTGGCGAAGGTGGTTGCGCTGCGCGGGGAGACGCCGGAGACCTGCCCGGATTACCAGTATGACGCGGGGAGCCGCCTGCGCTACCGGCGGCTGGTCGACCTGGCCGCCCGTGAGGCCGCCCGCCCCGGCGGGGCCACCCTGTGGGGCGCGCTCGAGGTGGTGGCGGATCATGCCGTTCCGTTCCCGGCCCGCGTCTGCCTGGCCGGGGAAAAGGCGATTCCGGCGAAGGAGCCGAACGCCAACTGGACGCTCCTCCAGCATGCGGCCGTGATGACAGGCCCCCGCCGCCGGTGCTTATACCGGTCGGTCCAGGACCTGATCCATCCCCGGCCCATCTACACGTTCAAGCCGAAGCTGGCGCTCGCGCCCGGCGTGGCGATGGCGCCCGAATGGGAGGCCGACATCGCCGCCGGCCGCTGCGAGATGGCCGGTCCCGTTCCCTAGGACAGCGTCCGGACGGGCTCGACCGCCGCCTTGCCGCCGGCCGCCGAGACGGACGACGCGCCGGACCAGGTCAGCGTCACGGATCCGTCGGGCGTGGCGACAACGGCGTCCTTCGGCGTGCGCGCTCCGGCGTAAACCGGCTGGCACACGATCCCGCCGTTTCCGGCCGGCCGCGCGTTCCAGAGCCGCATCTGGGCCCAGGGGAGATACTGGCCGTTCTGGGCCAGCCGATGGTCGCCCACCTGCGCCTTGGCGCCCTCCTTGGCCTTGTGCGCCTCCATCGTGGCGTCCTGGCTTTCGGCCCAGGCGTCGAAATAGGCCGCCTGGTTATACCGCAGCGCGCAGAAGGTCAGGATGCGCGCCAGGTAGTTGACGTGCCAGAGCCCCTCCCCGGGCAGGTCCGCCACCGTGGCGCCCAGCAGGTTGTAGCACGTGCGGGTGCCGTTATAGTAGTGCTGGTAGCCCCAGCCCAGGACGCCCTTGTGGTCGTACCGTTCGCGCATGAGCCAGTCGGCGAATTTCCTCACCGCGCCCAGCACGGCGGCATCTTCCGCCGGCGCCAGCTCCAGGTGGTCCAGCAGGCCGCCCACGGCCATGAGGCCCATCCAGGGCTTGGTGATGTAGGCGCCCCAGCCGTGGATGCCGGCCCCGCCGCCCTGGTCGCCGAAGCTGCCGTCCGGCCGCTGGCTGTCGATGACGTCCTGCGCGGCGTCCCGCGCCCGGGCCAGGTAATGCGTGTCCCCGAAATAGCGGTAGAGCATCATCTCGCCGCGGATGAAACAGGCATCGCGCCCGACGCACATGCGGGGCCAGGAGTTCTTGTGGGTCCAGTGGGCCCGGTCGATGACGGACTCCGCCGTGCGGAGCAGGTAATCGTCCCCGGTTTCCAGGAAGGCCGCCACCATCACATGGATGCGCTCCATGGGCACCGCGAAGGCGTGGGGCGGATAGCCGTGCATGCGCACGCGGAAGGCGGCGTGGTCGACCGCGACATCGGCGAAATGATAGGCCGCCCGCAGGGCCGCCTGGTACAGGTCGCCCCGCCCGCGCCGCCAGGCGAGCAGGAACATGGCATAGCCGGCTTCGCCTTCCCAGCCCGGCTCGAATTTCTCGAAGTGCTCGCTCGAGCCGTGGCGCGGAATGGAGCCGTCCTCGAACCCGAACTTGAACTGGCACCGGAGCGAGGCGTCCTCGGTGAGATCCAGCTCGGCGTCAAAGCGATCGAACACCGGGAGCAGGGAGGCGGGCGTCAGCTCTTCGCACAGCCCGTACCACCAGTTCGGGGCGAGGTAGCGGGCCACGCGGGGCGAGGCCTGGCTGTTCAGGCTGAAGGAGAAGCCGAGGGTGCGCGCCATGCCGCGCGGGATGATCTGCTCCTCCGCCCGGAAGATGTAGGAGTCGGCCAGGCGGTCGCGCGCGCAGATGCCGCCGAACAGCTCCATGCCCAGGTAGGGCTGCCAGGCCAGGAAGCCGGTGGCCGCGTCGGCCGCCAGCGAGCCGGGCTTCTCCGGCGTGGCCAGCCGGGCCGCCTCGGCCAGGTCGAAGCGGACCGCGCCCAGCTCCAGGCTGTCGCGCGTGCCGTCCCAGGCGCCGGTGACGGTTGACATGTCGGAACCCGGAACGCGAATTCCTAAAACAGGTACGCAATCGGTCAGGGGGAGGCCGTCGTCGAACACGCTGCTGTTGATGTGGTGGGCGACCACCTCGCAGACGCCGTTCGCGTGCAGGCGCAGGCCCAGGTGCCCGTTCAGCCAGTTGTGCTTGTGCAGGAAGGGGTTCGCGTAGCTCGCGAATGTTTTCAGGTCCTCGAGCGTCGTCAGCACGTGGGGGATGGCCCCCCCGGCCTCCACGGACCGGCACAGGGGCGACTCGTCGCGCACCACCAGGTTGCAGGCTTCCCACCAGTGGATGGCGCCCTTCACCTTCATGCCCATCATCAGGTCCAGCGTGCGGTCGGCCCAGCGGATCCGCACGGCGTGCCGCTCCCAGAAGAACGCGGGCTCGGGGCTCTTTTCGATCACGATCAGCTCCGCGGTGGGCGGGGCGGAGGCGGGCGGCGGGGCGGAGGCGGCCGTGACGCGGAGCCGGTCCGGCGCCGGGCCCGCATGGGGGGCCGCCAGGAGGGCGCGGCGCGGAAGGCCGGCCGCTTCGCCCGGCCATTGGCCCAGGTCCCGGCGCCAGGTCGGCGCGCCGTTCAGGGACAGCGCGGGCATGGCGTCGCGGGGCAGGGGGACCGAGCAGATCAGGAGGCCGGCCTCGCCCGGGGGGGTGACTCGTGTCAGGGAGCCTTTTTCAAGGAGCAGGGAGGAGAACGACAAACGTGTTTTCATGATCGTCTTACCATACCGGATTCCGCAGGGCGATCAAGAGGAAAGCGCGGTGATGTCCGACAACGGGCGCATCTGCGATTAGTTGCTCGTCTTTTGTTAGTGGGTGAGGCGGGTTACG
>CAYZVY010000093.1:0-15821 GCA_964481675.1 uncultured Verrucomicrobiota bacterium
CGCCGGCACGCTGGGGCTGATCGGCGATTTCCGGTTCCGGTGCGGCGGCAACCTGCGCCTGACGAACGCGGCTTCGTTGGCGCTCTATGCGGGCCCGACCAACGGGTTGGCCGTGGATTACAGCGGACAGGTTGCCGTGACCGGCGCCGTCACCCTCGCTCCGGGCTGCTGGATTTACCCCTATTCGGACTACAACGACGGCGGATCGCCTCTGTTCCGGGCGGGATCCATGACGGTCGCAACGGGAGCGGGATTCAATGCGAACGGGACGGGGTTCCAACCGTTCACCGGTTATGGGAAAGGGGGCACCTATGGCGGCGGCGGGTATGGGGGCCGCGGCGGGCAGGGAGTCAGCGGGACTCCCGGGTCGACCAACGGCAACCGATACATGCCGCTTTACTGCGGCAGCGGCGGCTATGCCATGAACACGGGTGGCTCGGGCGGCGGCGCGATCCGGATCGAAACGGACGGGGTGTTGATGTTGGACGGGACGCTGGCGGCCAATGGCGACGGCGGTTACGGAACGCATGGAGCGGGCGCCTCCGGTGGCGCGGTTTATATCCGGTGTCGCGCGTTCCGCGGCGCCGCGTCGGGTTTGCTGACCACCCGGGGCGGCGACCGACAGGGAAACAACAGCGGCGGCGGGGGCGGCGGCGGGCGCATCGCCGTATGGGTGAACGTGTCCGAGGACCGGATGGCCGCCTACATCGCGGACGGGTCGGGCCGCGTTCTGGAGTCGCAAACGGTGCCCGGGTTCGGAGGAACCTGGTCCGTGACCAATGGGTCGGGCGTTTATAACTGGCCCGATGCGCGCGGGGCCCTGCCCGGCACCGCCTCGTTTTTCCTGTCCACCTTGAAAAAGGGGACGCTCCTCCTGGTGCGGTGACGCCGCTGTGAGATGTAAGAGGCGCGCGCATGTGTAGGGGCGTTGCTTGCGACGCCCGCGCCGGGCAATCGCCGTGCAGGGCGGGCGCCGCAAGCAGCGCCCCTACACCTGGCATCAGGAAAGCGCATCAGCAGGTGCGCTGGCGCGGCAAGGCCTCCGGTTTTGCTGGACCCGCGGGGGGTGGGGAAGGTAGGATTCGCCGGATGAAGTCCAAGAGGGAACAAGCCCTTCGCGAGGAGGCGGATCCGGAGCAGCCGGACCGCAAGGCCTACCGTGTCTGCGATATGCCCGAACGGCTCCGGCCCCGCGAGGAGATGGAGCGGCGCGGCGTGCAGAACATCTCCGACGCCGCCCTCCTCGCCATCCTGATCCGGACCGGCAAGCCCGGTCTCAACGCCGTGGAAGTGGCCGAGAAGCTGCTGCGCGAGCACCGCAGCCTGACCGCGCTGGCCCAGGTTCCCCTCGACGCCCTGGCGCGGGCCGAGGGCATGGGACCCTGCAAGGCCCAGGTGCTCAAGGCGTCCCTGGAACTGGGCCGCCGCCTGACCGAGGAGGCGGTTCCCGTGAGCCCTTCCGTCCGGACCCCCGCCCAGGTGGCCGCCGTCCTGCGGGAGGAGGCGCGTAGCCTCGACCGCGAATGCTTCTGGGTGCTGCTGCTGGATGTCAAGAACCGGCTGCTCAAGCCGCCCGTGGAGGTGTCGCAGGGACTGCTCGACACCTGTCCCGCCCATCCGCGCGAGGTGTTCCGCGAAGCCATCCTGGCGGCCTGCGCCAACGTCATCCTGGCCCACAACCACCCGTCGGGCGACCCCGCGCCGTCGGGCGAGGACATCCGGCTCACCCGGCAGCTCGTGCAGGCGGGCCGGCTGGTGGGCATTCCCGTGCTGGATCATGTGATTCTGGGCCGTCTGCGCGACCCGGGCGGCGAGGACTTCGCCAGCCTCCGCGAGTCGGGCGCCGTCAGTTTCAACGAATAGGAGTCGTATGGCCATTCATCCCACCGCGATCGTGGATTCTTCGGCCCGCCTGGGCAAGGACGTGAATATCGGGCCCTTCGCCATCGTGGAGGCCGATGTCGAGATCGGCGACGGGTGCGTGATCGGCCCGCGCGCCAGCGTGCTGGCGTTCACGACCCTGGGCGTCAACTGCCGCGTCCACACCGGCGCGGTCATCGGGGACTCGCCCCAGGATCTGGCCTTCACGAACGAGCCCAGCTCCGTCCGGATCGGCAAGGGTTGCGTGATCCGGGAGTATGTGACGATCCACCGCGGCACCAAGCCGGGCACGGAAACGGCGATGGGCGACAACTGCTTTCTCATGGGCGGCTCGCACCTGGCGCACAACGCGCGGCTGGGGAACGGCGTGATCCTGGCGAACGGGGCGCTGATCGCGGGTTATGTCGAGGTGGGCGACCGGGCGTTCATCAGCGGCCACGTGGCCGTGCATCAGTTTGTGCGCATCGGCCGGCTGGCCATGATGGGCGGCGGGAGCGCCGTGAGCAAGGATGTGCCGCCGTTCTGCCTGGTGCCCGGCCTGACGCCCAACCGGGTGGCGTGCCTGAACCTGGTGGGGCTGAAGCGCGCCGGATACACCCCCGAGCAGCGGCAGCAGGTCAAGGACGCGTTCCGCCTGCTGTATCGCGACGGCCTCACCGCCACCGATGCCGTGGCCCGCATGCGCGCCGCCTTTCCCGACGGCAGCCCCGCCCGCGAAATGGCCGAGTTCACCGCCGCCTCCAAACGCGGCATCTGCCGGTTTGCGATGAGTGACGAAGCGGGTGAATGAAGAGATAGGTCCTATAGGACCTATAGGACCTATCTCTGGAACCGCTGAACCGTTGAACCGTTGAACCGCTGAACCTCATTTTTTCCTTCCGCTTTCCGTCACCATGTGTTACCAATTGAATCGTTGTTTGCATCCTGAACGCAATTGGGAAAACGGAAGTCCGTTAAATTCGGACGCGGTCGCGCCGCTGTAACCGGCTACTGCCCTCATCGTCCACTGTCCGCGGGTGCGGATGGGAAGGAGAGGGTCGGGTTTGAAGCCGGAAGCCAGAAGACGATCCCCCTTGCCCGCCCCACACTCTTTCGCGGATAAAGAGCATGACGGCCCGTTTTCTCATCATCTTAACTCTCCTCGGTGCCTTCGGGTGCCGCCAGCCGGAACGCCCCGGTCCCCTTCAGCCCTCCGGCCCCCGCTTTGTCTCCCTGGCGCCCAACCTCACCGAAATGATGTTCGCCGTGGGAGCGGGCTCCAACCTGATCGGCCGCACCTCCGTCTGCGATTATCCCGCCGCCGCCGCCGCCGTGCCCGTCGTGGGCGGGTATGGCGATCCCTCCTTCGAGATGCTGCTGGCGCTCCATCCCGACCACATTCTCTACGTCGACATGCTGAACAAGGACTTCAGCGCCCGGCTCAAGGAGCGCGGCCTCGACGCCCGGCTGGTTCCCTGCCTGCACCTGGACGACATTCCCGCCGCGCTCGCCGAAGTCGGGCGCCTGGCCGGCCGGCCGGAGCGGGGCGACGAGCTGGCCGCCTCCCTCCGCTCCGCGATTGAGACCGCCCGCGCGGCCGTCTCCAACGCCCCCCGGCCGCGCGTCTTCGTCGCCATCTGGGACGACCCGCTCTACACCGTCGGCCGCGGCTCGTTCGTGTCCGAGCTGGTGGCCCTCGCGGGCGGGCTGAATATCGGCGACGAGGTCGACTCGCCCTATTTTGCCGCCTCTCCCGAGTGGGTGATCAGCCGGAATCCCGAAATCATCCTCTGCCTGTTCATGGATGAATCCCGGCAGACCGTCCGCCGCATCGCCTCCATTCCCGCCTTTGCCACGCTGGACGCCATCCGGAACCGGCGGATCTATGCCGACTTCAACCTGTCCGAATTGCTGCGCCCAGGCCCCCGCGTCATGAACAGCGTCGCCGCCCTTCGCCGGTGTTTCCATCCCCCGAGTCCGCAGGAGAAGCCGTGAAATCATTCGTCATCCCGCCCCTGAACGAAAGCGCCATGGCCGAGGCGCGCGCCCGGCACAACCAGCTCACCAAGCCGCCGGGGAGCCTCGGCCGGCTGGAGGAGGTGGCCGTGCAGCTGGCCGGCATCACGGGCGTCTGCCCGCCTCCCGTCCCGCTGCGCAAGGCCGTGCTGGTTTTCGCCGGCGACCACGCGGTGGCCGCCCACGGCGTGAGCATCGCCCCGTCCGAGGTGACGCGGCAGATGGTCTTCAATTTCGTGGCCGGCGGCGCCGCGATCAACGTCATCGCCCGGCACGCCGGGGCGCGCGTGACGGTGGTGGACGCGGGCATCATGTCCGACCTGCCGGCCCTGCGCGGCCTTGTGCGGGAGAAGGCGGGCCCCGGCGCGAACGACATTTCCAAGGGGCCCGCCATGACGCGCGCCCAGGCGGAGGCGGCCCTGCTGCTGGGCGCCCGCTGCGTCGAGCGCGAGCTGGCGCAGGGGCTCGACCTGCTGGCCTGCGGCGAGATGGGCATCGGCAACACGACGCCCGCCACCGCCATCGTCAGCGTGCTGACCGGCCAGCCGCCGCGCCGGATCACCGGACCGGGCACGGGCATCCGTGCCGAGGCCCTGGAGCGGAAGATCGGGCTCATCGAAACCGCGCTGGCCGTCAACCGGCCCGACCCGCGGGACGCCCTGGACCTCCTGGCCAAGGTGGGCGGCTATGAGATTGCCGCCATGAGCGGCGCCATGCTGGAAGCCGCCTCCCGCCGCATCCCCATTATGCTGGACGGATTCATCGCCACCACGGCGGCCCTGGTGGCCGCGGTGCTGGACCCTGCGGTGACGGGCTACCTGATCGCGGGCCATCGCTCCGCCGAGCCGGCCCACGACCTGGCGCTGACCCACCTGGGTCTGCAGCCCCTGCTGGACCTGGGCATGCGACTGGGCGAGGGGACGGGCGCCGTGCTGGCGATGGCGCTGGTCGAGACCGCTGCCGGCGTGCTGCGGGACATGGCCACCTTCGCCGAAGCGGGAGTCAAGGTGGAATGACCACCGTTGTCCAGAGGGCCCGGGTCCGGCTCGGGGCGTTGGGGCAGGAGGCCGTCGCCGGCTGGGTCGATGCCCGGCGTGCCCTGAGCCTGCTCACCCGCCTGCCGGTTTCGGTGGAATGGGACCTGGCCCAGCCCTGGGGCAAGCTGGCCGGCTGGTTCCCGTTCGCCGGCCTGGTGATCGGGCTGCTCCTGGTCCTGCTGGCCCTGGCCTGGCGCGCCGTCGCCGATCCCACGCTGGTCGGCGGTGCGCTGGTGCTGGCGGCCTGGGTGGGTTTGACCGGCGGGCTGCACCTGGACGGGGCGGGCGACTGCTTCGACGCGTTTTATGCCCCCGTCAGCCGGGAGCGGCGGCTCGAGATCATGAAGGATCCGCACATCGGGTCCTTCGGCGTCACCGGCTTGGTCGTGCTCCTGCTGCTGAAATTCGCCGGCATCACGGCCATCCTGGCCAGCGCGGCCGGCGCCACGGGCTTCTGGCCCCCGCTGCGCGCGCTGTGGCCGCTGGTCGTGGCGCCGGTTGTGGCCCGCGGCGTGATGACGGGCATCCTGGCCCTCCGCGGGCTGCCCCTGGCCCGGTCGGGCGGCATGGGAGCCCGGGCGCGCGAGGGGCTGGGCCGGGCGCAGGTGGACGGCGCGGTCGCGACCGCCGTCATCGTGGCGCTGCTCGGCGAGTGGCGGGGCCTGTACATGCTGGCGGCGGCGGCGGCGGCGGGAGCCGCGGTGGTGGCCCTGGCCCGCCGCCGGATCGGCGGAATCACGGGCGACGTGCTGGGCGCGGCGGTGGAGGCGGCGGAGGCCGCGGCCCTGGCGGCGGCCACGCTAATTTGTCTCAAATAAGGGAACACATGTACCGGCTTGGAACCACCTCGTATATCATTCCGGACGCGATCCTGCCCAACGTGGATTACCTGGCGGGGCGCGTGGCGGATATCCAGCTGGTGCTGTTCGAGACCGACGAGCACGGCAGCAACCTGCCTGACGCCGCGCTGCGGCGGGCGCTGAAAGAGCGGGCGGCGCGCCACGGCCTGACCTACACGATCCACCTGCCGCTCGACCTGAGGCTGGCGGACGGCGGCGAGGCCGCCCACGTGTCGCTGGTCAAGGCGCGCCGGGTGATCGAGGCGACGGAGGCGCTCTCGCCCGCGGCCTACACGCTGCACCTGGACGCGGGACAGCTGCCGCCGCCGTGGGGCGCCTGCCGCGACAATCCGCTGAGCCTCCGCGACTGGCAGGACCAGGCGGTCCGGGCGCTGGAGACCGTGTCCGCCTGGGTGTCCGAGCCCGGGCTGCTGTGCGTGGAGAATCTCGAGAAGTGGGATCCGGCGGCGTTCGAGGCCGTGCTGGACCGGGTGCCGGTGAGCCGGACCGTGGACATCGGCCACCTGTGGCTGGAGGGGCGCGATCCGCTGCCGTTCATGGACCGCTGGCTGCCGCGCGCCCGGGTGGTCCACCTGCACGGCGTGGGAAGCCGGGATCACCAGTCGCTGCGCCTGATGACCCGCGCGCAACTGGAACCCGTGGCGCGCCGGCTGAAGGCGGGGTTCAACGGCGTGCTGACGCTGGAAGTGTTTAACGAACAGGATCTGGCCGAATCGCTGGAGGCGCTTCGCCAGGCCGGGGAGGACGCATGAGCAGCTTGACGGACGGGCCGGCGGCCGGCGAGGGCCGGGGCCGGTGGACGCTGATCCTGGGCGGGTCGCGGAGCGGGAAGAGCTCGCTTGGCGAGGCGCTGGCCCTGAAGAGGGGCGGCCGCGACGTGCTTTTCGTGGCCACGGGCGAGGCGCTCGACGCCGAGATGCGCGAGCGCATCCTGCATCACCAGGAGGGGCGCGCGGGCTACGGCTGGCGGACGCTGGAGGCCCCGCGCGACGTCGCCGAGCGGCTGGCCGGCGCGCTGACCGGAAGCGAGAAGGTGGTGCTGCTGGACTGCATGACGCTGCTAGCCAGCAATGCCGTCTGCGGGATGAGCGAGGATATGCCGTCGGCCGAGGCCGAGGCGCGCCTGACCGCAGAGGTCCAGGCGCTGGTGGAGGTGATGCGGAGAAGCCCCGCTGACTGGATCGTGATCAGCAACGAGGTGGGGCTGGGGCTGGTGCCGCCCTACAAGCTGGGGCGGCTGTACCGGGATGCCCTGGGCCGCGCCAACCAGCGGCTGGCAGCCGCGGCGGACGAGGTGATTTTGATGGTGGCAGGACTTCAAATGCGTTTGAAAGGTTAAGGAGTGATATGAAGAAGCAGGCATGGATGGTGATGGCAATCCTGGGAGCGGGCGTGGTGACGGCCCAGGAGTCGGTGAAGACGAACGCGTCGGAAATCGTGGTGACCGCCACGCGCGAGTCGACGGAAGCGTCGCGGACGCCCGTCAGTGTCACGGTGGTGACATCCGGCGAGATTGAGCGGAAGGGCGCGAACAACCTGTCCGACGTGCTACGCGATGTGCCGGGCATCCAGGTCCGCAGCTTGAGCGGCGGCCCCGTTGCCGAAGTCGCGATGCGCGGCGGCGGAGAAAACAGCCAGGGCCGGGTGCTGGTCCTGCTGGACGGCCGGCGGTTGAACAACCCCGACATGGCGTCCATGAACTGGCTGCAGATTCCCCTGAACCAGGTGGACCGGGTGGAGGTGCTGCGCGGGTCCCAGAGCGCCCTCTACGGCGACTTCGCTTCCGAAGGCGTCATCAATATCATTACGAAGAAGGGCTCGGCGGAGCCGGCGTCCGAAATCTCGCTGATCGGCGGGAGCGAGGGAACGGCCATTGCCCGCGGGGGCGTGTCAGGCCCGATTCCGGGCCGGTTGCCGACCTCCTATGCGGCCAATGCCGAATGGGAAACGTCGGAGGGCTATCGCGATCACAGCGGCTACGAGGCCTACGGCGCGGGCGGCCGGTTGAGTGCCGACTTTAACGACCGTTCCGGCGCGTCCCTGGCCGGCTCCTGGTACCGCAGCGATTACGAGCTGCCCGGCTCCCTGACGCTGGCGGAGATGAAGGACGACCGCCGCCAGAGCCATAATCCGGACGACACGTCGGACAATGAGTACCTGACTGTCGGGTTCGACCCCTATGCCGAGCCGGTGGACGGGATCCGCCTCAACGCGGGCCTGGGCTGGACGGAAAAGAAAACGGAAGCCGACGTGGTCAGCTGGTACATGTACAGCGACACGGACCTGGACAGCTATTCCTTCCAGCCGCGGCTGACGGTGGACGGGGCCTGGGGCGGGCTGAATCAGCAGACGATTATCGGGACGGACCTGTACCGTGACCGGATGAACGTGACGCGGTACGCCGATGCCGGCCGGACCAGCCGCACGATCGACGCCGAACTGGAGAAGGACACCGTGGGCGGCTACCTCCGCCACCAGGTGGAGCTGACGCCCGAGTGGATCGTACACGGCGCGTTCCGCGTCGAGCAGGCGGACCTGTCGGCCGACGCGGACGCCGGCGGGGCGACCGTGCTGGACGAGTCGAGCACGCACCACGGCCAGTCCTGGGAAAGCGGCGTGGCCTATGCCTTCGACCGCCAGTCCAAGGCGTTTGTCCGGGTCGGCAGTGTCTACCGCTATCCGTTCATCGACGAGCAGATCAGCTATTACGGGTTCGGAACGGATTCGTTCTACCGTGACCTCGAGGCCGAAAAGGGGCTCAATACGGAGACGGGTGTGGAGCTGGGCTGGGATCCCCGCTGGCGGGCCTCGGCCACCCTGTTTCGGTTTGAGATGCAGGACGAGGTGGCCTGGGATCCGATTGAGAATCGCAACGCCAACCTTGACGAGACCCTGCGTCAGGGCGTCGAGCTGGCGGGCCTGTGGAAGCCGGTCGACCGCCTGGAAGTGGAAGCCAGCTATACGTTCATGAAGGCGGAATTCACCGCCGGCGCGAACGACGGCAAGGATGTGCCTCTGGTCCCGAACCATCTGGCCGCGGGCACGGTCCGGGTCGGGCTGCCGGCGGACCTGTGGCTGGACTCCTCCGTGCACTATACGGGAAGCAGCCCCCTGGGCGGCGACGTGGCCAATGCCGGGCCGGAGCTGGACGCCTTCACGACGCTCAATATGGCGCTGCGGTATGTGTCGGCGAAAGGGTTCTCGGCGTTTGCCGGGGTGGACAATGTGACGGACGAAACCTATGCCGAAGTGGCGTACAAGGGGTACCCGGTGGACGGGTACTATCCCGCCCCGGGCACCACCTGGCGGGCGGGCATGAGCCTTCGATTCTAAAGGAGGGGCCATGATCGAACTCATGCAGCGGGGCGGCCCCGTCATGTGGCCGCTGCTGATCTGCTCGCTGGTGGCGCTGACGGCCATCCTCGAGCGGGTCATTTTCTGGATGCGCGAATCGATGAGCCGGGACCAGGAGCTGCTGGACCGGATGATCGACCTGGCGCAGAAGGGCGAATTCGAGCAGGCGCTGCTGGAGTCCAAGGCGGCCCGGTGCGCGCCCACGCGGATGCTGAGGGCCGGGCTCCAGCACCGGGATCACGGGCTGAAGGAGGCCATGGAGGTGGCGGCGAGCGAGGAGATTTCCCGCATGAAAGGCGGGATGGCCATCCTCGACACCATCATCACCATGGCGCCCATGCTCGGCATCCTGGGCACGGTCACCGGGATCATCAAGTCTTTCGACCTGCTGGGGGACAACCAGCTGCAGGATCCGCGGGGGGTCTCGGCCGGCATCGCCGAGGCCCTGATCACCACGGCGGCCGGCCTGATCATCGCCCTGGGCGTCCTGCTGCCCTTCAACTACTTCATTTCGCGCATTCAGCGCGAAACGCGCCGCCTGGAACAGGTGTCGACCCAGTTCGAGGTGGTCTACCGGAAGGGGCAGGAGCATGCGTCTCGATAGCGGATATGAGGATCGCCGGGCGCGCGTCGAGATGGTGCCCCTGATCGACTGCATGTTCCTCCTGCTGGTCTTTTTCATCTACGCCATGGTGACCATGACCGTCCACCGGGGCATCCGGGTCAACCTGCCGAAGGGGGAAGGGGCCATCGAGAAGACGACGCCGGTGCTGGTGTCCGTCTCCGCGGACAACACGCTGCGGATGGGCGACCGGACCGTGGACTTCGAGACCGCGGTCCGCGAGGTCGCCGGGCAGGCCCTCCGCCAGAAGGCCCCGGTCATGATCGCCGGGGACCGGACCTCCGACCTGGGCGTGTCCCTCGAATTGCTTTCGCGCCTCAAGGCGGCCGGCGTCGATTCCGTGTCGTTTCTGGTCGAGCGGAAGACCCCATGAGCCTGTTTGAACGCCGCTGGCCGATCGCCTTCCTGCTGGCCCTCGGGGTCCACGCGGCGCTCTTCCGGTATGGCGGCCTTTTGTACGATAGGGCGAACAAGTCCGGCCCTCCCAGGCTCGCGCCGGGTTTCGAAACCCTGGAGCTGACCCTGGTGGACGAACCGGAGCCGCCGCCTCCCGCGCCGGCGCCCGCCCCGCCTCCGCCGGTTGAGGCCCCTCCGGTCGTGGTCCCGCCGGCTGTGAAGCCCCCGGAGCCCGTGAAAGAGCCCGAGCCGGCGCCGGTTCCCGAGCCGAAGCCGGTGCTGACCGAGCCCGTGCCTGCGGCACCGGCTCCAGTTGTGGCGAAGCCGGTTCCCCAGCCCCCGCCCGTGGCGGAGGCGCCGCGTCCGGCTCCGGTTACGGTTCTTCCGCCGGTTCCGGTCTCGACAGCCGCGGTGCCTTCCACGGCATCCTCCGTGGCGTCTTCCGGAACCGGCCAGCCGGCGGGAGGTTTCCCGCCTTCGGATCAGCCGGGCGGACCGGCTCCGCTATCCACCATTCATCCCCGGTATCCCATGGGCTCGCGGGTCCGCGGCGAGGAGGGGGTCGTGTCCCTGCGCGCGCGGGTGGATGAGCGGGGGCGGCCCGTGGAGGTGGCCGTGACCCGGTCCAGCGGGTATGAGGCGCTCGACGCCGCAGCCGAAAAGGCGGTCAAGGGAGCACAATTCGTGCCGCCCCGCCGGGGCGCTCCGCCGGAATCCTACGTCGCCAACCTGTCCATCCGGTTTCAACTGAAGGATTGAGGGAGGGTTCATGGTTCCAAGGTTCACGGTTCAAGGGTTCAATGGTTTCCTGGTTCCTGAAGATAGGACCTATAGGACTTATAGGACCTATATCGCTGAACCGTGAACCGCTGAACCCCTTCTTTTCTGGCACTGCCCCCCGCGATACGCTATAAAGGCCCCTGCATGAAGGCAAAGACATTCTGGTTTCTACTGGCCGTGCTGGCGGTGGTGGTCCCGTTCCTGGGATTGCTTGCCGGAACGTCCGGCTTCGGCATTCCCGACTGGCACGCGGAATCCGGCCGGGCGCTGCTGATGCTGCGCGTGGAGCGGGTGTGGGCGGGCCTGCTGGTGGGGGCGGCGCTGGCCGCCTCGGGCGTGGTGCTGCAGGCCCTGCTGCGCAATCCGCTGGCCGAGCCCTATGTGCTGGGCGTCAGCGGGGGCTCCGCCCTGGGCGCCGCCGCCGCCATCCTGTTCGGGTCCGCCCTGGGCGTCTGGAGCGTGCCGCTGTCCGCCTTCCTGGCCGGCGCGGCCACGCTGGCGCTCGTCGTGCGGCTGGCGCAGGACGAGCAGGGGACCCCCTCCATCTACGGCCTGCTGCTCAGCGGCGTCATCGTCAGCTCGGTCTGCTCGGGCCTGCTGATGTTCCTGTTATCGATCGCCCCGGCCGAGGGCGTGCATAACGTGCTGTGGTGGATGCTCGGCAACCTGCAGATGCCGTCGCGCCCGCTCCTGGGCGCCTGCTCGGTGCTGGTGCTGGCCGGCCTGGTCGGGTCGGGCGCCCTGGCCCCCGAGCTGAACGCGCTGACGCTGGGTGGCGAAACCGCGCACCATCTGGGCGTGCGCACCAAGCTGGCTGTGGCGGTCGGCCTGCTGCTGGCCACCGTCGTGACGGCCTCGGCCGTGGCCACGGCGGGGCTCATTGGATTTGTGGGGCTCGTGGTGCCGCATGTGGTGCGGTCGCTGATCGGGCCCGACCACCGCCGCCTGATACCCGCGGCCGCGCTGGCGGGCGGCCTTTTCCTGGCCGCCTGCGACATCCTGGCCCGGACCGTTTTGGCGCCGCGCGAGGTGCCGGTGGGCGTCATCACGGCCCTTGTGGGCGGGCCCTTTTTCCTCTGGATCCTGCGCCAGCGCCGCCGGCAGGGATGGATCGGATGAGTGAACCGGCTGTCAGCGTGGCGGAGGTGACCGCGGGCTACGGCGAGCGGCCCGTGCTGAACGGTCTCCGCTTTGATTTGCCCGAGGGCGCCATGACGGCGCTGCTGGGCCCCAACGGCGCCGGGAAAAGCACCCTGTTCAGGGTCATCACCGGGCTGATGCCGCACCGGTCGGGGAGCGTGAAGCTCTTCGGCCGGCCGGTGGAATCGTTCCATGCCGGCGAGCGGGCGCGGTTGGTCGGCGTGGTGCCCCAGGAGGTGGAGGTGCCCATGCCGTTTTCCGTGGAGGCGTTCGTGCTCATGGGACGCACGGCGCGGATCAGCCGGTGGTCGGGGGCGTCGAAGGCCGACTATGCCGCGGCGGACAGGGCCATGGGGCTGACCGACGTGCTGGACCTGCGGCACCGGCCGATCACGGAACTGAGCGGGGGCGAGCGGCAGCGGGCCGTGGTGGCCATGGTGCTGGCCCAGGAGCCGCGGCTGATCCTGCTGGACGAGGCCACCTCGCATCTCGACATCAATCATCGGCTCGACATCATGCGGATCGTGGAGCGGCTCAACCGGGAGGAGGGGGTCACCATTCTGCTGACCAGCCACGACCTGAACCTCGCGGCCAGCTTCTGCCCGCACGTGCTGCTGCTGGACCACGGCCGGCTGGAGGCCCAGGGGTCGCCCGAGGCGGTGCTGACCGAGGAGCGGCTTCAGAGCGTGTATCACTGCCCGATCCGGGTCCGGCGCGATCCCGAGGACGGCGCCATGGCCTTTTTTCCGGTTTTGAAGTGATTTAACCGCGGGGGACGAATGAGTCCGATTGTGCTGGGAATCGCCGACGGCACTGCCTTTTTCATCGGCCTTCTGCTGGTTGCCGCGGTCATGGTCCTGCTGCTTCGCGTCCGGGCCCGGCTGGCCCGGTCTGTGTTGAATGTTCTGGTGGCGCTGGGCATGATCCTGGTCGTCATTTCGGCGACGCCCCTGCCGGTCTGGGCCTACGTCTCTTGGGGTACCGCCGCCCTGGCCGCGTTGATTTTGAGTCGTCCGGCGCCACGCCCGAACCGGGCCGGCCCCATTTGCTGCGGGTTGCTGCTGATCGCGAGCGCGGCCCTCTTTGCCGCGGAACTACCGCACCGCTTCACGCCGCGCATCCCGGTGTCGAAAGGCCTCGTGGTGTATGTGTTGGGCGATTCGATCAGCGCCGGCATGGGGACAACGGACCGGTGCTGGCCTGACGTGCTGACTGACCGGCCGGACGTGAGGGTCATCAACTTGGCGCAGCCCGGGGCGACGGTTGAAAGCGCTTTTTTGCAGGCCAGGGGCATCGTTGAGTCAAACGCCCTTGTCATTCTTGAAATCGGGGGGAACGATCTGCTCAGCGGAACACCGGTGGCGGTTTTCCGAGAGCAGTTGGACCGCCTGGTTTCCGGAATCCGCTCGGGCGGTCATCCGGTTCTTCTCTTCGAGATCCCCTTGTTTCCATTCCAGAACGATTATGGACGGGCGCAGCGGGAGATCGCAAAGGCCTGCGGCTCGGCCATGCTGCCAAAGCGTTTCTTCACGCACGTTCTCGGTATGCAGAACGCCACGCTGGACGGGCTTCATTTGTCGCAGGCGGGTCATGATGCATTGGCGGGGATCATCAGCGGGATTTTGACTACTGAACGTGAACCTTGCGGAGATCCGTGAAACGAAGTCTGTCCGATGGGTTAACCTCTGAAAGTGCGTCGATACGCTCGCGAACAGTAGATGGTTTGGCCATTTTTATCTCGTATTCGCATTCGATTTGCGATAATTTAAAATATAGTTAAATCGAAATAGCGGACAAGAAAAGATGACGTTGCATGGGATCGAAATAGCGCCTGATCAACTGGCCGACTTCTGCCGTCGTAATGGCATTAGGCGGTTATCCCTGTTCGGTTCCATTCTGCGTGATGACTTCAATTCCGATAGTGATGTGGATGTGCTGGTAGAATTTCAACCCGGTCTTCAGGTTGGTTATTTTTCGGTTGCTCGCATGACCCGCGAACTGACTGATATGTTGGGCCGTACCGTGGATATGCGGACTCCGGCGGAACTGCATCCCTCATTTCGCGAGGAAGTGATGAAGGGAGCGCTGGTTGAATATGTCGCGGCGTGACGATTCACTTCGGCTCCAGGACATGTTGACTGCCGCTCATGACGCATGCGGTTTTGCCGCCGGTCATTCCGTGGATGATCTTTTCAGGGACAAGCAATTGCGATTGGCGCTTTTGAAGTGCATCGAGATCATTGGCGAGGCCGCATCCCGCGTGGGCGATGAGACTCGCGCCCAGCACCCGGAACTGCCTTGGCAGGACATGATTGGCATGCGGAACCGTTTGGTGCACACGTATTTCGACATCGATTTGGCGCTCCTGTGGGCCACGGTGGCCAGTGACCTGCCACCTTTCATTCGCGAGTTGGAACGCATTATCAGGAAGCCTTGATTCCTGGGGGTGTAAATGAAGTTTGAGTTTTGTTTGTGGGGCATGTCACTTTTGCTTCTTTTCCCTGTTCGTTCTCCTGCGGTCGACTTTTCCGACCGCGCGGTTATGACCTTCGAGGCCAAGGGTGGTATGTCGAAGGAATCGACCGGATTGACGCAACCTCGTGATTTCGAGCGGGTGATCCGCGATTTTGCCGCGGCGCGCCATGACATGGCCACCAACAATGCGGTGCGATTCAACGTACCCTTCCCGGCGGAGGCGGAGCTGTTTTTCAGGGCGGCTGAAACGGGAACATGGGAGATGGTGTCGAACCGGTTCGACAGGCTCAAGCCGTCGGGCGATTACGGGCCCGTCAGTCCCGCGCTCCGGAACGGATTATGGGCCTCCGTCCATGAGACGTTCGGGATCTGGGAGATATGGGAGGGGTGGAAGCACGATTCGGCGCTGCTGGCGATGGTGGTTGAGCCGATCATGGCCGGCCTGCCGAAAGGGAGCATCTATTTCGGGGGGACCGACTACGGCCGCTTCGTCATCACCACCGCGAGCGCGCTGCGGAATCCGCCGCCGCTGTACGTCATCACCCAGAACGCGCTTGCGGACAACACGTATCTGGATCACGTCCGGGCCCTGTATGGCACGTCCATCTGGGTTCCCTCGCTGGCCGATTCAGCCGCAGCGTTCCAGCGCTACGTGGACGAGGTGAAGTCGGGGGTGAGGAAGGCCAACAGCCAGATCAAGATGGTCAACGGGCGCGTCACGGTTGCGGGCGTGGCGGGCGTCATGGAGTTGAACGGCATCCTCGCCGGGATGATCGTCGAGCACAACAAGGATGCGCATCCGTTCTTTGTGGAGGAAAGCTACATCATCGAGTGGATGTATCCATATTTGCAGCCGCACGGGCTGGTCATGAGTCTGAATCCGTCCAAGCTGGACCGGCTGCCGGAGGACGTGATCGCCCGCGACACGGCCTTCTGGGCGGAATACGAGAAGAAATTGTTCGCCCAGCCCACATTTGAGACCAACACCGAGGCGCGGAAGGCGTTTTCGAAGATGCGGACGGCGATCGCCGGCTTGTACGCCTATCGTAAGCTGAACGCCAGTGCGGTGGCGGCGTTCCAGCAGGCGATCCGCCTGTATCCCGATTCGCCGGAGGCCTTTTTCCGGCTGGCCAAGCTTTACGAAGAAGCGGGGCAGTTCACGGATGCCGTGAAAACCCTGGAGGCGTTTATCGCCCGAAAGCCGCCCTTCGGCCTTGAAAAGGCGGAGGAGTACCTGAAGGCGTTGAGGGAAGGGCGGGAAAAGTTGAAGGGATGAAAGAC
>CAYZVY010000094.1:0-4817 GCA_964481675.1 uncultured Verrucomicrobiota bacterium
ACCAGAAGGTCGAAGACCATCCTGCGCCCTGCGGCCGAAGCGGCCTGGTGCTTCGAAGGGCTTGCCATCCGTAGTTCAAGCGAAGCGCCGAAGGTGAACATTGTTGGGCTCTTCATCATACATGCTGCCCTTCGACGCGCTCGCCAGGGCTCGCTTGCTCAGGGCATTCGCCGTGTTCGCCTCTATTCGTTGAGAATGGGGCCCGCCATGAGCAAGTGAGCGATAGCGAACGCGTCGAATGGTGGCGGGACTAGGATTCGAACCTAGGAAGGCAAAGCCAGCAGATTTACAGTCTGCCCCGGTTGACCACTTCGGTATCCCGCCGTCAGAACAATGGTCAAAAAGACTACAAAATGACGGAGGAGATGTCAATTGCGGAGTGACCCCCTCACTCCCACCGCAAAACATCCTTGAACTCGACGTCTTCCCGGCGGTTTTTAAAGCTGGGCGTGGCGCCATCGATCGCCCACCACATGGCGCGCCCCTCGCGGAGCAGCCAGATCGTGGTGCGGATCGTATGCTCCACGGGCGCCCCGCTGGGCAGCGGCTCGCCGTTGTAACAGACCAGCCCGCGCTTGGGATCGCGGAACTGGATGACCTGACGCAGCTTCTCCAGCGTCGGATTTTTGCGTCCCTCGTCCAGGAGCTCGTTCATCAGCGCCCGCCGCCGGTCGCCCCCCTTCCAGTAAGCCGCATCGTCGCAATCCGGAGGCAGCCCGCGCGCCTTCAGCGAATGGGCGCGGCGGTCGGCCAGGTAGGCGTTCATGGCCGGCTCTTCCGCCGTCATGGCCGTGATGAGGCCAAAGCCG
The DNA here is from genome assembly GCA_964481675.1 of uncultured Verrucomicrobiota bacterium. GTDB lineage: Bacteria > Verrucomicrobiota > Kiritimatiellia > CAIKKV01 > CAIKKV01 > CAIKKV01. The sequence continues at coordinate 810 of CAYZVY010000094.1, forward strand.
TCGGGACTCCGCCGCACCCCGATCCGGCAGGCGCTCTTCTCGACCATCGCCACATCCTGCCGGCGATCGATCACCAGCAGATTGCCGGGGCCCCAGAAATACGTGTAGCGATTCAGCAGTTCCACCGCTTCAGCCGTGCTCCGGCAATACCGCCCCAAGAGCTTGAAAACCGGCACCGGGAAAAGCTCGGGCGATTCCTCGTCGTTGAAGATCCCGGACGAAACGCCCCCGATGATCAGGTGCTCGTTGACCGCCGGCCAGCCCGGGGGCCCGAACGGCTCCTGCGGCGCAGAGTCGAGGTTGTTGGCCAGGATCGGCCCGCGGTCGCTGCGGGGGAAATAGACATAGCTGCACCCCGTCGGCGGCTTGCGGCCGGACGCGATGTACCGGTGCCCGTAAAACCCGCCGTCGCAGTGCACGGCCCACTGGTCGTCGGTCAGCCCGGCGCCGTCCCGGATCCCCCGCCACTCGGCCTCCACCAGTTCCCGCATGCCGCGCAATTCGGGATAACGCCCCAGGTCCGGCACGGCATCCAGCCGCTCCCGGTTGGACTTCGCCAGGATCCGGGCAATCTCCGCCCGGCTCTTGCCGGGAATCCCTTTTTCATAAATGGAGAACCGGAAATCGATCATCTTCCGGATCTGCCCGCAGCCGCGCTCGGCGCCTTGCCGCGCTTCCTCATACCACGATGCGATTGTCCACATGTCATTCTCTCCAGACGAATCCAGCAATCTACTTTTCCGCAAAATTATCGTGCGTCACCAGTTCGAACGCCTTGGACGGCTTCGATTCTTTCTTGTCAACCCCCAAGGTGGTTAAAAACAGGTACATCTTCATCTCGGGCCGCAAGCCCGTGACCGCCTGGCCGTCCTTCACGCCCTTCACCAGCAGATCGGCGCCGCGGCCGTCGGCAAACCGGCTCAGGTAAAGGTGATAAGTCAGCGCCGGATCCTGGTCGAACCGGATCAGCATGCTCCGGCCGTCGTTGAAATGCGGAGGCTCGGCAAACTGCCTGATCGCCGGGGCAGCCCCCGCCCCCTCGGCGGTCAGCCGGGCGATCGGATTCTCGGCCGGACCGGCCCATTCGGGCAGCGGCATGCGGAGCGTGTTCGCCGCCACCGCCTGATCGGTCACGTTCTCCTCCGCTTCATACTCCGCCACCAGTCCGGCCAGTTTGTAGCTGCGTTCCGCTATCAGCTTCATCTCGCCCAGGACCGGCACTTCATTGCGGGCTTCCACGATGATCTTCTCCAGCGCGAGCGGCAGGTCCACGATGCCATCCCGCCCTGAGCCTGTCGAAGGGTCCCCGCCGCGCGAGCCCCACCAGGTCGTCTCCAGGTCGCGCACGCTGTCCCACGTCTTGCTGCCGGGCAGCGGGAAGCGCACATAGCGCCAGCCTTCGAAGCTGACATACGACCACGCGTGGGTGTCGTCGCAATTCCAGTCGTCCTTGGTGCCCACGGAAATCCAGATCTCGCCCTTGGCATCGCGGCACTGGTAAACCACCCGACCCCACGAGGAGTTGCCCTTGATCCAGACGCCCAGCGCCTTCGCCTTGCCGGGAATGACCACGGCCTTCTTCGCTTTCAAGGCGCCATACCGCGTCGCCATGGGACGATCCTGCGGTTCGACCGGAAGCGTGATCGCCACCGCGTCGGCATGCCCGTCCTCGCCCTGGCCGAATTCAGCCTTCAGCTTCGGGTCGGTGATCCGCTTCATGGCAAAGTGATTGCTCGCGTAGGCCTTGTCGTCCGCCCCGTCATACGCCCACCGATCCGCGGTAAAAGCCGCCAGCGGGCGCGTCACCGGCGCCGGCGCATCGGCATAGCGCGGCGCGGCCAGCGTGAACCCGCCAAGTTGTCCGGCATCCGTCAGCCAGACAGGCAAAGACGACAGCGTGACCGTGATGGCGCCGTCCTTGACGGCGCAGACCGCGGCATTGCCCATGGAATCGGTCACCACGGGCTTGGCGCCATTGACCTTGACGGTCGCATCAACCGTTCCGTTAACCCGCCACAGCGCATAGATCATGGCCTTGTCCCTCGCCCGGCGGAAGGCCAGGCAATACGTGGTCGGGTTGCCGGTATCCACGGGGCCCACGACATCGGCCCCGCAGATCATGGCGGTGGCGGTGGCGATCGCCGCCACGGCGGGCTTGGGGTTTTCCAGCGGTCGGCGGTGGAAAATGCCGGCGCCGTAATGCTCGACCCCATAGTAATTCCCGGCATCCTGCGGAACGATCCCGGCCTCGAACTGCTCGACGCCATACGCCAGCGCCATGAGCGTGTAGCGGACCTGGTATTCCGCCTGCTCGGACTCGGTCAGCGCGCCCGGCTGCGTGGGGAAGAACGGCCCCTCGCACCAGGCAATCGGCAGCCGCGGCCAGCCCAGCTGGGCGGCCTTCTGGCGGAAGGCCCACAGCAGGTTAATCGAGCCGGTGACATTCGAGATTTCCGGCAGCAGCTCGAACTGCGGCGCATCCATGCCGAACAGGTCCACCAGGTCCCGCGGCATGCCGGCCAGCAGGTAGGCGATCGTCCCCTGGGGCGCGCCCCACTGCAGCACCAGCCTGGCGCCGGGCCGCTTTTCGCGGATACCCTTGCCGATGGCCGAAAAGATTTTCACATGACGTCCGGCGGCCGCCTGCTCCTCTGCCGTCAGGCCCCGGTCGCCCTCGCCCGTATAGGCCGGCCAGGGCGCGTACTGGATGGCCTCGCTGATCGCCCATTCGCCGCCATAAAAATACGAGGAGGCGGCAAAATTCGTGGCGACGCTCTCCACCTCGCCGGCCACGGACTGGACCATGGCCGTGGCATTCACGGATCCGTCAGGCAGCACCGCATTCGCAAAGTGGTTGCCGACGGTGTGCGGGCCATTCGGGAGAAAATCCAGCCGCTTCAGCATGTCGGGCGTCACAAACGCCGTGTGCAGGCCCACCCGCCGCAGGCCCAGCTTGCGATACAGGGCGAGGGTCCGTTCGTTGCCGGCGAAATCGCCGGCCATCAGGGCCGCGTAATGCCCGCTCAGCTCCCAGATGCCGAAGCGCGTTTCGTTCGACGCCATCCCGTACGTGCGCGTGTTCGACGGCAGCACCACCAGGCTCAGGTCAGCCGACCGCACGGCCCCACCGGCGTCCACGTCCACCTTCAGCCCGTGCCAGCCGAACCGCTTCAGGTTGAACGCCAGCTCCACCTCACCCGATTTCCCGGCCGCGATGCTGGTGCTCCCTTTAACCATACGCTGCTCGGAGCCATCGAAACTCGCCGTCGTCGCCGTCACCGCGGCCTTGATGGCCTTGGCCGTCAGGTTGGTGACGCGGACCGTCACCACCGGCTTCACGGGACTTTCAAACACGAAATGCGTCTCTTTCGGTTCCACCGCAAAGGCAAAGGGCGCCTCCTCCAGCGTGATGCCGACCACGTGGATGGAACTGGGCAGCCCCGCGGGATGATAGCCGTAATAGATCGGGTCGGGGTAGCTGCGGCCCAGGGCCACCGGCTTGCTCAGCTCGAATTCCAGGAACTGGTCGGCCATGTCCCGCAGGCCATACAGGCCGGCGCTGTTCACGGGCACCTTGACCAGGTAGAGCGGCTTCCCGCCCGCCGTTTTTTGCGCCAGCTTCGTCACCAGGCCCTTCTTCATCGCCTCGTCCGAAATCTCCAGGTCCGTGGACGCGGGATAGCCCGCCTGTTCCCGGAAGAACCGCAGCGTGCCTCTGGCCACCGTATTCGGCTTCACGTCAACCCACGCCAGCAGCCAGACGTTCTGATAATGCCGGTACGGCACCCGGAACGCCAGCAGGGACGGGTCGACCTTGAACGAGCCGGGCCAGGCGACGAGCCCGTTCACGTATCCGGCGTTGGGCCCGCTGCCATGAGTCAGCCGGTAGCGATAAAGCGAATCGCCAAGATCGATATCGGGGACACTCGATTTGGGGACACGAACAGGAATGCCCTCGAGCGCAACCACCGGGCAATCCGCCTTCAGGGCCTGCGCGCGCTTGGCATG
>CAYZVY010000094.1:4917-15677 GCA_964481675.1 uncultured Verrucomicrobiota bacterium
CCGCGAGTTCCAGCCCGTGCAGGTCCAGCCGCACCGTCAGCGGACGATCGGGCAATTTCTGGACAATGGACAGCGTGAGCTTCCGGCGCGCGTCATCCACGCTGGCTACCACGTCAACCGCCGGAATGTCGTCAAAGTGCAGCAGGCTGGGAAGGGTCTCGTCCTTCGCCTTCACCGGGTCCACGATGCCGCAGAAGAACCGCTCGTGCTTGGCCTTGAAGGTCGGCCCGTCCACCACCGTCTCCACCACGCGGCCGGCGTGGGTGTCGTGGATAAGCTGCTGCGGGTACCAGATGGTCTGCTTCACCATGCGGGTGCGGTCTGTATAAATACTGCCCAGCGTATTCACCACCAGGGAAATGCAGGCCATGTCGATCGTTTTGGCATTCCGCAAAATAACATGCATCAGGGACGCCACGGTCAGCGCGTCGGTGTAGTTGTAAATCTCCTCCACATCCTTGAGCGGGTCGTGGGTGGACCGGTACCAGACGTTCCACTCGTCGAACGCGATCCCGGGCCGCCGCGTCACGACCGGCAGGCCGCCCAGTTCACGGTACGCGCGGGAGTGCACGCCCAGCGGAATATCCATCGCCTCGTCGATCAGTTGGTTGGCGGCGGCCACAAACTGCTCGCAAATGCGGCTGGCCGCCATCGAGTCGGCAAAGACCGGCCGGCCGAAATAGTTGTGGATGCTGATCATGTCCGCCTGCCCGAGCAGGCGGAACAGCACCGTCCGGTCCCACTCCGGATCAGGCCGCCCGAGGCCGCAGACGACCACCTGGATCGTCGGGTCCACGCGTTTCATCTGGCAGATCGCCTCCGCGCACCAGGACGCGTACTCGGCGGCCGTCTTCTGCCCGCCCTGCCAGTTGCCGTAAATCTCGTTGCCCAGCCCGAACAGCTTCACGCCATACGGCTCTTCGCGGCCGTGCGCGCGGCGCAGGTCGGCATACCGCGTCGGCGTCGTGCCGTTCATATATTCCACCAGGTTGGCGGCGTCGTTGGGCGACTGCGTGTGCGCGTTGACCGTCAGGTACAGCTCCGCGCCAACCTCCCGGCACAGCGACCACGCCTCGGGAATGCCGAACGCGGTGGACTGCGGCACGTTCGTGACCCTGAACAGCTTGGCCCGCGGCCGTTCCGCGACCGGGCCCACCAGCTCCTGCCAGTCGAAATAGGAGAGCCCGCAGCCGCCGGGATACCGGATGAAGCTCGGGCGCAGCTGCCGCAGCGCCTCCAGGACATCCGGCCGGACGCCGTCGGCGCGCGCCAGCGGGCTGGCCGGATCGTGAAGGCCGTTATTGACGCACCGGCCGGTCAGCTCGATGAACTGGCCGAACAGCCGCTCGTGGATTGTTCCGAGAGTCTTGTTCCCCAGCACCATAATGTCCGCATCGCACTTCGCCATGACGCTCTCCCTTGGCCTGACCCGGCTGCCCTTTACCGTTGTACCGAAATCCGAACCATTCGCACGCCCTGAACGGGATGACTGTTCCAGTTCTCGCGGAAGCGCTGGACATCGTAGGTGACCAGCAGGATATCGTCATCCGCCTCGTTAAGCGACAAGTATTCCCACGAGTTGCTGTCGCGGACGTTGGTGTCCTCCTGCACGCGCAGGCGCTGGTTTTCCGGCACCCCCATCAGGGCCTGCAGCTCCGTCTCCATCGCGTGCAGATCAATCCGCCCCTGCCACTCGCGGCCCGTGCCCGAGGGGTCGCACATCACGAACTTGCCGCAATGGCCGTAGTGCTCCGCCACATAGTCAAAGGACTTGGCCTGCTCGATGGAGGTGAACGTGGACTTGGGCCGGCCGTAGCTGCACACCAGCCCGCCCCGCTTCAGGCGGCGGAGGATCGGCCAGACGCCGGTGATGTATTCGCCCGTGTCCACGAGCCGGATCGGCTCCGGCTTCGTCCACGTCTTCCCGAGGTCGGACGACCAGGCGTGCAGCATCAGGGAGCCGGTGCGGGCGACCGCATACAGGTCGCCGTTTTCCAGCCGCACGAGGGCCGTCTCGTCGGCACCCTCGGGGGTGTCCTCGGCGGTCATGATCACCGGCCCCTCCTCCCACGTCCGCCCGCCGTCCCGGGAATCGAACAGCATGACCACGCTTTTCTTCGCGCCCTTCACGGTCACATAGCCGGGCGCCACCAGATGGCGGGGCGACTCCAGTTCCACCACGCTGGTCAGGACGGCGCCGCCCAGCAGGACCGAATCAAGGGAGACGGCGGGATTGCTCCGGTTGGCCAGGTTGATGACATCGAACCAGGGGTTCTGGGGCTGGCCATACTGGCGCATGGAGCGCAGCGTGCGGGGAACCACGCTGGGCGCGTGCATGCGGATAGACTCGCGGCGGAAGTCGCGCTCACCGGTGGAGAAACCGCCGTTACCCCAGTACCAGCCGGGCTGGTTGTAATCCTGGAACCAGTAGTCGTCCACTTCGTAATACGACCCGTCGCTCAACACCGTGCTCCACTCGATCCGCGGGCACAGGTTGTCCACCGCCATCCACGTCTTGCCGCCGTCGTAGGAGTGGTACGGCGTGCCGGGGGTGAAGTTGTTGTCCGGGCCAATGCCGATGTCCAGGCGCAGCAGACCGCCCGGGAAAGTCGCCACGTGGGGGATGTAGCGCCGGTCAATCCGGTCCGCCAGGATCGTCACAGGTTGCGATGCGCAGAGTTTCATCCGATCCTCCGCTTCGTGCGCCAGAAGGCCGGCAGCGCATCCTGTTCCCTTTCAAGGAGCTCGGCGATCATGGCCTTGCTGTCGGCCAGGCTGGACACCATCGGATCGCAGACAAACGCCCTGAGCAGCAGGTCGCGGTCTCCCGTGGCCGCGGCGCGGGCGCTGAGCTCATGGGTGTCGAGCACCTGCTGCCAGAGCCCGCGCAACCCGGCCGGCGCGTCTCCAACAGGCCTCGGGACAGGGCCGTTCATGTCCAGGTCGCAGAGCATTTCAAGGAAAGCCTCCTTCGGCATGTTCGGCACGGCGCCCTGGTTGGCGGTGTTGATGAAGAACGGCTTGTCGAGCCCGGCCCACATGGTCTCGATGACATCGGTGGCGTGGTCCGGTTTTCCTGTTTTGATGAAGTCCTCGATCGGCTTGACGCCCAGGATGTAACCGTCCACCTCCCGCCACATTTCGGCATGCCATTTGTGGCGCTCGCCCGACTCCCAGATCGACAGCGGCGGAATCACTTCGGCGCCCTTTCCAAGCCCCTGCCAGAAACGCAGATATTCCTTCGTGTGGCCGGTGCAGGTGGGAACATAGCCGAAGAGCTTGTACAACGCTTCCGTGATGGTGTTGTTGAAGGCGGCCTTGGCCCCCGTGTCCAGCCCGTTGGTTTCCTTGGCGGCCTCGACGGCCAGGTATTTGGCGATGCGCGGGACCACGGTTTTACCCTTGTAGTCCGCCTTGAGGAGCCAGGTGAAATGGTTGGGGCCGGCAATCCGGAAATCGAAATCCCGGTCGATCCGGCTGGTCCAGCCCTCCGGCGCCTTGATGAGGCCGCCCCGGATGGCGTAGCTCTTTTTCACATGGGGCATGTGAAGCCCGTCGCACAGGGCGAAGCTTTTCAGCTTCGGGGCGAAAAGGCGCAGCCCGATGCCCATGGCCGCCGTGGGGTTGATGTAGTTGATCACCCAGGCGTCGGGGCACAGCCTTTCGATCTGCCGGCAATAGTCGAGGATGTGCGGAAATTCGCGGAGGGTCCTGAAAATGCCGCCGGGGCCGATCGTGTCGCCGCTGCACATCCGGACGCCATACTTGGCGGCCACCGCGCAATCCATCTCCCGGAACTTCACCGAGCGGTCGGCAAAGCTGAGCACCACGAAATCGGAGCCCTTCAGGACGTCCGCCGCCCGGGTCGACGCCTCGATCTTCAGCTTGACCCCGGTCTTTTTGACGACGGCATCGGCCAGGGCTTTCATCCGCGCCAGGTGCACGGGGTCGGTATCGACCAGCGCCAGCGTCCCCCGGTTCAGATGTTCGGACGCGGTCATCTGCCAGATGGCCTGCCGCCCGAAGAAAATGCTACCCGCCCCGATGACAACAACCTTTGGACCCTGCCGATTCGCCATGTGATGCCCTCCCTTTTCGTCCGCTTCCCTTGCTGAAGCGCGTTATTTTGTCTTCCCGGTTCGCCGCCTGCCCGCGCCCGCCTGCGCGGGCTCCCACCGTGCGAAAATGCCGCACGCCTTGCCGCCGTTGGTGTCGAGCGCAATCTCGAGCCGGTTGCTCCCGTGCCTGAACCGGACCGGCACGCTCGCCTGGTCCGGCACGGCCGGATTGGTTCCGGCCGCCTCGAAAACCAACGCCCCGTTCAACCGGACGGCGACCGGGCCGTCAAACCCCAGATGAAGCATCGCGGCGTCTATCGGGCCGACCTCCAAATCCCTGCGGAAAACGATCACGCCCGCGCGACCGGCTATCCGGTCCGTGGCGTCGACAAATCCGCAGGCCGGGCTTTCTTCTCCGTAGGCATTCGCCTTCCGCCACCCGACGGCCTTGTCGATCCGGGCCGACCGCAACGCTTCTCCCTCAATCACGTCCGACACCTGCCACTCACGCAGGTAGTCCCCGGAAAACGTGATGTCAGCCAGGTAAATGTCGGGATGATCGGATTGGTGCACCAGCGGATCGTCGCCGGCCACATGGCCCGAATAATAGGACAGGGCAAAGCGGCGGGCGTTCAGCGGATGCCGCGCCACGCCCATGTAGGAAAGGTCCGCCCAGGGACCCGAGGGCAGGACCAGGCGGAGTTCCGGCTTGTTCTTCACCACCTTGAACACGCCCAGGTGCGTGACCGAGGGCGACAGGAACCAGCGTCCCGATATCCAGATGTCGTCCCCGACCAGCCACAGGGCCGGGCCCGCCAGGGGCACGTCCAATTCGGTTTTCCGCCAAGTCTTATACGGGGGCGCCGACCGCAGCAGGAGCGGTTTCCGGCTGACATGCTCGCGCCGCATCAGCATGACGACCGAGCCGTCATCCTTGAAATCAAAGGAGCACTCGTTGGGTTTGTCGCTGCCGGCGTGGAGGGTCCGCTGCCGGGTCCAGCGCCGCCCGTCGCGGCTTTCAAACCAGGCCACTTCGCTGCGGGACTTGCCATAGCAGTATCCGGCGCAGTAAAACCGGCCATCCCGGCAACGCGGCCGCCACATCACATACCCGTCCGCCCCGGTGTAGCGGGCCCAGGGCGACCACTGGAGGCCGTCGCCGGTCCAGGCCCCGCCCGGATAACAGCGTCCGTGCCCGTCCGCCTCGAAGCCGGCCACGAACAGTCGCCGGTCGCCGTCGGCATACAGGTGCGCATCACGGGTGTCGAGCTGGCCGCGGATCACAGCCACCGTGTCGAACCGCACGCCGCCATCCCGGCTCCGCATGACGACCAGCCGTCCGTGGCTGCAGACGTGGGCATCGCCCTGCCGGAACGCCACATAAAGCGCGCCCCTGAACCAGGCGGCGCCCGTGAACGCGTTGTGATTCTTGTCCGCCGTCAGCCGGCGGATGGATCGGACGGTGAATTCGCTTTTCATCAGGCTCCTTCCTGCAGGAGAGAGGCTCATCGCCAGTCCTTCGGCCACTCGACCAGGTAAACCCCGTGCTCGGGGCCCGGCCAGCCCGCGTTGAACAGCACGCCGCTGCCGTCGGGCAGGGCGAAGGGATACGGGTACGGGCTGGCGTTCAGGCCCGTCGACACCGTCTTCGGATACCCGCAGATCAGCCGCTCGTTCCAGCCGTGCTTCAGCGCCTGCAAGTCCACGGCAAACAGCTTGTCGTAGCCGGGCCCGCCGCCGCAGAGGATGTAGCGGGAATCGGGCGTCATGTGCATGTGGCCGCCCCAGCGGCCCGGGGGATACCGGGCGCAATAATCCTCGCCGGTCCGCCAGTCCAGCGCCGACAGCCACCAGTCGAACTCGAAGTGATTGAACGGCGCCGACATGTCAACCGGCTTGCGGTTGAGATAGCTGACGATGCGGGTTCCGTCCGGCGTCCAGACATAATGGTCCCGCACGCCCCAGAAGTCGGCCGGCCGCGGGGCGTTGGCGTCAAGGGGAACCGGGTAGTCCAGGCGACCGTCCACAGACGCGATGCGCGCCACCCCGTCGACATTCCGAAGAGGCGTCGGCCAGGCATTGTAGGCATACAGGTCGGGGTCCGTCGGACAGCCCTGCATGTGGTTGCCGTAAAAGCCTTCCATCTCCAGCAGCACGCGCGGCGGCTCGCCGGGCGCCAGGAGATGGAAATGGGTGCGGCACGGCTCGTCGTAGTATTTGCCCTGGTAATGCGCCACCACCGCGCGCCGGCCGTCCGCCTGCATCGAGCAGCCGCCGAACCGCCAGCCGTCCGTCAGGACGGAACCCTGTTCGCGCCTCTCCTTCACGTCGAAGAGGTAAACCATCACCTCCGCCCCGAGCACGCGGCACATCAGCGCCCACCCCGTCGCCAGATCGACGTCAATCGCCTGATCCCCGTCCGGAAACGGACGTTCAATGCGGCCGGTCGACAGGTCCAGCAGGACCGAGCTGCGCTTCCCCCCCGGGTTCACCTCCGCGCTCTCGCGCAGCAGCACCCGCCGCCCGCCGTCCAGGAACGAGCGGGTTTGCTGGTAGGGCGTGGCGTAGCCGCCGGGCGACGCTTTTTCTCCAGGGGGAAGGACGCGCAGCACGCGGACGCCGGTATCCGGATCGGTCCAGCCGCCGAACACGCGGGAGGCCTGTTCAAAGACGGAACTGGATGGCACTTTAGCGTTGATCTCCATGTCGCCTTCCTTACCCTTTTAACACGCCCATTTTCTCGTCACGGGATCATAATCAAAGGACCGGAGTGAATCAGCATTAAAAGTCAGTCCCATGGGCGCGGCGCTTGAAGATGGCCGCCACGCATCATGTCGAAACCTGTAAAGGTGGAGGGTCCGGTGCCACCCGGACCGCACGCGCCATCTTGCGCCCGACGCGCGCATATGGTCCGGGTGGAACCGGACCCTCCACCTTATTCGGGAAAGGCGTCACGTGGAGCAGCAGCGCGTTAACCTGATCACCCGAATTCACAGACTTCCGGCTCGGCCGGCGAGGCCGACAGATCCGCGCCACGCTGCCAGCGAAGGTACTTATTCTCGCCAAACAGATGGGCATACGTCCACAAGGTATACTCGCCATACGGCTGGCGCGGGTGGACCAGGCGGCCGGCCTTGCACAAGCCGTCGGGATACGGCGTCAGGAACAGCGCCATGATGTCCTTCGCGCGCGGACGCGCGCCCAGCGCCCGCACCCGCTCCACCAGCAGGCGCTCGCCAGCGTCGCAAAATGCCCAGAATGCGGCGTCCGAGCTGTTCTCGTCCGTCAGTCCGTAGAGCCGACGGTACTCGTCGCGATGGGCCTTCTGGTGCCGGCCCTGGGGCGACGCCGGATCCCGGCAGACCATGCCGCTGACATGCGCCCACCGGCCGCCCTCGGGCGGGAACACCTCGCACTGGTTGAAACTGGCCTTCTCGACCGCCGCCAGGCGGAGTTGGCGGTCATACACGAGAAGATTGCGGCCGCCGAAGAACGCGCTGTAGCGGCGAAAGAAATCCACCACGCCCGGCGTGTCGTGGGCATGCTCGCCGGCCATGGCAAAGCCCGGCAGGGGAAACAGATCCTCCGACTCCTCGTCGAGATGCATCCCCGAGCCGACGCCGTCGGCCACCCACTCCACCTGGTCCCACCAGTATTCCGAGCGGGGCAGGCGCGCCGGCAGCACGGGCGCCGGTTTCCAGTTGGCGGCCGGGTCGTCCACGTTCTTGATGAAAAAAGGGCCCCGGTCCGTGTCGAGATGCAGCAGGATGCGGCACTTTTCGACCTGCGCCGCCGGGCGGCTCAAGCCAAACCGGCGGCGGCCCCGGAACAGCAGGAATTTGTCCAGGCTCATGGCGGCGGCGATGCCCAGGTCGTCCAGGTTGGCCAACCGCCGCAGTTCCTTTTCATAGGCCAGCACCTGCGTGACAAACGGGCCTGCCTCCGGATAGCGAACGGCGGACGGGATGCGCCCCATAGCGTCCTGATGATAGGCCGTCAGCGCCTCCTCCACGTCCCGGCGCGGCACCCACGGAGACTCCGCAAGCACGCCGTCCAGGGAAAGGCGCGCCCGGTTGGCATTGATCCTGTCGGCGGCCTGGCGGGCCTCCGCCAGGGGATCGTAGAGGGACCGCCCAAGGCCGCCCCCATACATCAGGCTGGTGGCCATCGGCCAATGGAGCGGTAAGGATTTCATTTTCCAACCCCTGCTTTTTACTTCGGCGCCCACAGGAAGCCGCGGCGATACAGCCCGCCGATCTCGGCGTCGTTCCACACGCGGATGGCGATGACGTTGGCGCCGGCCTTGACCTTGCCCGTGACGTCCACGTCCATCTCCAGGGCGTTCCGCCCCGCCCACCACAGGTTCCACGCCCGGTGGCCGGCGTAATGGCCGTTGATCCACACCCAGCCTTCGTTGATCACGCCGCCCAGATACAGCTTGAGCGGCTTGTTCACCGCGCCGCGCGGCACGTCCACCGTAAACCGGTACCAGCCGTAGCCATCGTAGTCGTGACCCTTTTCATCCTCGGGCTTATCCTGCGCGTCCCACGAGAGAAACGTATTCTTCGTTCCCCAGCCGCTGTCGTCATAGTCGGGTTTGTACATCTCCGCCAGCACGCCCTCGTTATACCGGTCTCGCGTGAATTTCGATTCCAGCGGAACCGCCGCAATCAGCGTACCGGCCGGACCTGTCGTCCTCGACGCCAGGTTGGTGTAGGTGATGACCCGTCCGTTCGGAAACTCCGGATTTTTCACATCCCCCATGAAGAACGAATAGACGGCGATCAGCTTCGCCTTGTCCGTCTCCATGCGCTGGGCCTGTTTGGCCGCCTCGGCATAATCCAGCTTCATCTCCGCCGCCTCCATCGCGGCAAAGGCCTCCAGATGATCGGCGATCAGCGCAAACGCGGCAAACCGCTCCTTCTGCTTCGGCGTCATCGCGCATTTACCCGCCTGCTCCACATAGGCGTGGATCCGCGTTGTGAACGGGACAGTGTAGACGTGGTTGACCAGCCAGTCCTCGTGACAGTGCATCGTGGTGGCGCCCAGCGCCTTTTCACATTCATCCCACCACTGCTGCACGAGCGGGCCGGCCTCGGGCCCGAAAAAGGTCGTGTAGAAATCCTTCTTCAGCGCCTCGACATCCGCTTTCGAATCCCACATCAGCTTGCCGCGGATGTAGTAGCTGATCCAGGTCTGCATGAACGCCTTGCGGCCTTCGGACTTGAAGCCCTTCAGCTTCATGTCCTTGTACAGTTTCACGTTTTCCGCGAAATTCGCCACGTCGCGCTCGGGCACAAAACTTCCCAGCAAAAATCCGGGGTTGTAGTCATACATGTCCACGTGAGGCGTCAGCTTGCACCACTGCCGCATGATGCGGATGGTCTCCTGCCGGCGCCAGCAGGACGGATCGTTTCCGGCGTGAAGCACGCAGGAGGAAATCGGCGCATACATGACCATGACATTCGGCGGCAGCACGAGACCCTGCGGCGGCACTTCGCGCCCGGCGTAGGCCATGGTCGAGATCCACTTGTCGGGAAACGCCTTCGCGAGCCGGGCGGCGAAGCCGAAAAACTCCTCGCTCGTCTGGGGCTTGTCGATGTAGGTCGGATAATTGAAATTCTGGTTGTTCTTCACCGCTTCCGGATCGAAGTCATAGGCCGCGCCGTCGGGCGGGCTGATCCCCACGCCATTGGAGCTGACATTGCCCATCTGGCGTTTCCCCGCAAAGGCTTCCTTCAGGTTCTGCACCGCCAGGGCGAAGGTCTGGGTGTTGACCAGAGACAGCATCGCAATATTTTCGTATAGTGGCTGCGTCCGACTACCCCATTTGTTCATCGCGTAAAGCGCAGGGTTGTTCGACTGGAATTCCTTCGGCGGCACGAGATAGGCGAGGAAGCCGTCGCCTACACCGGGGTAAAAATGGTCGCCCCGCTCCGGGTTGTAGGAAAACTTGACCTTTTTTCCCCAATTCGAATAGAGGGCAGACTCCTTCGCGCTCACCGGAATCCAGCCGCCCGGGCTGATGCCGCGGATCGCGAAATCGGGACGCGACACCAGGTCGGTCTCGGGGAAGGTCACGGTCTTCTTTTCCGGCACCACCTCGCCCCATTCGCCGGGAAAGTAAAACCGGCAGCCCAGGCGTTCCAGGAATTCATAGGCGGCATAAAACGTGCCCTGATAATGGCCATCCGAATTGCCGCCGAGAATGACCGTGTCGCCCTTGGCCCGGATGACGAAACCTTCCTCCTCGAACACATTCGGATCGCCCACGACCTCCTTGAACCCGGACGGGATCCTGACCCCTTTTTTGGCGGCCAGCGCCGTGTGGCCGACGGCGATGGTCACCGGCAGCCCGCTCTTGCCGGCCTCCGCCTCGCTCATGACGGGAAGCCGGGCCCCGCTCATCTTCTCGATGTAAGACTGGATTTCGGCAGCGGCCTGCACGGCGTTGCTTTCCGCGGCCGTGACAATCACGGCATTCGGCTTGCCGTCCGCCACGATCGTGATGTCGGCCGCGTTCAGCGCCGAAGCTGCGGCGAGGGCCAGAGAGGCGGCTAGCCGTCGTTTTGTCAAAGCCGAGTGCATCATGGGTCTGGGCTCCTTGGTCATGTCATCACACCAAAGTGTAGGGGCGCTGCTTGCGGCGCCCGTCATGTCCGGCGACTTCCCGGCGCGGGCTTCGCAAGCGAAGCCCCTACA
>CAYZVY010000095.1:0-15614 GCA_964481675.1 uncultured Verrucomicrobiota bacterium
GCCGGCGGGTATGAGCTGAGCGGCGATGTGGATGTGACCGTCACGATGGGGGGCAAAAGCCGCACCGTGACGGTGAAGGAACTGGCGCAGGGCAACGGCTGCGTCACGCTGCAACCCTGAGCCGTTGGAGGTGGGAGTGCCACACCGTTGGCGCGAGATGCGCATGGTTGCGCCTGATCGCGCGGACGGTGCCCTTCGACTTCGCTCAGGGCAGGCCGCGCTCCCACCTCCAGTTAATGGGACTGATGCGTCAGCGACAGACGTGGCACGGCCTTTCCAGGCCGTGTCCTCAGGCGGTTGCCTGCCTATTGCTTCACCCCGGCAATCTGGGCCGTCGTGCCATCGCGATGGTCCACCCAGGTGCCGGACAGGGTGTTTCCGGTCACATTGGCCGACAGGTCCGTCTGCCCGAGCGGATAGAGGAGCCGCAGTTCCATGTGGCCGCCGGAGGTGATCGTTCCCTGGACCACGCCATGCCGGCCGTTGAAGTTGTCAACGGTTCCCGTGAGGATCTGGTTGTCCTGCGCCAGGGCGACCGTCGCGTTCTTGCCGTAGGTGAGATCCGTGAGCTTCCAGGTGCCGGCCACGTTCGGGGCATCACCCGAGGAGCTGCCGCTCGAGTCGGACCCATTCTCGCATCCGACCGCCAGCGCCAGTGCCAGCACGCCCATCATTGCCATCCATGCCCGTTTCATCGTCTCGCCTCCTTGTTGGGGTTCTGATATGTTCCTGCCTTCGAAACCTATCCGATTGCGTGACGCCTGCCTATGGGGACTGTTCCGTATTCGCGGGAAACGGTCAAGGCGGAAGTTTTCCGGACTATTCGGCCCCGTCCGATTCCTGCGGGCGCATCTGCGATTCGTAATGGGCAAGAAGGGCGCAATGGGTCCGGGTGGAACCGGACCCTCCACTTTTCGTGCAGTCGGTGGAGGGGCGCGTTCCACCGCGCCCGCCCTGTCCCGCTATTTGCTGGCGCAAAGAGGCGTCTGCACCTTTGCAAATCGCAAATGCGCCCAAGGGGCCCGTTCCGGCAAGGCAAAAATCTTGCAATCGGACAACCGTTGCATCATTGTGGGCTGATGAATCATCAAACGCGCTGCCGGTTGTCGAGCGTAGGCGTTGCTCTTGTGGCCGCCACGATCCTGGCGCAGGACGGTCCGGTTCGTGACGCCGGGCCCCTTGTCCTGACCCCCACGGTGTCCACCCTGGATGCCCCCGAGCTGACGCCCACAGTGTATGGGCTGATGCGCCAGAACGCCTACATCGACTGGACCCTGATCGGGCCGGGCCCCACCGCGGGGCAGGATGCCGCCTATCTCTTCACCTCGATCGTGCGCGAGGAAAGCATCGAGGGCGAAACCCCCGTCTTCGCGTTCATCAATCTGGCCGACGGCGCGATCACCTCCATCTACCCGGGCAGCAAGATCAAGGTCCGCGAGAGCAAGCCGGCGCTGGACCTGGACGCCGTCGCGGTCCGCAAGGACGCCGCGATGGAGATGGAGGCGCCCGCCGCCGAGATGACCACCTCCTGGGTGTGGGAGCGCGCCATCAGCGGCGCCCGCGCCTCCAGCAACGCCATATACCTCGGCACCGATGTCAGCGAACGCGCCAAGCCCATGCTGCTGCGCTTCTTTCCGCGGGACAACCGGTTCGAGGAGCTGACCACCCTGTCGCAGCCTGCGGTCGGCATGGCGGTGCTTGACGGCATGCTGTGGTATCTCACCCGCGACGGCGCCCTGTACACCTACGACGACATCGGCGGGCCTGAACAGCGCGCCAGGCTGCCCGCCTCCACGGGCCCGTGCCAGGGGCTGTTCGCGGATCAGGCCGGCACCCTCTACACGAAGTCGGCACAGTACCCGTTCAGGATCATGGCCCTGCAGCGGATGGGGCAGGGCGTCAAGGTCATCCCCCTGCTGGCCGACAAGTCCATCGAAAGCGCGGTCTTTCACGACAGCCTGCCCGGCCCCTGGGGCGAGCTGGTCCTGAAGGAGGCGGGCGGCCACTTCCGCACCGAGCGCGTGCTGTTCAAGGACGGCCAGGCCACCGTTTTCAAGGGAAAGCCCGACGAGTCCGCCCTGGCGGCCAAGCGGGGCTACGAGATCGACATCGACTACAACGAGGAGCCCCTGCGGATGGGCATCCGCCGCGGCGCCGGCGAGTGGACATACTACCCGATCGTATTTGATCGCACAGGCCGCGACAAGCTCAAGGAGCTGTGCCCCGGGCCGGACGGCAAGTATCTTTACGGCGCGGGCTGGCCGGTTGCCTGGATCTGGCGGTTCGACCCCGAAACCGGCCGCTACACGATCCTGGGCCGCCACTATGTGTTCTACGAGATGCTGCCGTGGAAGGACGAGCTCTGGGTGTGCGGCTACTGGGGCATCAAGCTGCTCCGCTGGCATACCGAGGAGCCGTTCACCTTCGATTACCCCCGCCATTACGAGAAGAAGACCTATCCCGGCAACACCTCGCCCTGGGGCGACAAGGATGTCAGCAATCCCCGGCTGGTCTGCAAGTTCCGCTACCTGAAAAAGCTGAACGTCCGCCGGCCGGGCGGCATGGCCATCGGCCCGGACGGCTTCGCCTACGTCGGCGGCCGGACGCCCGCGGTGGAGTATTTCGAGTCGCGCTACGGCGGGGCGGTCAGCTGGTACGATCCTGAAACGGAGACGATCGGCCAGATCCGCGAGCCGTTCCTGCATCACTCGGTGCGCGACGTCTGCCGGGCGGGCGACCGCTACATCGCGGCCGCGGCCAGCGACTACATGTGCATGTTCGAGCCGCTGCCCACCAACTACAGCCGCGGCAAGTTCGTGCTTTATGATACGGTGGCGAAGAAGGTGGCGCTGGACATTTCCCCGCTCGACGCCCCGTATTCCTACTGCGAGGAGGGGGTGTCCGGGCGGGTGGTGGTGGCGGCGTCCCATGCCGGCAAGTATGCGGGCGACGGGGTGCGGACGGCGTTTTTCATTTTCGACGTGGCGCAAATGCGCGTGACGCACGTGATCCGGCTGCCGATCAAGGCGAACTGGGCGGAGTACAACGTGCTGCCGTTCCAGAAGGGGCCGGACGACAAGATCTATTTCTACGGGGCGGATTCGAACGGGGTGGCGCTGTTCCGGATCGACAGCGTGTCCGGGGCGGTGGAGCCGGTCATGCGGGCCAAGGGCATGACGGACGTGGCCACCTACAACGTGCCCGGGGCCCCGTTCGCGTTCTTCAAGGATCGTCTCTATTTCGGCGTCAACGCCCTGATGAGCGTGCCGCTGTCAACCGTGATGGGTGGGAAATGAGCACAAGTATGCCCTTCCTTTTCTGTGGACGCGGCCGGTGGCCGCGTTTGACCAGCTTTGCCCTGGCGATTGTGGCCGGCGCCGGAGCGGGGCTCGCCCAGACCTCCGGGACTAAACCGGCGCCCCCGCCGTGTCCCGCGGTGGAGCGGCTGGTCTGGAAGGCGCCGCAGCGCATCGCGTGGCAGCTGGCGGAGACGCCCCTCTGGTTTTCGCTGGGCCACCAGGCCCGCGTGATGTGCTTCATTCCCGAGGCGGCGGCCGGTGCCACCGGGACCGTGGTGGCGGTCCGGATCGAGCTGCATGACGTGACGGCGTTCGAGCCGGGCACGGCGATCCCGAAGGAGACGAAGCTGGCGCGCGCGGTGACGATCCGGGCGGACGATCCCCAGGCCCGCGAGCTGAAGAAGGGGTGGGGGTTCCCCACGGAGCAGGGCAAGGATTTCGAGTTCAGCCTGATTCCCGCGCTTGAGCACCAGATCCTGCAGCGGCTGTACCGGCATGACGAGTCGCAATTCTGGAACACGCTGATGCTCCACACGGAGGCCAAAACGGAAGCCGTGCCCCCGGCGCAGGTTGCGGCGGCCGGCAGCGCGGTGCGTTTCACGGAGTTCTGGAGTTATACGGTCGTGTGCGAACTGCTCAACGATCCCTCGATCAAGATGACGTCCACGTATATCGAGCCCGACGATCCCCCCTCCACCGCGTGGCTGGAGAAGGAGGCGGTCAAGGCGCCGTGGGTGGCGGGGAAAGCGGCGCTGGAGCCGGCGCGCGGCAGCCTTGAATTCGAGGGCGGCACCATGCGTTTCGTTGCGTTTAACGATCGGGCGAAGCAGGCGGCCGCGGCGATCGCCACGCTGCGCCGGGAGCAGGGCGTGCCCAGCCAGTCGCTCAACTGGGAAAAGGACAAGGGCGATGCCCTGGGGTTGGATGCGGATCCGGGTAAGTAGTAGAAGAAGAAGTGATCAGTGATCGGTGATCGGTGATCAGTAATCAGTGATCGGTGACCAGTGATCAGTAATCAGTGGCAGGCGCCAGATGGAATAGCTGAGGAGAATCGAACGTCGAACATCCAACGTTGAACGTCCAACGTCGTAGTAAGCGTCTCTTGTGTTGGAAGTTCGAAGTTGAGCGTTCGAAGTTTGACGTTCGGTTCTCAGTTCCGCCGCATGCGCATGGTTTCACCCCTGGATGTGGGAGCGCGGCACCGTCCGCGCGAACATGCGCAAATCCTGCGCATCTCGCGCCAACGGTGTGGCGCTCCCACATCCCGTCGTCGAGGGGCTGCCGAGCCGCGCTGCGCCCACGGACGTCCGCACAAAAAAGATGGATAATCCGCTCCGGGCGCACTAAGATCGGAACAGTTGCATAACGACGGTAACGGAGTCTTCCCGGATTCGGGAAGAGATGATGATTTGAGCGAGTGATTCGGGGCTATTGCTCGAAACGGGCTCCGCCCTGAGCGATTCGATCGGCAGGAGACAACGTGAAATCATCGACGCTTCTTAGGTGGTGCGTGGTTCTAGAGTGGGTCTTCATCGGGGCTGGCGTTGCCGCCTCATACCTCTTGGAATCATCGCTTCCGGAGCCCCTGGTGGCGTGGTTGCGAGTGGAGGCTGAGAGAGATCTGACAGGTCGTGAGATTATGATCTTCAGTGCCTGTTTGCCGCTTGTTGCATCCTTGATAGTTTCCACAATCGGTCTCTTGTGTCTTCGTCGATGGGCGGCCTGGCTCTACCTGATAACGAATGTGGTCGGAATGTTACTGATGCCCTTGACTGGTCCAACTGTGGAGCACGCCTTTGCCGATTTGTTCGATGAATTAGGAATTGTGATGTCCGGAATGGTGATTGCCCTAGCGTTCTTTACAGACAGTCTAAAGAAGACAGCGGACGGACAAAGCCTTCCACCGCTACCTCGTGGCCTGCCGACGGGGCATTCGGTGGATGAGGGTTGACGTTCGGGTAGATAATAACAAAACAAACCGGAATAGCCGCGAGAGAACGCAAAGAGCGCAAAGACCGTTATTCTTTGAGATCGTTGTGTTCTTTATGCGGCAAAAAGATTGACTCCGAACGACCTGTAAGGTGTTGTTCACCTGGCGGGTGCGTAAATGTTGAAGGCAGACGTGGGCTCATAAACCATGACAAAGCGACCAACCAGAAAAGCAGCAGCTTTGGCAGGGGCAATTACTACCGGCTATGCGCCTGCGGACCAGAAACCGTCTGGAAACGCTCGCTGGGCTAATTCGCGCATCATGTATATCGAACGTAAGGCGGGTTCGCTGACGGGAACTGCCCGCATCGGACGCGTAACCTTCAACCGTACCGGCCGCACTATTTTCTATCGCGAGATGGTTTTTCACCGCATTGTCGGTGGGGGATTCAAGTCAAATTACGCTGAAGAAAAGACAGGTGAAGATTATTGGATATCAGGATGCAAACGCAGGGGCGGAGACCGATTGTATGTCAGCAGCCTTCCGATAGAGATTGATGAAGATGTCCGTGCGGAATACTGGCGAGACATACGAGGCTTGCCAGATCGGATTCACGACAAGACGGCATAACCATGATTGGAAAGCCCACCCATCGGTTGCTGGCCAGTTCGCAGGGCGCGCAGCCGGATCCAGGACGGTGGGCAACGAGAGGCGAATGACCGACCACAACGAGACTTGGGCCATCTTCAGACGACGGAACCGGGATGCCATTCTTTGGCTGATTCTGGGGCTTCCTGCTTTTAGTGCGCTGTCGATTGCGACCGCGGTTGTATTCGGCACAAAGGCGACCGGTCCGATTATCCTTTTCTTTTTCATGTCCATCTGGTCGGCGATTTTCCTCATCCTGGGTTTCAGGGTCACACGCCTGAAGTGCCCGCGTTGCGGAGGGGTGTTTTTCTCTCATGAGGAGGTCGTCCACGCGAGCACCCGATGCTGTGCGAAGTGCGGACTTAAATTGTATTCAGACGAAATAGATCACCGGCCGAACGAGCCGCCCCAAGAATAGAAGGGGACGCCCGCATTTTGCGTCCGGCTCGATGAAAAACGATGAAGAATGGCCGCCCTCACCGCGGGCGGCTACAGAAGAAAAGACGGAACGGATTTCTGTAGGCGCGGGCGGGGTCAAATCGGCTTGCTTTCCCCCGGCGGTATGATGTATTGTCATACCACTATGTGAGAGGTTTTCATGTCTGTCGCCAAGATCGCCATTACGCTTGACCAGGATATCCTGAACGAAGTCGACCGGCTCGTGAAGCGGCGCGTCTTCCCCAGTCGCAGTCGTGCCATCCAGGAGGCCGTGATGGAGAAAATGTCGAGGATGTCCGCTAACCGTCTGGCCCGGGAGTGCGCCCGGCTCGACCCCGAGAGCGAGCAGGCGCTGGCCGAGGAAGGGCTCTCAGGCGAGGTTGCCTCATGGCCAAAATACTGAGAGGCGACATCATCTGGGCGGATTTGAATCCCGTTAAAGGTCATGAACAAGCCGGGCTTCGTCCGGTCCTGATCCTGAGCCCGGAGGTTTTCAACGTCCGGTCCGGCACGGTAATTGCCATGGCGCTTACCAGCCAGCCCCAGAAAGCGGGCTTTCCCCTCACCCTGGAGATTGGCAGCGTCGCGCTTTCCAAGCCGACATGGGTAAAAATCAGCCAGATCCGCACCCTTTCCGTGGAACGCCTGGGAAAACGGATGGGCCATGTTTCGGATGAGGAGATGAGCCAAATCATTGAGGGCCTCAACGAAATCATCGGTGAACCCGGCGTTTCCGCCAATCGCCGCTGACGTGCCTCCGGAATTGCCGCCTTTCCTCCCATAATAAGATTGACGCCGCAATTCCCCATCCGTATCGTTCATGCATTGTTACACAATAAGGCAACTGGAATGAGGAGCGCATGGAGCCTCGGGAATTGTTGCAGGCCGTCGCCATTGATCGATCCCATTCGGTGCCGCTGCATCATCAGCTCTATCTTGAGTTGCGCCGCCTGATCGTCCAGGAAAAGCTGAAGCCCGGCTCGGGCCTTCCGCAGGTCGGCGACATCTGCAAAACGCTCGGCCTCAGCACCATCACCGCCACCCGCGCCATTTCCGAATTGAAGCGGGAGGGCCTGATCGTCACCCGCCGCGGCGTGGGCATGTTCGTGGCCGAGTCGCCCACGCCGGTGACGGAAGTGGTGGTGGGGTTCGTGTCCGCCTCCGCCGCCGCCCCCGGCAACTTCCTCTTTCCGCTGGTCGAGGGAGTCAAGGCGGAGCTCGACGAACCCCGGCGGCGTTGCGTGATGACCTATTTTGACGAACAGCCCCCGAGCGCCCAGGAACTCCGCGACCTGATGCACAGCCGTCGCGCGGACAGCCTCATCATGTTCCGCCCCAAGTCCACCGTCGTCCAGGCCGCCCGCCTGCTGATCCGCGATTATCCGGCCGTCATCGTCTTCGACCGCCCGCAGGGCTGGCTGGGCGACAGCGTGGTGGCGGTTCCGGAGCGCGCGCTGCGCCTGATCCTGGAGAAAAGCCTGGCGTCCGGCAACACGCGCTTTGCCTACCTGGGCAAGAAGGACCTGCACGAGAGCGACGTGGAACAGTCGCCCTACCGCCGGCTGCTGGACATGATGCGGACCGTTCTGGGCGAGGCGTCGATCGACCCGCAGGTCCGGCTCCTGGAGCGGCAGCCGGTCCGGTCGGACCTGGCGAGCCCGCCCGATCGAATCCTGGGGGCGCATGCGGTCGGGCTGGCCCCCGATACCCTGGTGATTGCCGACACGCCGCATGTGGCCGCGGAAGCGCTGGCCGCGAACCCGCGCCTCACGCTGGTGACCTATACCGAGGCCGACCAGTCGGTTGACCGCTTCCGGGACCGGATGACCCTGCTGTATTGCGGGCTGGACCAGGCGGGCGCGGCGGCGGCCCGGCTTCTGAGGGAGCGGCTGGCGAATCTTCAGCTGCCGCCCCGCACGCTGGAGGTGGAGGCCCGCATCGTGGGGCCGATCGATTGGAAAACTGCCGGGGAGGCCAAGCCATGATGGATACGATGAAACCCCTGATCGGGAAGGTCCTGACCGTCAACGGGCCGGTGGATCCCGCGGTGTTCGGCAAGGTGCTGATGCACGAGCACCTGCACAGCGACATCTACGACTGGGAGCGTGACCTGCTGATCACCGAGGAGCGGCCGGCCACGCCGGAGCGGACCGCCTACCTGATGCGGGAGGCCGTGCCCCTGCTGAAGCAATGCCACGCCTTCGGGTGCCACGGCTATTGCGACGTCACCATGCCGCCCTGGCGGGGCTGGCCGACCCTCTACCGCGCCGTGGCCGAGGCGGCCGGCACGCACATTGTCATGAGTACCGGCTACTACCGGGAGCTGGAAATCGGGAAGTACTGGGTCAAGAAGCCGGAAGACCGCATGTGGCCGAAGGTGTTCACGGCCTCCGTGGAGGAGCTGGCGGAGCTGTGCATCCGCGACATCGTGGAGGGGATCAACGGCACGGACGTCCATGCCGGGGTGATCAAGCTGGGCACCAGCGCGCCGGCGATGACCGACCTGGAGATCAAGACCTTCCGCGCCGGCGCCCGGGCCCAGAAGGCCACCGGCGTCCACATCACCACCCACTGCACCCAGATCGGCGCCGAGAGCACGCAGCTGGAATTGCTTGACCGGGAGGGCGTGGATCTGAGCCGCGTGGTGATCGGGCATACCGCCTGGCATGTGTCGCACCCCGAGCAGCGCCATGTCTGCCTGGAGTGGATGAAACGGGGCGCCACGTTCCTGCCCACCAACCTGGGCATCAAGGACGGCACGGGCGAAGCCTGGCGCCCGCTGGTGGAGTCCATCCAGCGGATCTTCGACGCCGGCCACGGCGACAAGCTCTGCCTGGGGCTGGACTCCGGCTACTGCTCGGAAAGCAAGGCGTTCGGGCCGATGACGTTCCTGCCGCCGTCCCCCTGGACGCACATGTTCACGCACACGCTGCCGGCCTTCCGGCGGATGGGGATGACGGACGAGCAGGAAGACTGGATCATGCGCCGGAACCCGCAGCGGATCCTTCCGGTGCAGTGAAAGGACCTCCGTTCGCATGAAAGACCTGATCATCCTGGGCACGGGCGTGCACGCCTTCGAGATGGCGCAAATCGTGGAGCGGATCAACCGGGAGGCGCCCGCCTGGAACCTGCTGGGCATTCTCTCCGCCAAGCCCGATCAGCCCGCGCAGACGATGCACGGCGTTCCCGTTCTGGGCGGCCGGGAGCTGCTCGACCGCCACCCCGGCGCCATGCTGGTCCCCTGCAACGAATGGCCCCGCTCCGAAGCCGTGCCGCGCGAGCGCCTGGCCACGATCGTGGACCCGAGCGTGTTCCTCTCGCCCACCGCCGTGCTGGGCGCGGGCTGCGTGTTCTATCCCGGCTGCTTTATCGGCCTCAACGCCCGCATCGGCGACCGCGTGTTCGCCCTGACCGGCAGCATCGTCAACCATGACGACGCGATCGGCAACGACGTCATCTTCGCCAGCGGGGCCACGCTGGCCGGCCGCGTGACGGTGGAGGACGGCTGCTACCTGGGGCAGTCCTGCACGGTCCGGCAATACCTGACGATCGGGAAGGGAAGCCTGATCGGCATGGGGGCGGTGGTGACCAAGGATGTGCCGGGCAACAGCGTGATGGTCGGCAACCCCGCCCGCAAGCTCCGGGATCGCAAGTGAAAGTACCCGTGACTCAATGAACACGTTTGCTGTCGTGGTGGCGGGAAGCCTTCTGGCCGCGACCGGCGCCGAAGCCGGCTTTTTCGACGCGGTCCCCGCCATGAAGCTCCGGGAGACGGAGCCGCTGATGGCCGCCAGCCACATCCAGCCCGCCGTGTTCGCCCCGTCCAGCGGCGGGGGAACCGGGGACAGCTATTACGTGTTCGGCGTCGGGCAGGTGACCGAGATCGGCCTGGAGGGCGAGGCGGTCGTCACGCACGCGATCCCGTTCGACAGCCAGAGCCGCAAGCTCTACGATTCCGGCGCGGACAAGGCCTGGGTCGGCCCCGACCGCCGCCTCTATTTCGGCCTCGCCGGCAAGCCCGCGCGCGTGGCCCGGTTCGATCCCGCGACCCGGAAAATGGAGCTGCTGGGCGCGCTCGAGGGGCACGCCATCCTGGATCATTTCACCAGCCCCGCCGGCACGCTCTACCTCATCACCTATCCCTGCCTGCTCAACGAGCTGGATCCGGCTTCCGGCGTCATCCGCAAGCTGGGGCGGATGACGGAGGACGGCCTCTATCCCCAGGGCGGATTCTGGGTGGGCACGAACGGGTTGATCTACGGCACAACCGGGCCGCGCTCCCCGCGGCATGTGGAAGTCGATCCGAAGACCGGGGCCAAGCGCCTGCTTGATGCGCTGCCGCCCAGGCCGGCGCCGGCGGCGGGTTCGCCCGGGGCTTACGCGGATCCGGCGGCGCGCTACACCGTCAAGCTGGAGGCCGAAGGGACCCGGGCCTCCGTCGTGATCGCGCCGAAGGGGACGTCGGCCCCGCCGCGCACCATCGCCTTTACCTGCAGCACGGTGGACCGGGATGTCCAGGCGATCACGGCCGGGCCGGACGGCCGCATTTACGGGAGCGGGTCGTACCGCGAGTTTGTCTTCGATCCCAAAACCGGCGCGATCGAGCGGCCGGAGTATCACATCAGCATCTACGACTACGTGTGGACCAACGGCCTGCTGTACATGTGCGGCTATCCCAATGCCCGGCTGGGCGTGCTGGATCCGGCCCGGCCCGTGGAAACGCACGGCCGCAAGGCCATCTGGGAGATGAACGACAAGACCTACAATCCCCGCGAGATCGTCTGCCTCTATAACATCCGGAACACGAACGATGCGTCGGCCGGCGGGTTCCTGGCCATGAAGCGGACCATGTCCATGGCGATCGCCGGCGACGGCCGCCTGTATATCGGCTGCACGGGCAGCCGGCAGATGGCCGGCGGCGCGCTGGCGGTGGTGGACCTGAAGACGGAGCAGACCACATTCGTCCGCGCGCCGTTCACCACGTTGGGCATCTATGAGGTCTGCCCGATTGAAGGCGGCCGCCGCCTGGCCCTTGCCACCGCCGTGAGCCCGGACCCCCTGGTGCCGGGTCAGGATCCGGCATCCGCCTCCATTATCCTGTATGACGTGGCGAAAAGGGCGGTCGACTTCGAGGCGGTTCCGCTGGCCGGGTGCAAGATCATCACCGCCCTGGCGCCGGTGCCGGGCACCACCCTCCTGGCCGGACTGGGGCTGGAGGGCGTTGAGCCGTCGATGGAGGCCGACAACCATTACGACGGGAACCATACCCTCTTTTTCTACGACTGGAAGGCCCGCAAAACGGTCAACGCCACACCGCTCCCGTTCCAGGCCGACCGCAACTTCGGCCGCGCCTTCGTCGAGGGGCCCGACGGCGCCCTCTGGCTGTGCGGCGGGGGCGGGTTGGCCCGGATCGACCCCAAGACCCTGGCCCTCGAGCCTGTAGCGAAAATAGGGACAGACGGAAACCTCCTGTTCGCGGGAACGACGCTTTATATGGGCGGCTCCACGGGCCTGCGCAGCGGCGACATCACCCCTTTCCTGAGGAAAACTGATGATCAGCGGAAATAGTTCCCGGTTTATTACAGGCACCTTCATCGGCATCGATCACTGGAGCGACTCCGAGGCCGCGCGGTTTCAAACGGAAATCCGCTCGCTGGACGAGGACGGCTGGCGGCGGATGGTGCGGGACATGGCCGCGATCGGGATCGACACGCTGGTGTTCCAGCAGAGCGTCTGCTCGCGGGACGGGTGGGGGAAGGGCCGGGCCTATTATCCCAGCAAAACGCGGAAGCGGTTCGACTGGATCAAGGGCGACCCCTTCGGGGCGGTGGTGGACGAGGCGACCCGCCTCGGCATGACGGTCATCTACGGCATTGGCGACATGTACAGCCCCGAGCCCTACCGGAACACTGAGGCGGTCTTGCAGGATGCGCTCGCGACGGCGGGCGAACTGCTCGACTTGTACGGCGGCCTGAAATCGTTCGGCGGCTGGTACTGGACCTGGGAGTATTCGCCCGCCTCGGTGCCCGGGCGCGATTCCATGCGCACCATCATTCCCCGGCTGCGGGCCTTCCACGACTGCCCGATCATGCTGGCGCCCAACGCCGACCGCGGCATCAGCGCCACGCTGCTGTCCGACATTGACGTGGACATCATGGCCTACCAGGACACGGTGGGGCTGGGCTGCCCCGACGCCTTTGGGCGGCACAGCCTGGCGGACCGGCACATGAGCCTTCACCGGCTGCCCGAAGTCTACAAGAACCTGAAGGCCGCGCATGACGCGTGGCAGCCCGCCGACTCGGCGACGCCGGGCTACTGGAATTACTACACCCGGCCCCGGGGGCGCACGGCGCTGTGGAACGATCTGGAGGTGTGGGAGTTCGACCGCCGCTTCGCCCTGTATCCCACCGAGCTGGCGCGCATCGACTCCCAGCTGACGCTGACCGCGCCCTACGTGGAAAAGCAGATCATCTTCCAGTATCCGGGCTTCATGTGCCACCCCGACAACCCGGTCAAGGTGGGCGGCGAGCGCGCCGTGACGCTGTACGAAGCCTATGCGGGCTATCGCGAGGATGTGCTCAAGGGAAAATGGGCATGAAAACGCCGGCCATCGTCAACATCGTCAACTTCATCCGGGCCTGCGAGCCGCGGCTGGAGATGGATCTGGTGCTTCCCGTCGTCCGGCAGCTGGAGCTGGGCAAGCGGCTGGGCCTGCCGACCACGTGGCTGCTCCAGTACGATGCGCTGATCGACGAGCGGCTTTGCGGCCTGATCCGGAACGAGGCCAATCCGGGCGACGAAGCCGGCATCTGGTTCGAGGTGGTCCAGCCGCTGGTGGAGAAGGCCGGGCTCAAATGGCGCGGCCGCTATCCGTGGGACTGGCATGCGCACGTCGGCTTCTCCGTGGGCTACACCCCGGCCGAGCGCGAGCGGCTGGCCGACGTGTTCATGGCCGAGTTCAAGCAGCGGTTCGGCCGCACTCCCGCCACCATGGGCTCCTGGTTTTTCGACGCGCACCTGCTCGGCTACCTGGCCGACCGCTACGGCCTGCAGCAGGCCTGCAACTGCAAGGAGCAGTGGGGCACGGACGGCTACTCGCTCTGGGGCGGCTACTACAACCAGGCCTATTACCCGAGCCGATTCAATGCGCTGATGCCCGCGCAGACCCGGGCCAACCAGATCGATGTCCCCGTTTTCCGCATGCTTGGCAGCGACCCGATCTACCAGTACGATTGCGGGCGCGGCGGTGTTTCGCAGGGGGTCGTGACCCTGGAGCCGGTCTATTGCGGCGGCAGCGGCGGCGGCGGGCGGCCCGACTGGGTCCGCTGGTTCATGGACCAGATGGCCGGCACCCCGTCGCTGACGTTCGGTTACGCGCAGGTGGGGCAGGAGAACTCCTTTGGCTGGCCGAGGATGGCGGCGGGGCTGGAGAACCAGTATGCGCTGGTGGCGAAGCTGAGGGCGGAGGGCGCGGTCCGGGTGGAGACGATGAGCGAGACGGGCGCCTGGTTCAAGGCCCGCTGGCCGCAGACGCCGGCGTCCGCCTTCATGGCGTTGGACGACTGGAAGCATGAGGGCCGCAAGAGCGTCTGGTTCGAGACGAGCCGCTACCGCATCAACCTGCTGTGGGAAAACGGGGGCCTGTGGATCCGCGACCTGCACCGGTTCGATGAAACGTATGCCGAACGGTACCTGCGAGACGTTTGTCCCACGCCGGTCTGCCTGTACGACACGCTTCCCGTGGTGGATGGCAACCTGTGGGCCACGGGCCCGGAGCGGGCGGGCCTGCAATTTGCCGCGATCGACCCGGCCGGCCAGGCGGTTCCCTTCCAGGGCGGCGAGCCGGAGATCAGGGAGTCGTCCCCCGCGGGCTTGTGCGTGACGTGGCCGCTGGCCGGGGGAGGCGTGCTGGAACTGCGCCTCTCCGAGCAGGGCCTGTGGGCCCGGGCGGAGGGTCGGGAATGGGGGCTGCAACTGCGCGGGACGGATTCCCGGCGGACGACGCTGACGGCGGTCCGGCCGGACGGCCTGGAGTTTTGCCACGAGGGGCACGGGTATGCGATCGGGATTTCGAAGGGTCGGCCGGCCGACATGCGGACGGCTCCGGGCTGGTTCGCGCAGGCGGTTGACGGCGTGCTGGATGTGAATGCGCAGGGAAAGGGACGATCATGAAACGCCTGGCTTTAATTTTGACGGCGGGATTGCTTTTGCAGGGGCCGGCCTGGGCCTGGTGGGATACCCAGATCATGGCGAACAGGGAGACGCCCAAAATCGCCGAGATCGAAGCCGAAAAAACGGCCCTGGGCGGATCGCTGACCGTGCTGGACGACCAGCCGCCGTTCGGGCCCGCCGCCGGCGGGGGCAAGGCGGTCGAGCTGAAGCCCGGCGCCGGAAGCCTCACCTGGACGGTCAGGCTCGACCGCTCCGTCTACAAGCTCCTGGCCATCGCCCGCGTGGCGGCGGCCGATCCCGTGAAGAACGGCACGCCCGAGTGGCCGCTGTTCGCCCGCATGACGGTCACGGGGCCCGGCGGCAAGCCCGTGGGCGACTGGTCCATGCCGGTCAATTACCTGAACACCTACTACGACACGGCCCGGATGTATTTTCCCGCCCACGAGGCCGGCGACTACGTCATTGCGTTTTCCACCACCGACCAGTCGAAGGCCCCGCTGCTGGTGGACCGGCTGGAGCTGCGCGACGAGCTGGGCAATACATTCAAAAAAGGGTACAAGAGCGGGCGCTACCTGACGACGCCCGACGAGCTGGCGCAGCTGCGCAAGACGAAGAACGGGCCCGTGCCCGGGCAGGAGCCGAAGCTGGAGCCGACCGGCCGCGTGGACCGGGTCGCCGCCTTCCGCAAGGCCTGGGGCGAGGGCTACGAAAAATGGAACACCCCCGCGCGCGGCAGCTGGCCGGTCAAGGACATGGACACCGCCTGTTTGCAGAGCGGCGATCCGAAGAAGGCCCTGGCGGGCGCCCAGCTGCTGATCCAGGCCGCGGACTGGTACCCGGCGCTCGACTGGAGCACGCAGATCACCAACGGGCTGGGCAACGTCTTCAGCCGTTCCATCCGCTTCACCTTCACCGCCGGCCGCTACGGCAAGATCCAGTATTCCGGCTGGGAGATCGGCTACCCCGACGGCTTTGCTCGGCTGTACGACGCGATTTATCCCTTCATTGTCGAGAATGCCGACGAACTGGCCGAGATGGCCCGCGTGCGCGTGCCCTGGATCAAAAACAGGGGCGACCTGATCGCCTTTCTCGACACCCGCCTGCTCCAGTATTCGGGCGACTGCGTC
>CAYZVY010000096.1:0-15611 GCA_964481675.1 uncultured Verrucomicrobiota bacterium
GGGTGCGTCCGCGCAGAGACGTTCCGCACGCGCTTCCAGCGCGAGCCATTCCGGCCGGGTGAAATCCCCGGCGGTCAGCGTGTTCTTGGAGGGGCCCTCGTTCAGGTCGGTTTTCCGGAAAATGTCGACTCGCGTCCGGATGGCGGTGACAAAGGGCTCCTCGGGGTGCCGGCGCCGCCAGACCCAGAGAAACCAGAGCTGGAGTTTCACCATCTCCCGGAGAAACGCCTCATGCTCATCGATCGTTTTGGGTTTTGGGTCAAACATGCAATGTCGTTTATCAAATATGACCAGCGGCGGGACCGATCACCGATCACGCTCTTACAGGACCCACCGGGTGCCGGCCAGCAGGGTCAGCCCGCCTTCGGCCGGCGGATAATAATAGACCGTCACCAGCGTGCCGTCCGGGCAGACGGTGGTCGCCGGATAGCCGATGTCGCCCCCGGGTGCATCGTCGCGCAGCAGGATCTCGTTCGCCATGTCCCAGCTCTTGCCGCCATCGTTCGACAGGCAGGCCCGGATTCCCAGCGGCTTGTGGTGGCGGACCCCGTATGAAACCAGGAGCCGGCCGTCCGGCAATTTCAGCAGGTGCGGCGGCTTGCCGATCACCGGGGTGGGGCGGGGCGCGGTCCACGTGCGGCCGCCGTCTTCGGAATCGAACTGCCAGAGCGGCGAGACATAGGGGATGGGCGGAGTCCGGATAAACTGCTCGTAGCGCGCCATTCCCAGCAGCCGGCCGGGCGCCACTTCCACGAGATGCGGCTCGGCCAGGTACGGCGTTCGATCATCGTGGGCCGTTCCTGTCGGGAACATCGGAATGCGCCCGATTTCCTTCCAGGTCAGGCCTTTGTCGGTCGACTCGGTGAGCACCAGCGACGACGTCTTCTCCGACCGGTTATAGCCGTTGTTGCCGAGGTAGAGCAGGCGGCCGTCGGCCGTTTCGATCGCGCCATGGGGAGCGCTGGGCGTCACCGCGATCGGATCGCCCCAGGTGCGTCCGTTGTCCGTGCTCCGGATGATCCAGTGGCCGCGCCGGGCGTTATCGAGCGGGGCGTTGGTCCAGCGGTCGACGATCGCGGGCGTCAGGGTGTCCAGCTTCTTTTCCCAGAGGGGCCATTTTTCCGCCTTGGTGACGGCCTTGCAGCCCTTGTTGTAGGTCTCCCGCGGATAGGTGGAGTTGAACCAGGTGACGACCAAAGTCCCGTCGGCGCAGGCGGTGATGCCGCAATCGCGATCGTCGAGCGGGGTGTTGACGATTTCCCGCGGCTGCGACCAGGTGACCCCGTTGTCGGAGGAGCGGATGAGGAACACCTTGCCGAAGGGGCAGACGTGCTGGTCGCGGTCGCCCGAAAAAACGGCCAGGAGTTCGCCGGACGGGGTGCGGGCGATGGAGGGCCAGCCGATGTAGCGGCCGGGTTGCTGGCAGAAGACGGCGTGGCTGAGAATGCGCATGGGAGGTTCCTTTCGGGTCGGACGGGATCAGGCGGACTGGGCCGGGGCCTTTGCGCCGCAGGACCGGCGCACCACCAGGGAGCCGTTGACCTTGATTTCGGCGGCGGGGGTGGACGAGGGCTCTTTGCCGATTCCGGCCAGCAGGAGGCGGACCGCCTCACGGGCCATCCCCTCGTAATCCTGGGCCAGGGTGGTGAGCGGGCTGAAGGCGAACGCGCCGATCAGGGAGTTGTCGAACCCCGTGAGGGCGAGGTCCTGCGGCACGCGGACGCCGGCTTCGGCGCAGGCGGAGAGCGCGCCGATAGCCCAGTCGTCGTTGCTGAAGAGCAGCGCCTCGGGCCGCCCGGGGGCGGCCAGCAGCGTTTCCATGGCGGCCTTGCCGTTGGCGTAGGGCGACATCAGGTTGTTGGGCGTGCCGGCATAGAAGACGCTGGCCTGCCGGTCCGACAGGCCGGCTTCCCCGGAGGCCTGGCGGAACCCCTCGACGCGCTCGAGCGTGTTCCAGTGGAGCGTGGGGCTGGCGTCCGGCGGCAGGCTGGGCACCACCAGTTGGATGCGGCGGTAGCCGAGGCCCAGCAGGTGGCGCGTGATGCGCTCCATGCCGTCCCGGGCGTTGACCCGCACCAGGGGCACGCCGGGAAGGCGCACGCCGCCAAGCGCCACCACGGGCACGCCATTGGCGCGGAATTTTTCAAGCACATCATGGGGGAAGACGGCGGGCGGGTCGATCAGCAGCAGGCCCTCGACGCGCAGGTCCAGCATGGTGGCGCAGACGGTTTCAATGCCGCGGCCCATCCATTCGGCATCATTGGCCAGCAGCCGGTACCCGGACTCCAGGATGGCCGCCGCTGCCGCGTAGCCCTTTTGGACCGCCACCTGCAGAAGCCCCGCGTGCTGGATCATGCCCACGATGCCGCTGCGCCCCTGCCGGATGACCTGGGCATACCGGTTGGGGGTGTAGCCCAGCTCCTTCGCGGCGCCCAGCACCCGGTCCCGCGTCTGCGCGTTGTAGCGCTGGGAATTCCGGTTCAGGATGTGAGACACGGTGCTGACAGATAAGCCCGTCTGGGCGGCAATTTGGCGCAAGGTAACCATATGGTGCAAGAGAATAGACCGTTGTCATTTGAAAGGCAAGATTCTTGCTCTTGCAAAGGTCATAACGATGCGACAGAATAAAAGGGCGTTGGATCGGATAGCGGAAACAACACGGATAGTGGAGGGGATACGCATGAGCCGCAAGGGTAGCGCTTCGGATTGGCCGGTCGTGGGAGTGCGCATTCGCGCCGAGGGACGGGAATGGGCCTTCGAGTCCATCCAGGGGAAAGCCCGGACCCGCCGGGAAGACGGCTTCGTCTGGACCTCCGGCGGCGACGAACTCGTCCGCTTCCGCTTCGCCCGCGAAGACGGCCGCCCGCTCGACGTGGAATCCATCGACGTCCGCTTCACCGTCCCCATGCTCAATTTCTCCAAGGTCGTCCTTCCCGACGGCGGCCGCGAATACATCTTTCGCGACAAGGCCCTCTTCCTCCGCTCCCAGGTCACCCTCGTCTCCGCCCCCAACGACGGCCACCCCTTCACCGCCCTCGTCGACCAGGCCGGCCGCGTCACCTACAGCTACGGGCTCGTCAGCGCCCTGCGCGAAAGCGTCTGCCGCTGCGTCGACCCCCTCCTGTCCGCCCGCAAGGCCATGCGCGGCGGCCACGACGTGCTGACCCTGTCCTTCCGCATCCCCGGCGACGGCTGGCGCTATGGCGTGACAAACGCGGTCGACGAGACCGTGTTCCGGAATACGGAACAGCCGACCTGGTTCCACGCCCTGCGCCGCTACACGGAGCTGTGCCGCGACTTCCACAAGGTCGACTATCCCCTCAATCCCAAGGCCTACGACCCGACCTGGTGCACGTGGACCGCCTGGTGCTCGGACCGGATGAACGACAAGACCGTGATGGAGAACGCCGTCCTGGCGAAAAAACTCGGGATGCGCAGCATCATTCTCGACGACGGCTGGTTCGGCCCCGGGCTCGACACCGACGACCGCCCCCTCAACATCGGGGATTACGACGCCGACCCGGCGAAGTTCCGCGACCTGCCCGCCCTGATCCGGAAACTCCAGGCCATGAAGCTGGACGTCCTGCTCTGGTATGCGCCCACCTGCATCTCGCCCGACAGCAAGACCTACGCCCGCTTCAAGGACCACCTTATCTGCCACAAGGGCCAGCCCGTCATGGCCCCCAACGGGTTCTACAACCTCTGTCCCGCCGACCCGGTGGTGCGCGCCCACGTCCGCTCCGAGATCGAGCGCATGCTGACCGTCTTCGGGGCCGACGGTTTCAAGGTCGACCTTTACAATACCCTTCCCGTGACCCCCTGCGACGGCTCCCATGCGCATGAGTGCGCCAGCATGATCGACGGCGTGCGCAGCCTTGAGAAGGAAATCTGGGACGTCATGAAACGGCTGCGCCCCAACGGCACGCTGGAGCTGAAGCAGAATTACGCCAACGTGGTCTCGGCCCAGTGGGGCACCATGGTCCGCGCCGGCGACACGGCCTACGACGCCGACACCGACTTCCTGCGCTGCGCCTATCTCCAGTCCTATGCGCCGGTGACGCACAACGACTATTTTGCCGCCAGTATCCACGACGATCCGAAGGACCTGGCACTCATGATGATCAAGTTCATCACGGGCGGCGTGCCGACCTTCTCGCTGGACCTGGCCAAACAGCCGCCCGCCACCCTGCGGGTCATCAAGGCCTGGCTGGCGTTCTACAACGACCGCCGGGCCCTGTGGGCCCTCCCGCGCGAGCCGATGGACACCCGGCTCGAGACGTGGCGCATGGGCGATTCCACAACCGCTGTCATCAGCGCCCTGTTCGGCGCCACCGAAATCCGGGTGCCATCGGCGGCCGAGACCATCCTCCTGAATGGTACCGCGAACGATCATCTCTATCTGGTCCCGGACCGTCCTGGAACGGTTGCCGTGCAGACGCTCGACCACCTGCTGCGGCCGATTGGGAAGGGGCGGGTCAAATTGGCTGCCGGCATCCGCCTGCCTGTTCCCGCCGGCGGGGCGGTCATCCTGACACGGAGCGGAGTCAAATGAGAAAGGTCCTGGCGGTGCTGGTTGCGGGAAGCTGGTTATCGGCCGCCTTTGCGGCGGGCCCGATTCAATTCGAGAACGTCACCGCCAAGGCCGGGCTTGAGCCGCTGCTGAAGGACTGGCGGCTGGCCCACAGCGCCAGCTGGGGCGATGTGAACGACGATGGCTTTCCGGACTTATACCTTGGCGCGTTTGCCAGCGTCCCGCGCTGGACGGACGGGCCCATCCCCAACATGCTGTGGTTCAGTCAGGGCGGAAAAACCTTCACCCTGTCGCCCCAGAAGGAACTGCAGTTCGACCGGCAGCATGCGCGGCCGTCTCAGGTCCTGATGGCCGACCTGGACCAGGACGGCGACCTGGATATGATGATCGCCTGCCATGCATCCCGCACCACGGAAGTGCAGACGACGCTATGGGAGAATGTGGGGCAGGGGCGGTTCAGGGACGTGACGCCGAAGAGCGGCTACTGGCCGTGCCCGATGGGGTATCGCAACGTGGCCGCCGTGGATTTCAACGGCGACGGACTGCTGGACCTGGTGGCGTGCGACAACAATTACAGCAATTGGTCGACCGGGAAGGGGAGCCTGCTGATCCTGATCAACAAGGGCGGCTTCCGCTTCGAGGACGGCCGCGAGGCGTTAGGCTTCCCGCCCGACGGCACAACCGGATTCGGGCTGGCCGTGGGGGATGTCAACGACGACGGCATGCCCGATTTCTTCGTGGCCGACTGCAACCGGTTTTTCGTGAGTCAAACCGGCGGGCAACTCCGGTACCGGGAGGTTCTGCCTGGAACTTTCGTCAAACCCCAGGGCCGAGACAAGGAAAGCCGCACCTGCGGCGCGGTGTTTGGCGATGTGAATGGCGATGGCCTGCTGGACCTGGCCACCTCCGAGCATGGCGGCGAATCCCAGACCCGGCTGTACCTGTGCGAGGGGATCCGGAACGGAATGCCTTCGTACCGCCAGGTGACAAAGGAAAGCGGTCTGGAAGGCCCCCTGCCGGCCAAGGGCATCACGGGCATGGCCGTCAAATGCGGGAATCTGGCCCTGGTCGACCTTGACAACGACGGCTGGAAGGATCTCTGGATCGGCGTGGTATGGCGCGATGCGGCCAGCAACCTGCAGCCGATTGTGTACCGTAATCTCGGGCCGGGGACCGATGGCATGCCCCGGTTCGGATCCGTTCCCCTGGACCGGATCGTCGGCTACTATGCCACGGCGCCGGTGGTCGATTTCGATCGCGATGGCCGGATGGACATGTTCATGGCGGCCTGGTTCAAGTGGGATGAGACGCCGTCGATCCTGTATCGCAACACGACCGATGCCGGCCATTGGCTGGAGGTGCGGGTGAAGGGCGGGGGCAAGCTGAATACCATGGGCCTTGGCGCGGTTTGCCGGGCATACCGGGTTGGCGGCGGCGGGAACGGGAAAACCCTGATCCAGCGCCAGGATATCGTGGTGGGAGACGGCTACGCGAGTGGCGGGGAGGCGCTGGCCCATCTGGGGCTGGGCACCAACACCACAGTCGATCTGGAAATCAAGTGGGCCGGCACGACCCGGCTGTTGACGAATCAGGCGGCGGATCGCCTGGTGACGGTGGATTGGACCAAACCGTGAACGGAGGCCGTATGCGCATGTGGGGAATCGTGTTGGGATTGACAGTCGCCTCGGCTGCCCTGGCGGCGAAGACGCCGGCGCCCAAGCCCGAATGGAAAACGCCCGAGATGCCCGGCGGCCAGTCGGTTCTGTCCGTGGAATCGATGGACTTGCTCCACCAGCCGTCCAACGCCACGGTGGCCCTGAAGGACGGCGTGACGCTGGGCAAGGTCCCGCCGAAGGTGGATTTCGCCTTCTTTCCCGGCCAGACCTACCGCGGCAATCCGTGGTCAAACTGGAGCGACGGCTGCGTGCTGAACGACAAGTATTACTCCGCCCTCAGCGACCATCAGTCCCCCGGCGGGTCGGCCTATGTCTATGAATTCGATCCGGCCTCGAAGAAAATACGTACGCTGGTCTCGATCCGTCAGTTCCTGCTGGATTCCAAGCTGCTGGCCGCCGACGAGCAGTACACCCCCGGCAAGATCCACTCCCGGGTGTTCGCGGGCCGTGACGGCTGGCTCTATTACAGCACCCACCGCGGCAACCCGCGGGAGGCGAATGATAAATTCGGGTACAAGGGCGACTGGATCCTGCGCACCTGGCCGGATGCCGATTCAGCGAAGGTGAAGACCGAGGTGGTGATGCGGTATCCCGTGGCGAAGCACTCCATGCCGGCGTCGGCCATGGACACGAACCGCATGGTGCTGTATATCGGCACGGCGCACGGGCCGGACGCGCCGCAGACGGGCATCCTGTTCGTGGCCGTGGATGCGGTTTCCAACCGCGTCCTGATGGTGGCGAGCAACGGGTTCGACCGCTATGCGATGTTCGCCAAATCCACGGGGCGCGTGTATTGGGGCGCTAAGGCGGAGGAGAAGGCGGGACCGGCCATCGGCCTGAAATACGATCCGGAAACGAAGGCGATCACGCCCTGTCCCGCCGTGCCCCATGTCCGGGCCTGCACCGAGGAGACGGCAGACGGCAAGATCTACGGCGTGTCGGGCACGACCAGCGACCTGTGGATGTTCGACACCAGGACCGAGACCCTGACCGCGATTGGCGACTGCAGCGTGGGCAAAAACACGTATATCACCTCCATGGATATCGACCCGTCCGGCCGCTTCATTTACTACACGCCCGCCGCGCATGGCGGGGGGCCCAAGGAGGGCACGCCCGTGGTGCAGTTCGACCTGAAGACGAAGACCCGCAAGGTGCTGGCGTTCATGAACGTGCTGGCCCCGCAGGCAGGCGCCAAGTTCGAGGGCACGTTCAGCACGGCGCTGAGCGCGGCGGGCGACATCCTGTTTGTCACGTGGAACATGAGCCGGACGGCATGGGACTGCTGCGGCGTCACGGCCATCCACATTCCGGAGTCCGAGCGGAAGTAGGCGTCGATTGAATATCCTGTTTTATTTCACCGACCAGATGCACCGGTTTGCCCTGGGCTGCATGGGTACGCCGGACATCCTGACCCCCAACCTCGACCGGTTGGCTCGCGAAGGTGTGCTGTTCCGCAACGCCTACTCCAACTGTCCCATCTGCACCCCGTTCCGCATCAACCTGTGGACGGGCCGCTATTCCGGAGAGACTGGCACCTTCGGCAACGAGAACCGGATTCCGCCGGCCTGCGTGACGCTGGCGGACCGGCTGAACGCCGGCGGATACCGTACCGGGTTCGTGGGCAAGTGGCACATCGGCGCCAACGGCAACAAGCCGATTCCCGCTGAGCTGCGTGGCGGCTTCCAGGAGTTCATCGGCTACCAGTGCTACAACGGGTTCTACAAGGACGTCGTGTTCTACGACGAGGAGAGCCGGGCGCACGAGTTCAACCGGCACCGGACCGAGGTGACCACGGACCTGGCGATCGAGCGGCTGGAGAAGATGGCGGGGAAGCCCTTTGCGCTCTTCGTCGCCGAGCAGGGGCCGCACTATCCCGTGCAGCCGGCCCCGGAATACGCGGCGCTGTATGCGGGGAAACCCCTGAAGCCGCGGCCCAACTGCCGGCCGGTCGATCCCTACACCGGGACCTGGAGCCCGCTCAGCCCGCGGCCGCCCGACACATGCCCCGATTTCATTCGCTACGGCAATAACCTGGACGAGTACCGGCGGCTGTATTACGCCATGGTGACGCAGATTGACGCCAACGTGGGTCGGCTGCTGGATGCCCTGGACCGGCTGGGGCTGGCCGGGGACACGGTTGTGGTGTTCACGTCCGACCACGGCGATATGCAGGGCAGCCACGGGCTGAAGAACAAGTGTTTCCCGCACGAGGAATCGAGCGGCATCCCGCTGATCGTGCGGGTGCCGGCGGGCGCGCGCGGCATGGTGTCGGACGCCCTGGTTTCGGGCGTGGATTTCTTTCCGACGCTTCTCGATCTGGCAGGCCTGGCGCCGGAGCCGGGTTTGCCTGGTGTTGACTTTGCGCCGCTCACGCGAGGCGAGTCGCAGGTGCTGAGAGGCCCCGTCTTTTCGGAGATGCCCAAGTGGCGGATGGTGCGGGAGGATGCTCTGAAACTGGTGGTGGAAGGGGACGAGGACCGGCCGACCCTGCTGTTCGATCTGGCGCGGGATCCCGCCGAACTTGAAAATCGGGTGGACGACCCGGCGTATGCGTCATCGCGCGCTCATTTACAGGGGCTGTTGAAGGAGTGGGCGGCGGGAAAGGCGAGGCGGGCGGTGGAGCTGCAAATGGTGTAGGGGCGCTGCTTGCGGCGCCCGCGCCGGGCCGGTATTGTGACGACGGGCGGCGCAAGCACCGCCCCTACACCCGTCGCTGAACCGGCCCGGGACTCGCCGGCGCCAGCCATGTCAGCGCCTTCGGTCCTGTCCCTGTTTTGATCACAACATCCGTTTCGGCCGAGCCGTTCACCAGCCGCAGCGGGACGGGCTTCCCCGTGAAGCTCCAGGCCGACACGAACAGCGCGCTCGTCCCGCGCGTCCGCAGGATCAGGGTGTGGCGGGGCGGAACAAGGCCCCGGTCGCCCAGGGTGTGCATGTTGTCCGAGGCGGGCAGGGGGTCGCGCCCCGTCCAGGCGGAACAGCGGGGCGGGGTCACGGCCGACAGGTGCGTGCTTCCCCCGGGTTCGGTCCAGGCCAGTTCAAACGCCGGCCCCTTCACCGGAATCCGTTTTACCTCGCTGAAATGCCGGAATCCGCGCTTGTCTCCCAGCGAGCCATCGCGCGTGCCGGCCGGCCATTGCGGTGTTCCGGCCACGTGCATGGCCCAGTCGAACTGCCGGACGCGGTCGGCTGTGACGCGGTAGACGTCCAGGATGAACTCTTCGGTCGCGATGACGGTCCGGTCAAGGACGACGTCCTTGTAAACACGTTCGTTCCGGGCGCGGATCGCCTTGAAGCCCTTGTCGTCGGGCTGGAACAGCACCAGCTCGCCGTCCGAAATCGTGTCCCGCCACCGGTCGCATTCCCAGATGGATTCCGTTTCGAAATCATACGGGAACATGGGCTTTTCATCCACGGTCACCGTGTTGTGGGCGATCGTGGTCCGGATCCAGGTGAGGAAGAGCGGGTCCCCATAGCCTCGTTTGTCCGAGCGGGGCGCATCCGTGGCCCGGCGCCCGCCGTCGAACAGGTCGAGATGCAGGGACGCCGGGGCCTGGTGTCCGGCCGTGTGTGGGCCCCAGAACATGAACGCCCCGGGCGATTCCAGTTTTTCCGGCCGGGTGCGAAGCACGGCCGCCCCGTAGACCGGGAAGAGCGAGCAGCCACCCTGATGGCGTCCGCTCAGTGAGATCGGGGTGTCGCGCGACCAGTCCATCTGGCCGGCGGGATACTTCACCCGCCGGATGCGGGCCAGGCTCAGGTCGGCGATCCAGTCGTCCTGGAACGGCATGGGGAGGCCCGGCTGCGCCCGTTCCGCCTGCGGGTAGTCCGCCTCGGCCAGGTTGAGAACCCAGGCATAGCGGGGCTCGCGGTAGGCCTCGTAGGCGAAATCGAACAGCGTCCCCCAGACATACGAACCGCGCAGGTTGGTGAGGCCGGAGTCGCCGAACAGGGAGAGCTGCCCGTTGGGGAAGGCGAAATAGCAGGCGGCATCGAAGGCGGATTGGATGGACTTGAAACCCTTGGCGGGCCCATAGGCGCGGTGCAGGTCGCGTCCGTCGTCCTGCTGCAGCGGGGGCAGCTTGGCGTGCCAGAGGTCCACGCCCAGGTTTTCGAGCAGGTCCGCCATTTCGGTGACCAGGTGGAGCGTCAGGAAATGATAGCCCGGCGAACGCTCCCAGTGCAGGCCGTCGGAGAGGAAGTCGTGGCGGAGCTGGTGGATCAGGCCATAGCGCCAGATGCCGTTCCGGTGGCAGCCATAGAGCGTGTCGTGGATGCCCTGCCGGTCGCCCAGCGCGGCGGCGGCCGCCAGCCGGCCGCGCAGGACGGCGGTGCCGTGGTTGCCGCAGGTGGGATGGCCCGCCGTGTCGGAGGACGCCCGCGTGGACTCCAGGAACGCGCGGAAAAGGCGGTCATCGGCCGGATCCAGGGGCTGGGCCGCCAGGCAGTCGTAAACGCCTGCCGCCATGTGGATGAACAGGCCTTCCCCGATGTCCCCGCACGGCAGACGGCCGTGAGTGGGCCGGATGGGCCACTGCGGGTAGGCCCGGGCCAGGCGGCGGAAGAGCTCCAGGCCGCGCTCGCGGCAGGCGGAATCGCCCAGGAGCAGCCCGGCAAAGGCGTTGCGCAGGGCCTGCATGACTGTCTTCTGGGTGCTCTTGTCGGGCGCGGCAGACGGGTTTTCGGGGAATTCGCAGGGCTCCGCCGCGCGCTTGAGCAGCAGGGCGAGGGCCTGGGCGGGCCAGCCCTTCTGCTTCAGCAGCCGGCGGGTCGTGGCCAGCTTGGACGGGCTTGTGAAGATATAGGGACGGACCGGAAAGCCTTCCGGCATCAGGCGGAACGGATCGTAATCGACTTTTTCCAGTTCTTCCGGAAACGAGCGTGGCGTGATGATGTCGGGAAACATGGGTGTCCTATAACGTAAACGTAACGTTTCTGTCGATCGTGATGAATTCGGAACTGGCGGCCTGCGCGGCCGCAGCCGCCAGCATGAAGGAAGCCGCGAGAAATCCGATTCGCCGAGTGATGCTTTGGACTTTCATGATTCTCCCTCCTGTGAAGAAAAGAAGCCTCTCTTTTTTAGAATATTTGATGTGATGAAAAAATGCCACAAAATAGCGGGAATTCCTCTGGTGTAACTTCGCTTGCGAAGCCCGCCGAGCGGATGCGCCGGACTTGCGGGCGGCGCAAGCACCGCCCCTACACCTTTCGATGAATTGGTTTTGAATCCACGGGAACCGTCCACGTCAGTGTCCCCGTTTTAATGATCACATCCGACGCGGCGTCTCCCTCCACCAGCCGGAGCGGAACGGGCTTGCCACCGAAGCTCCAGGCCGAGACGAACAGCGCGCTTTTTCCGCGCGTCCGCAGGATCAGGGTGTGGCGCGGGGCGACGGGGTCGAGTTCGCCCAGCGCGTGCGTATGACTGGCTTCGGGCAGCGGATCCCGGCCCGTCCAGGCGGAGCAGCGGGGCGGCAGCACGGCCGCCACCCGGGTGGTCCCGGCGGGTTGGGTCCATGCCAGTTCCAAGGAGGCGCCTGTTGCGGGAAGCCGCTTCACGTCGCTGAAATGGCGGTAGCCGCGCTCCTGGCCCAGCGAGGCGGCGCGGGTTCCCGCGGGATACGCCGGCGTGCCGGCCACATGCAGGGCCCAGTCGAACTGCCGGACACGGTCGGCGGTCACCCGGAAGACGTCCAGAATGAACGCGCCGGTCACAATGAGCGTGCGGTCCAGCACCACGTCCTGGTAGACGCGCTCGTTGCGGGCCCGCACGGCACTGAACCCCTTGCCGTCGGGCTGGAACAGCACCAGTTCGCCGTCCGAAATCGTGTCCCGCCACCGGTCGCACTCCCAGAGGGAATCGGTGTCGAAATCATAGGGGAACATGGCCTTTCCGTCCACCGTCACCGTGTTGTGCGCGATGGTCGTGCGGGCCCAGGTCAGGTAGAGCGGGTCCGAGTAGCCCCGGGCGTCCATGCGCGGCGCGTCCGTGGCCGTGCGGCCGCCGCCGTAGAAGTCGGCGTGAAGGGCCGCGGGCGACTGGTGGCCCGCCGCGTGGGGCCCCCAGAACAGGAACGAGGCCGGGGCCGCGGGGTTGTCGATGGCGGCGCGGAGCACCGCGGCGCCATACTCGGGGAAGAGAGTGCAGCCGCGCGTGTGGCGGCCGGTGATGGAAACAGCGGTGTCGCGGCCCCAGTCCATGCGGCCCTCGGGATAGCGGGCGCGCCTCATCCGAGCCAGCCCGAGGTCAGCCACCCAGGGATTCTGGAAGGGCATGGGCAGGCCCGGAAACGCCCGTTTGTCCTGCGGGTAATCCTGCTCCATGCGGTTCAGCAGCCAGGCGTAGCGGGGGGACTTGTAGGCTTCGTAGGCGGAGTCGTAGAGCGTGGACCAGCTCCAGGACCCGCGGAGATTGGCGAGCCGCGAGTCGCCCAGCATGGAAAGGTCGCCGTTGGGGAAGGCGAGGTAAAGCGGGGCGTCGAATGCGGCCTGGATGGTCTTGAACCCCTTGGCGGGGCCATAGGACCGGTGCAGGTCATGTCCGTCGTCCTGCTGCAGCGGCGGCAGTTTGGCGTGCCACAGGTCCACGCCCAGGTTTTCGAGCATGTCGGCAAATTCAACGACCAGGTACAGCGTGAAGAAGTGGTAGCCGGGGGTCCGTTCCCAGTGCAGGCCGTCGGAGAGGAAGTCGTGGCGGAGCTGGTGAATGAGGCCGTACCGCCACTGGCCGTTCCGCGTGCAGCCGTATAGCGTGTCGTGGATCCCTTGGCGGTCGCCCAGCGCCGCGGCGGCGGTCATCCGGCCGCGCATCCCGCCCGTGTTGTGGTTGCCGCAGTAGGCATGGGACGAGGCGTCGGAGGCGGCGCGGGTCGCTTCCAGCATGGCGCGGAACAGGCGGTCGTCGTCCGAGGACAGCGGTTCCGCGGCCAGGCA
This sequence comes from uncultured Verrucomicrobiota bacterium, assembly GCA_964481675.1. Lineage (GTDB taxonomy): Bacteria > Verrucomicrobiota > Kiritimatiellia > CAIKKV01 > CAIKKV01 > CAIKKV01. The sequence goes on from CAYZVY010000096.1 coordinate 13,141, forward strand.
GTCGTAGGCGGAGGCGAGGGTGTGGATGAAGAAGCCTTCCTGGTTGTCCTCGATGCCCAGCCGGCCCAGGCCGGGTTTCACGGGCCAGGCGGGATAGGCGCGGGCCAGGCGGCGCAGGGCGTCGAGCGCCCGGTCGCGGCAGGCGGGATCGCCCGTGACCAGCGCGGCGTACGCATTGCGCAGCGCGTGGGTCGCTGTTTTCTGGGCCAGCGGGTGGGGGGCGGCCGGCGGTTCCGCCGGGAAGTCGCAGGGCTCGGCCGCCCGCTCGAGCAGCAGCGCCAGGGCTTGGCGGGGCCAGCCGGGCGACTTGACCAGCCGGCGGGTGATGGCCAGCCGGGCGGGGGTGGCGAACACGTAGGGGCGGGCCGGGAAGGCTTTCGGCATCAGGCCGAAGGGATCGTAGCCGACCTGCTCCAACTTGTCGGGAAACGAACGCGGCGTAATGACGTCGGGGTACATGGCGGCTCCCTGGATTTGGTGAAGGATAGCAGGGCAGGGGGGAAGATCAAGAGAAGAGCTCACGCGACTCTCGGGCTTAGCGAAGCGGCGAGACGGTGGTCAGGCTGGGGAAGATGGTTTTGAAGTCGGCTGTGTTCCGCGTCAGAAGACCTTTGCGGCCCGAGGCAAAGGCCCCGATCAGGATATCCGCAACCGGCCGCCGGGTCAGTTTCCGGGTCCGGCGAAGTGTCACGAAATGATCCCAGGCCTTGTGGGCGCGTTGCGTGTCGCTCCATTCCCAAGGGGTGGAATGCTGAATGCCGATGTCGGACAGGAACGTGTTTTGTCGGTGGGCATCGCCCAGGAAAGCGGGCGCCAGTTCGATATAGCTGACCGGGCACAAACAGAGTCCTTCGCCGGCCAGTTTGTCCAGAAGTATGGCGGAGGGGCGGCCAAATTCGGGATCTCCCTCCAGGACGTCGATCACGAGGCAGGTATCCACCACCCAGGTCATTTCGTGTCGCCTTCCCGAAGTTCGGCCATCCAGGCGCGGGTCCGGCGGGGGGTCCTGAAGGTCGAGGCATGGCCCAGCATCGCCACGGCCCCGGGTGCCGCCCGGTCCGGGGCGGCCACGATTCTGCACGCGTGATCGGAAATCGGTTCCCAAATGACGCGCTGTCCGGCCTTCAGGTGCAGTTGTTTCCTGATCTGGGCGGGAATCGACACCTGCCCTCGTTCAGTCACCATGGTCGCCAGTGTTTTCATGTCAATAAACATACATCATGTAATTTTATCATGTCAAGACATCGCGTATGCAGGGGCATGATCGCGCGGACGGTGCCGCGCTCCCACCTCCAGAAGTAAGGCCAATGAAGGTGGGAGCACGGCACCGTCCGCGCAAGAAGCGATGGCGTGGATGAAATGAGAACCCGTTATTCCGCCTGGATCCGGACTTCGGCAGGCGCTAAACCCTCGGCTTCGGCGCGCAGGATCACCTCGCCTTGCGCACCGGCGCGCGAGCGGAGATACACCACGCACAGGCCGTTGAAGACGGCTCGGGCGGGTGCCGCAAAGGGTTCGACCGAAGTGGCGTCCCCGTTGTCCACGGCCGCGAGGTCCGCGGGCCCCGCCACCGTGAAGCGGACCCGGTTGCCGGCGCGCGGGCAGAGGGTTCCAGCGGCGTCCGTCACGGCCACGCGGACAAATCCCATGTCGTCGCCAGTCGCCTTCATCGACTCCCGTTCGGCCTGCATTTCCAGTCGCGCCGGGGCGCCGGCGGTCCGTACGACGGTTTCCGCCGCAGGTTTGCCTTCGGCGTCATAGGCTACGGCCTTGAGTTCGCCGGGCTCATACACGACGCCGCTCCACACCAGGCGGTAGCGGCCCAGCAGGTTCCGCTCGTTCTTGTGGCGCCAGCCCTGGGAGACGCCGTTGACGAACAGCTCCACCGCGTCCCAGCTGCTGTAGCAGTGGACCGGCGTGATCTGCCCGGCCCGCTCGGGCCAGGTCCAGTGCGGCAGGAGATGCAGGGTTTTCTTCTGCGCCCAGCGGCTCTGGTAGAGGTAGAAGCGGTCCTTGGGGAGGCCGCACAGGTCGATGATCCCGAAATAGGAACTTCGGCTGGGCCACTCCGCGCCGTAGGGGGTCGGCTCGCCCAGATAGTCGAAGCCCGTCCAGACGAACTCGCCCATGATGAACGGGTTTTCGTCCACGCCGCGGAATTCGGCGTCGGGGCTGCTGGCCCACCCGGCGCAGGTCAGGTCATAGCTGTTGCATTGCAGGGAGGGTCGCCGGGTGCCGCGCTCCTCGTCGACCGGGAAATAGTATGCGCCGCGGGAGCTGACGCACGAGGCGGTTTCGCTGCCGTAGACGGGCCATTCGGGGTGGGCGCAGTGATAGGCGTTATAGCGGTGCGGCCGGTAGTTCCAGCCGGGAACATCGACAACCGCGGCGAGGCCGTTGGCGATGGCGGCGTCGGACTGGTTGAATCCGGCCGTGGTGGGGCGGGTGGGGTCCTCGTCATGGGCGATGTC
>CAYZVY010000097.1:0-15384 GCA_964481675.1 uncultured Verrucomicrobiota bacterium
CGCTTGGGTTACGCATAACAGACGTCGATATCCTGAGTCACCAGGGTGCTTCCATGCACGATGGCGGCGAAGCCTCCCACGACGACAAAATCAACGTCGTATTCCGCAAGCCGGTGAAGAAGCCCCGCCAGATCAGCGTTCATTCAACCGCTTTCCCCGCCGCAGCGCCAGGCAGGCGTTTAACGCCGCGTCATGCCGGCGCATGCGTTCAAGGGGAGTCCTCTTCAGGTTGGCGACCAGAAGGGCCATGTCGATGCCGTAGTCTTCGGCCGCCTTCCAGGCGGACCGGCCAGCAGATAGGTGCGAAGCGCATTTGCGGGCGGCGATTCGGGTCGGTTTCATCTCAGATAGCCTATCCGAATCCGGCGCCTGTGTCCAGATCCCGCCTCAGCGCTGGTAAATGGGCAACTGGCGGTAGGAGACGCTCAGCGCCAGGATCGCCATGGAGGTCCGGTAGCAGGGGCCGGCGTTCCCCTCCCCGCCCCCGCCCCATGAGCCGTCTGCCTCCTGCTTCGCCAGGATGGCTTCATACAGCTTCGGGGCGAATTCCTCCCACTCCTCCCCGCCCAGCTGGAACATGCCCTGGGCGGCATAATAGGCGCCGTAATAAAAATGGGAATCGACCCATCCGCGCTTCAGCAGGAACTGGCCCGCCTTGAGCGTTTCAGGCGACCGGTGCTTGCCGCTCAACTCCAGGCACAGCAGGCCCACGCCCGTCCGCGCCGCGCCCGACCCGCTGCCCGGGGTATACCCGAACCCGCCGTCGGCGTTCGCGCACCGCACCAGGAACTCAAGCCCCTTGTCGATGGCCTCCCTCGGCACGGGCGCCGCGCTGTTCTTGGCCGCGAGCAGCGCCATGAACGCCCAGCCGGAAAGCGAGATGTCGCTGTCGTTCGCCGTCGGCTCATACCGCCAGCCGCCCTGCATCTTGGCACCCTTGTTGACCCGCTGGGCCGTCAGGATCAACTCCAGCGCCTTGGGCAGCAGCTTGTCGATCCGCTCCTGGCGCTCGGGATCGCACATGCCCGACACCTCCGACAGCATGAGCGCCGCCATGCAGTGGGTATACATGCCGCCGCCGCCCTGGTTGATGTACCCGTTTTTGTTCGGCAGCCCCAGGATGTAGTCGATGCCCCGGTTCACCGTGTCGCCATACGGCTGCAGCCCCGGGCTGTAGCCCTTGGCCAGGAACGCCATCACGCCCAGGGATGTGACGCCCGCGTGATTCTCCCACGACCCGTTCGGCTGCTGCTTCTGCCGCAGACTGGCCAGCCCCCGGTCAATGGCCTCGTCGAACGACTTGCGGAACCGCTCGTCCTCGGTCGGCTCCACGGCCGGCAGCAGGACCGGGCACACCAGGATCAGCACGGACAGCAGGCGGATGAGGAGTTTATTCGTCATGCGACCTCCTCGACACCTCTTCGAAATACTTCCGGATCAGTCCGCGGTAATCCTCGGGCTCACCGTCCTCGGCCGAATCCATCACCGTTCCGCCCAAGTCCCCCGATAGCCGGAGCCAATCGCGCAGCCGATTGGCCTCATAGCCGCCTTCGGCCACCGCCTCCTCTTCCCCCACATTACGCCCGCCACCGTTGCCGCCCGCCGGCATGTCCATCCGCGGGAACCGGGCCTCCGGCTTGCCGCCCATCGCTTCCGCCCGCTCTGCCGCTGCCTGCGCCGCCTTGTCCAGAGGAGCCGCCGCCGCTTCAGGAGGCGCTTCAGCACCCTTGCGCGATTCCTGCTGAAGCGCCTGCATGGCATCGGGAATCGAATCGGCCATCGTCTGCTCGGCCTTCTTTTCCGCCGCGGCGACCGTCTCCGTCCCGGCCGGCGGCTGATCCGCGGGCTCGGCGGCCGGCAGCTTGTCCAGGGCCTGCTGGGCCTGCTGCTTCGCGTTCGACATGGCTTTCGCGATCGCGGCGTCGGCCGTCTCCACCTGCTGTTTCGCCTGGCCGGCGGCGGTATCGGCCGCCTGGCGGGCGGCGGCCAGTTCGGCGGGGGCCGCCTGCTGGTCCTGTTTTTGCTTCACGCCGTCCGAGGCCTGGGCCGTTTTGTCGAGCGACTGCCCCGCCGCCTGTGCGTTCTGGGCCGCCTCAGCCGCCTGGGCTGCTCCGCGCTCCAGTTCCTGCGCCCGTTCGGGTTTCTTGAGCATGTCGGCCATCGCCTTGGCGATCGCCAACTCGTCCTTCAATCCGGCCGCCGCTTCGGCCACGTCTTTCTGCCGACCGGCCACTTTCCGCCACTGGTCGCCCGGAGTCCGCTCCTGGCCGGCCAGCGCGTCGCGTGTTTCCGCCGTCAAATCGCGCTGGCGCTCGCCCAGATCCCTCAGCTGCGCCGCATCCTGGCTCTCGACCGCCGCCTTGGCCCGGTCCGCCAGCTGTCCCGCCTCCGCCGCCAGCCCGGCCGCCTCACGGGCTTTTTCATCGGCGGCAATGGCTTTGGCTGCAGCGGACGAAGGCGTGGCCGCCTGGGCAGCGGCCTCATTCATCTTGCCCGCCTCCTGTGCCTCGGCAGCCGCTTTCGCGGACGCATCGCGGGCACCCTTGGCCGCCTGCTCGGCCTGGCCCGCCAATTGATTCATCCGCTCATTCAGTGGCGCTTTCCCCTCGGCCGGGGCCTGAGCCCGTTTCCTGGCCTGATCCGCGGCCTGGGCAGCGGTCTGCGCCGCCTGGGCAGCCTGGGCAGCCTGCGCATTCGCCATCTCGGCCGCCTTTGCCGCATCCTGGACCGATTGCTGGCGCCTTTGCTCCGCGCCGGGAACGGGTACATCCGGCTTCGCCGCGGTTTCCGCCTGCACCGCCTGCTCGGCCGCCTTCGCGGCCTGGTCCACCGCCTTGCCGGCAGCCGCGGCCGCCTGGTCGGCCTTGGCATTCGCATCCTTCGATGTCACCGCCTTCGCCGTTTCACCGGCCGCGCGCGCCGCATCCTGAGCCGCCTGCCTGGCCTGCTGCGCGGCCTGGTCCGCCGCCTTGGCCGCGTCCTGCACGGCGGGCTTGGGCGCACTGGCGGCGGTCTGCCGGGCTTTATCGGCTGCCTTGGCCGCTTCCTGCGCCGCCTGTTCCGCTGTTTGCTGGGCCAGCTTTGCCCGCATATCCGGCAATGCGGACCGCGTTTTCTCCTGAGCCGCCTGTGAAGGCGCGCCAGGCTTGGCCGCAGCTTCGGCCTGGGCCGCCTGACTGGCGGCCTTGGCCGCCTGGTCCACCGCTTTCGTTGCAGCCGCTTCAGCCTGACCCGCCTTGGTCTCCGCCTCTTTCGGCGTGGCAGCCTGGGTGGTCTCACCGGCGGCCTTGGCCGCTTCCAGTGCCGCCTGTTTAGCCAGTTGCGCAGCCAGGTCCGCTTCCCTGGCTGCCGCCTTCACGGCGGGCTTGGGCGTGGCCCCCGCAGTCTGTTTGGCTTTCTCGGCGGCCTTGACGGCTTCCTGTGCCGCCTTCTCCGCGGTCTGCTGGGCCAGTTTCGCCCGCATGTCCGGACCCGCCGGGCGCGCGGCCTCCTGTTTCACCTGGGGCGGCGCATCGGGCCGGGCGGCGGCTTCCGCCAGTCCCGCCTGCTCGGAGGCCTTGGCGGACTGTTCGATCGCCTTGATGGCGGCTGCTTCAGCCTGGTCGGCCTTGGCCGCCGCATCCTTCGTCGTCGTGGCTTTCGCGGTTTCATCGGCGGCCTTCGCCGCCTCCTGGGCCGCCTGTTTGGCTTGCTGCGCGGCCTGGTCAGCCGCCTTGGCCGCCTCCAGTACGGACGGCTTGGGAACGGCGGCGGAAGCCTGTTTGGCCTTTTCGGCAGCCTGCGCCGCATCGCGGGCGGCCTGTTCCGCTGACTGCTTGGCCAGGTTGGCCCGGGTTTCCGGCACGGCCGACCGAGCAGCCGCCTGTTGCGCCAGATCCTTCGCCTGGTTCGCCGTCTCGGCGCCGGCCTTGGCCTGGGCCGCGGCTTCCTCCGTCTTGCGCCGGGCGTCAGCAGCCGCTTCGGGGGTCGGCGACTTCTTAACCTGTTCCGCCAGCTGAGCAGCCTTGACCGCAGCCTGCTCGGCCTGGACGGCCGCCTTGTCGGCCATTTCCTGGAGCTGCTTGACGACCGGCTTATCCTGCGCCGCCGTTTTCGTTTCCGCCAGGTCCTTGGTCTCCTTCGCGGCCTGCCGCGCATCGAGGCTGTCCCGCTTCGCCGCAGCGGCCGCCTGCTCCGCGCGCGCCGCTTCCGGCAACGCCTGGGCCGCGACCTTCTCCGCCTGGTCGGCAAACTTTTCGGCTGCCCTGGCCGCGCTTTCCGCTTTAACGGCTTTGTCGACGGCGCCATCCGCAGCCTTGGCTTTTTCCTCGGGCGGCTCCGCGCGAGCCGCCTGTTTCGCATCGTCCTGGGCAGCCTTGGCCTGGGCCACGGCCCGCTCGCCGAAATAGGCTGCCGCATCGGTCAGCGCCTTGATCTCTTCCGCCGCGGCCGCCTGGGGGCCCGCCTTGTCTTTCGCCAGCGCTGCCCGCTTCGCCGCATCCTGGGCTTCGCGCGCCGCATCCTGGGCCCGGGCAACCGCTTCCTCCGCCTTCCGCTCCGGTTCCTTCAAACGCTCGGCGGCGGCCTTTTTATCCAATCCTTCCTTGCGGACCGCATCAGACGCCCGCTCCGCCAACGCGGCCTCCTGCTCGGCTTCGGCGGTCTTCTTCTCGGCCTGCGCCAGCGCCTTGTTCTGGTCGGGTTGACCAGGCGCCTGCCGCACGGCGGCGGCGGCCTTTTCCACCTGTTCGGCCGCGTCGGATGCCTTGGCGGCGGAGGCGTCCGCCTGTTTCGTTTCCGGGGCTTTCGGGTCAACCCGCCGCGCCAGCTCGGCGGACTGCACCGCGCGCTGCGCGGCTTCGTTGGCGCGTTCCTTGAGCATGTCGGCCCGGTCGCCCGGGGCCAGCAGCGGCGCCGTCTCCTTGCGCATCTTGTCCGTCATGGCCTCGGCCTGGCGCTTCAGCGCTTCGGCCTCACGGGCGGCTTCGACCGTCTTCTCCAGCGCCTTCTCCCGCTCCGCGGGATCGGCAGCAACCTTGACCTGCTCAGCCGCCACGGCGGCCTGCACGGCCTTCTTATCGGCCTGATCCGCCAGCGCGGTCGCTTCGGCGGCGGCCTTCCCGACCTCCTCAGCCATTTTCGGGACACGGTAATCGGGCTTCGCCTCTTTCGCGGGAGCGGCCGCCTGGTCGCGGACGGCCTTGTCCATCCGGTCCTTGAGCGCGTCGAGCGCGCGGGCGGCCTGGTCGGTGCGGCGCGCGGCCTGATCCGCCGCTTTTGCCTCCGCGTCCGCCGTCGCGGCTGCCGCGTTCTCCGCCGGCAGGCGCGACTGTTCCTCTTTCTGATCTTTCCGCTCGCGAAGGGCGGCGGCCACGGCGTCCTGCTTCTTCAGGGCCGTTTCCAGCTCGTCGCGCTTCATCGCCTCGGTCGCCTCGCGCATGTCGGCGGCCGTCCGGGCCGCCTCGGGCGCGGCCTGCGCCTCGCGGGCCAGCGCGTCCTGCTTCGCGACCAGCTCCTTCAGTTCCTCTTTTCCCGTATGCCCCGGCTCCAGCGCCTCATTCGTCTTCTTGACCACGAGCTGCTGCTGTTCGGCGATCGCCTCCGCGGTTTTGACCGCGTCTTTCAGCTGGTCCCGCAAGGCATTGGCCACGGCTTCGGCGGGCAGGTTTTTCATGATCTCGCCCAGCCGCTCGACATCCTGCTTCCGTTCCTTCTCCGCCTCGGGCGCAGGCGTAACGGCCTTGGCGTCATCCGTCCTCGCCTCGGCCCGCTCCGCCATATCTTTCAATGCCAGCGCCTGCCGGACCGCCGAGGCCATCTGCACGGCATTGCTTGAAAGCAGCTGCACCTGGTCGAGGGCGGCCTGAACGGCTGCGACGGCCTGCGTGGCATTCAGGGCCTTGTCGGCAGGAACCGGCTCCAGGGCAACCCGGTCGAGTTTCTGCTCCGCCTGGGCCATAGGCTCGCGGACGATGGCTTCCGCCTGGGTCGCCGCCGACGCCAGGTACCCGTCCCGGGCGCCTTCGGCCAGCCGGGTCAGATCCTTCGCCGCCTCCGCCACGCGGCGGCGCGCTTCCTCAGCCGATTTCTGGGCCGCGTCGGTCGTCTCCGGGCGCGCCATCTGCCCGGCCGCTGGCTTCAGCTGATCCCGCGCCGCGGTCAGTTCCTTCTTAGCCGCATCGAGCTGGGCGCGGACAAAGGTCTCCTGGGCGGTCAAGGCCTGCTCCTCGACGGGCGGCGCCGCGTCGTCGAACACGATGGTCACGGGGGCGCTGGCCGACCACTGGGGTCCCCCGCAGGCGACATCCCGATTGTCGGCGACATGGAATGTCACCACCACCTGGACGGCGCCGGTCAGGGCGGGATCGGAGAACGAGAGCGACCGGGAATCCTGCAGCACCAGGGGCGGCCGGTTGCTGACGGGCTCCACGACGGCGGCCTGGACGAGGCCGGGCCGCGGCTTCGGATCCACGCGCCACTCGCCCCGGGTCAGCCCGAAATCGTCGGCACCGGCGGCGAGCATCGGAAGCGTATCGCGGCGGGACAGGCGCAGCGCCGGCTTGTCCGGGAACAGCACCTTCAAGGCCGGCTTGGCGTCCGGAATCGCCTGAACGGTGCGCTGCCAGGGCGGATTGGCGAACCCGTATTCGTCCGTCAGCACCAGGGACGCCAGCCCGTTCAACCCGGGCTTGAGCACCAGGGGAAAGACCAGCACCACCTCGTCGGCGCCCGCCCGCTCCACCGTGCCGGTGATCACCATCGGCTGGGAGCCCGTCAGCACCAGCCAGGGCTTGGCGATCAGCTTGTTCACGCGCGCCTTCAGGCTGATGCGAGTGAAATCGACCGCGTGAATCGCGCCGCCCTGGTCAGGCGCATTGCGCTCGGCCAGTCCCGTGTAGGAGGGATAGGCATACTGGACGGTCACGCCGCGGACGACGGGCGGCGGCACCGCCCGGATCCGGTACCGGCGCGTCACGCCGCGATCGACCCTGAACCGGTACTGGAAATCCGACTGGACCGCGTCGAGAGTGGCGGACCAGGTCAGGCGGCCGTCGGGTCCCGGATTGGACCGGTTCAGGTCCACGGGCGTTTCGCGGCCGTTGGCGGACGACGTGATGAACAGGAACGCCTCCTGGCCGCGGCGGCCTGGGAGTGTGACGGACAGCGTGAGGGGGCGGCCTTCCCCCACCCTGGCGTCGCCCGGCTTCACGTCCAGCTCCAGGGCGGACAGGTTGGCCATGTTCGCCATGGGAAGGACGGCGCGGCCCAGCAGGACGGCGGTTTCGCGCGGCCGGACAGCCAGCATGAGCGCCAGCACGGCCAGCAGGCTGATGGCGCCGACGATCCAGGGGCGGATGGCCCTGACCGAGGCGGCGTCCGACGGCCGGACGGCTTCCACATCCGCCTGGGCCTGGCCGGCCAGAGCCTGAATCAGCGTCTCGGAGCCCCGCCATTCGCCGGCGGATCCGGCCGCGGTGAGTTCCACGATCGAGCTGAGCCGCTCCTGGAGCTCGGGATGGCGCTGTTCGATGATGCGGGCCATGCCGGCCAGCGTGAAGGTGCGGCGCAGCGGGCGGAGCAGGAACCAGAGCGCGGACAGGACCGTGACCCCGTAGGCGAAGCCGCTCAGGGCCCAGCGCGGCCAGGCATCCATGAAGACGGTTTTCGCGTCGATCAGCATGACGGCGAAAAAGGCGGCCAGCCCGAGTCCGAGCGTGGCCGAAAGGCCGCGCAGGGTGATAATCCAGCGCGTCTGCGCGATGGCCCGCTGCAGGGCCTTCGCCACCGCCTCCGGCATCGAGCCATTCGTGATCCAGTCAGATGACGCCATACGCGCGCCTCCTTCTTAAATAAGTCCAGCCCGTTTGCGAACCAGCCACTCCGCGGCGCCCAGGGCCAGGACGAGGCCGAGAAGCCACCAGGAGTCCCACAGATCCCACTGCCGCCGCTCCGTCAGCGTTTCGGAGGGGGCTTTCAGCCGGCCGGCGACATCCTCCAGCCGCCAGGCCTCGATGACCCGCCCGCCGGTCTGGTCGGCCAGCCGGCCCAGCAAGCCGCGGTCGGCGCCCAGCTCGGACATCTCCGATCCCATTTCAGAAACAACGCTGAACCCCGTTTCCACGGGCGCCGGAATCTCCTTCTCGGACAGCACGACCCGGTAATCGCCCTCGGGCAGGGCGTCGAACCGGCGCTCGTAGAAGCCGGACCGACCGGCCACCGGCTGCATCGCGCCCCGCGTCACCAGCTGGGCGCCCTGCCAGATTTCGACCAGCGCATCGGCGTCGGTCCGGGGGGCGTAATCGGCTTTCAGCAGGCGGGCGCGCACGATGACGGGCGTGCCCGGAAGGTAGCGCAGCTTCGAGGCGCCGACCCGGGCCAGGGAATCCCCCGCCACCAGCTTGTCGCCGCCGCCGTCTCGCACCACCTGTCCCCACAGGGTGTGATGCCAGGTGTCGCCCACCCAGTAGCGCAGCCGCCAGGTCTGGTCGAACGCGAAAAAGACCACCCGCCCCAGGCCGATGGATTGGAGGGTCAGCAGCGCATGGCTGTTCTCCATTTCCTTGAGGCGCTTGAGCGACTCCTCGTCGGGGAGCGTATCGGCCCGCTTCTCGGGCGCGGCCGCGGCCAGGGCGGATTCGGAAACGGCATAGAGTAGAACGGAGGCGCCGGCCTTGACGGACTGAATGGGATGCCGCCAGTAGAGGGACGGCAGGCGGTTCCACGTGGCCTCGCTCTCCGCCGCGTCCGGCGCCAGCTTCACGAGGGGGTGGCCGCGGCCTTCGGCCGTCAGGCGGACGCGGTAGGCCTCGTCGGGAGAGGCCAGCCAGGGGATGGGCGCCTCGCCCACGGTGACGGGCAGGAGGCCGGCCAGCGGGGTGTCGCGCCAGGCGCGCGGCATGGAGCGGGGGCCGGCGATCACGATCAGCAGGCCGCCGCGCTCCTTGACGAACCGGTCCCAGACCGCCGGCTCGTTGTTGGTGAACGCCGAGGGCGCCACGTCGCCGATCACGATGACGTCGAACTTGAGCCACTCCTCGGGCGACTGCGGCAGCACGGTGGCCTCCACCTCGTCCACGCCCCGCGAGGCGGAAGCCGGGATAGGAGCCTGCGGCGGCAGGCCCGCGATCGTGTCCGGCTCCAGCAGCACGTGCTGGAGGCGGACGGAGCGGTCGCGACCCGAAAACAGGTTCTTCAGGTAGCGGAACTCCCAGCGCGGGCGGGACTCCACCACGAGCAGGCGGATCTGGGAATCGGTGACCATGACAGGCACCGAGGCGGTGTTGTTCGAGAGCGTGACCTCCGAGGGAAATGCATCCACTTCCAGCCTGTAGCGGTAGAGGCCGTTCGAGCGGGGCTCGTCCGCGAGGGCGATCCGCTGGCGGAACGAGTCGGTGGCGGCGTTGACCACCTGGGTGCCCACGCAGAGGGCGTTCCGGTAGAGGCGGATCGCGAGATTGGTCCCGCGCAGGCCATCGGCCTTGAGCATGGCCGTCACGGTCACCCGGTCGTTGGTCCGCACGCTTTCCGGCGCGTCGATGGACATCAGCCCCGCGTCGAGCGGCGGGCGGCGCCAGCCGCCCATGGCGACGGGAATGACGGGGATGTTTTTCGACTGGAACGCCTTGACGGCGTCGTCGACCGATGAGGGCGCATGGTGGCGGCCGTCCGTGAACATCACGACGCCGGCCAGGCCGGAGGGCGGAAAGGCGCGGGCGATGCCGTCGAGGGCGGCCGCCAGATCGGTCCCCTTCTCCGCCCCGGCCGCGAACAGGCCGGCGGAGTTGGTGGACAAGCTGGTCCGGTCGACCGGTGAGACGGCTCCATCGAAAAGGAAGGGTCGTGTTCCATATGCGTTGTCCAGGCTGACGGCCAGGGAGTCGCCGCCGGGAGAGCCGTCCTTCTTGAGGAGCCGGCTGTTCCAGAGCGTCACCGCCAGGTCGCAGCGGCGTGCGCCGGCGGCGGCTTCAATGGCCTTCATCACGCTGCCCGTGATGGCCTGGGCCAGCGCGTCGTCCGCCAGGTTGGCCACCTCGCCAAGCTGGGGGGCGGTGTCGGCCAGGGCGACCGCGGCGCGGCGCAGCTTGTCCTGCCCGTCCCGGCACGCCGCCACCGCGGCGTCTGGCTTGTCGTTCGTCGCCGCCATATCAAAAACGGGTACAAGCGCAGCCACCGGGTCGAGGCTGTCGCGCTTGACGGCGGCCGTCAGGCCGCTGAGCCGGCCGCGGACCGGGCTGGAGGCGGGAAAGCAGGCGGCGGCGGCGGGCGAGACCAGGACGTCCAGGGCCTCCCGGGCGCGCTTCCCGGCCTGGGTCAACCGGCGCCGCAGCGCGTCGTCCTTGACGGCCTGGCGGGCCGTTTCCGGCCCGGCGGCCTGGGCCGCGGACAGGACGTCGGCCACGGAGCCCAGCTCCTGGCGGACCTGCTCCAGGTCGGCGGCGGGGCGCTCGAGGCGGACTTTCCGGATGGCTCCGGGCACGCCGAGCTGCTCGGCGAGGCGCAGCTTTTCACCGGGGCTCATGCCGGAATCCGGCACCTGCATCGAGGCGCTGCCGTCGAAGAGCACGGCCACTTCGCGGCGGATCGTGCGACGGTTTTCCCAGATCCGCACGGGCTGGAGCAGCATCAGCAGCAGGGCCAGCACCAGCGCCACGCGCAGCCCCAGCAGCAATCGCGCGGTCTTCGGCGGGACGGCGAGTCGCTCGAGCCTCGAAAAGAAGCGGACCCATTCAACGGCAGCCGAGCCCGCCGCCGCCAGGGCCGCGACCGGCCAGGGGGTTGAGAGCGTGAACCATTTTCCCAGGCAATCCATGGCAAGATACAGCGCGAGAGTCCCCACCCCCAGCCGGAGCGCCCCTTCGGCAAAACGGCCGACCAGGCTGGTCCGGCGGGAAAACGAGATTGCCGTCATCAGCCATACCACGAGGCAAACCGGGGCGAGAATCAGCGACAGGATGGGCGACAGGGTCATCATGCGGACGGCACCCCCGCCAATGGAGCCGTCTGGCGCCGGATGGCAACCCAGCGGGTCAGGGCCACCTCGGCCAGCAGGCCCAACAGCGCGGCCACGGCCAGGCCCCGCCAGGTTTCGCGGCCCGGCGTCTGGCCGCTGGAGGCGCCGATCAGGGCCTGGCGGTCGGCGGCTTCCACGAGCCCGATCCGGTGCTGGGCCAGCGCCAGGTCGGCATCGGACAAGGAGCCCGTCTTGGCCTCTTCAGCCGACGGCGCAACGGAAAATGGAATCTCAAGCGGGCCCGTTGCCAGGGGCTTGCCCGGTTCAACCACCCGCATGGAGACCGGGATGCGGAGGGCATACAGGCCGGGCTCGATGGTGTCCGATGAGCGGATGAGGATCTGTCCGTCGGGAAGAACCAGCGCGGCGGCGGCCAGCTTGTTGGAGGCCGGACCGATCACCTCAAGGGCCAGCCCCTGCTTGCCGATGGCACGGAAAACAGCGGCGGGGTCGATCCCGAGCCGCGGTCGTTTGGCATCCAGCTTGAGAGCCCATTCATCACCCGGACGCAGGTGCAGCACCGGGCTGTTCAGGGAGGCCAGGTCCAGGATCAGCTCGTGCGTGAACGGGACGAACGATTTAAGCGTGGGAAGGTTGGAATCCTGGCGGTCGAAGGCGATGGACGTCATGAGAATCCGGCCGCGGCCGTAGGTGCGCTCCGTCAGCAGCGGCATCTCGCCGCCGAAGCGGGCGCCGACCCGCACTTCCCGGTCGGCGGGATCGACCTCAAGGTTCCAGCTGACTTCGGACAGGAACCGGCCCACGTCCTGCGGCATGGTCTCGACCGGCACGCGCAGGGCGGGATGGCTGCACGACAGGCGATCGAGCCGGAAAGGCTCATCGCGCGGGGCCGTCATCCGCTTGACCAGCCGCGCGGGCGGAACCAGGCTGCCCGAGCCGGTGCGCCAGCCGTTGTAGAAGTCCGGCTCCGCCCGTTCGCCCGGCGCGATCAGCAGGCCCCCGCCCCCGGCCACAAACGCGGAAAGGCGGGAAGCCGCCGCGTCGGGCAGGCGCGCCACGTTGGCCAGCACAATGACGCCGTAGGGCGACAGGTCTTCCACTTTCGCGAACTCACGGACCGATTTCACCTCGGTGCGGATCATCGGTAAATTGGTCGAGGCGGAATCGGAATCGGGCTGCAGGGCCACGCGCAGGAAGCCGGCAGCGCCCCGGAAAAACCGTTCAGACGTTGAGCCGTCGACGAGAAGCACCGGCAGCTTGTCCAGCACATCCACGGCGCGGAAGGCCGCATTGTTGGCCGGGCAGTCGTCCTCATATCCCAGGCGGACGGAGAGGACATGGCGGCCGGGCGAGTCGAAGCGGCCCGAAAAACGGACGCGTTCCACCGCGTTGACGGGGATCTCGCGGCGGATATCGGATCGGCCTGCGAGAACGCCGTCGATCAGCAATTCGACTGTTCCCGGCCGGACCGGCGCGGTGCCGCCATTGGCGATAAGCGCTTCGATGCCGACCGCGCGGTCGGCTCCAATCACCTGGCGGGAAAGGCCGATGTCGGCAACCATGGCGTCGCTGATCTGCGGCGGCATGGGCAGGCGGCGGATCAGCAGGCGCGGCGGAACGGGCCACTTGGCGAGGCGGTCGGACAGGAACGTCCAACGCCGTTCGGCCTCGAAATCCCAGCCCGCGCGGTGACCGTCGGTCAGGAAGATGGCCACCTTTTCGGGATTACGCGACTCTTCCAGCAGCGCGACCGCAGCGTAGAAGGCTTCCAGCGCCCCCATGGCGCCGGTGGACGGCTTCAGGGCTTCATCCTGCAGCAGCTTGCGCAGGGCGTTCCGGTCGGCGGTGGGACGCAGGATAACGCGGGGAGCAGGGCCCGCCCAGACGACGCCAACGGAATCGGACCGGGGAAGCGTCTCGACCAGGGCGAGGGCTTCCTCGACGGCGCGGTCAAACGTGGTGCGCCCCTCGGAGCGCAAGCCCATGGAGGCAGAGGCATCGAGGATGATGACGACGTCCTTCTCGCCGGCGGCGAGCCGCCAGCGGAGGCCGCCGCGCTTGACTTCGAACCAGGCGAGTGCCGCGGCGGCCAGGATGAGGAGCGCGGAGGCGCGGAGAAAGATGCGACGCCGGGGCGGGTCGGACCAGAAGACGGCGCCGATGGCCAGGAGCGCGACGGGCAGGAGAATGGCGCCCAGGATCATCCAGGGGGGAAATAGCGAGGCGGGGCGGATGAAGGGCCGGGCCAGGGCGAGGACAAGGACGGCCACGGTCAGGCAGCGCACCAGGAGCACGAGCGCCTCCTCGAGTTGCATGCGGCGGCGGCGCACGCTCAGGGACTGGCGCAGGAAACGCATGGCCCCCCACTCCACCGGCCGGGCGCGGACGCGGTTCAGCAGGTGGATGAGCAGCGGTATGAGCACGCCGGCCAGGCCGGCCAGGAAGAGGGCGTTGAGGAAGATCACCGGGCCCCCTTTCCGCCGGCACGGACGCGACTGGACAAAAAGCGGACCAGGGTTTCATCGAAGGGGACGTTGGTGTTGACGGGAATATAATCGACCTTCATGCGGCCACAGCCCTTGCGGAGATCCTCCTCGAAGCGGGTCACCTCCTCGCGGTACGCGGCGCGCAGGGACCGGGGATCCAGTTCCAGCCGGTTGCCGTCGTCTTCCAGGTCCCGAAATTCGGTCCACTGCTCGAACGGGAACTCCCGCTCCTCATCGGCCATGACGTGGAAGACGATGACTTCGTGCTTCCGGAACCGGAAATGCTGGAGCGCGTTGAGGATGGCCTCGGGCTCGTCGAACAGGTCGGAAATCAGGATCACCAGGCCGCGGCGCTTGATGCGCTCGGCCACCTCGTGCAGGACGGGCGCGAGGGCGGTCTCGCCGCCCGGCGCGCTTTCGGCCAGGTCCCCGAGCAGGGCGCGCAGGTAGCCCGGCTGGCCGCGCGCCGGGAAATAGCGGCGGATCGCGGTGTCGAACCGCACCGTCCCGACGGCATCCTGCTGGCCGATCATCAGGTGGGCGAGGCTGGCGGCCATGAAGCGGGCATAATCGAACTTGCTCAGGGGGCGGCCCTCGTGCGGGGAGGCCGCCTTGCCGGCATAGGACATGGAGCCGGAGCCATCGAGCAGGATGGTGCAGCGGAGATTGGTCTCCTCCATGTACTGCTTGATGTAGTAGCGGTCGGTCTTGCCGAACACGCGCCAGTCGAGGTCGCGCAGGTCGTCGCCGGGCGAATACTCCCGGTGCTCGGCGAACTCCACGGAGAACCCCTTGTAGGGGCTGCGGTGCCTCCCCGAGACAAACCCCTCCACCACGCCGCGGGCCAGCAGTTCGAGGCGGTGGATGCGCGCCAGGGCCTGCGGGTCGAGCAGCGAGGAAAACGGTGGGGTTCGGTCGGACGGCATAGGGTGTGACCCGTTTGTCAGGAAAGCGGATCTTCGACGGCGGGAGTGACAGTCTCCAGCAGCCGGGCCACGATATCGTCGGTCGACACGCCGGAGGCTTCGGCGTTGAAGTTCGCCACAAGCCGGTGGCGCAGCACGGGGGCTGCAAGGGCGCGCACGTCGCCCGTGGTGGCGTGGTAGCGGCCGCGCAGGATGGCACGGGCCTTGGCCGCGAGCATCAGCCCGATGCCGGCGCGCGGGCCGGCGCCCCACTGGACCCACTCCTTGATGAAGGACGGGGCCTTGGGATCGTCGGGGCGCGTCAGGCGGACCAGGTCGCGGGCATAGAGGAAGACGTGGTCGGCCGCGGGCACGCGGCGCACGATCTGCTGGAGTTTGAGGATGTCCTCGCCGGTCAGCAGCGGGACCAGGTCCGACTGCCAGGAGCCGCTGATGCGCTTCATGATTTCCAGTTCCTGCTCGGCGGTCGGATAGCCGACGCGGATCATGAACAGGAAGCGGTCCAACTGGGCCTCGGGGAGCGGATAGGTGCCCTCCTGCTCCACCGGGTTCTGCGTGGCGAGCACGAAGAAGGGGTCGGGCAGCTTGTACATGGTTTCGCCGGCGGTCACCTGGCGCTCCTGCATGGCCTCGAGGAGGGCGGCCTGGGTCTTGGGGGGCGTGCGGTTGATTTCGTCGGCCAGCAGCAGGTTGGTGAAGAGCGGGCCGTGGACGAAGCGGAAGATACGCTTGCCGGTGGTGCGGTCCTCCTCCAGGACGTCGGTGCCGGTGATATCGGCCGGCATGAGGTCGGGGGTGAACTGGACGCGTTTGAAGTCCAGCTTGAGGGCCTGGGACAGGGTGCTGACGAGAAGGGTCTTGGCGAGTCCGGGAACGCCGACCAGCAGGGCGTGGCTGCGGCAGAAGACGGCGATCAGCACCTGCTCCACCACATCATCCTGCCCGACGATCACCTTGCCGATCGATTCGCGGAGGCGGCGGTACGAATCGGCCAGGCGCTCGACGGCGGCGAGGTCGTCGC
>CAYZVY010000098.1:0-15326 GCA_964481675.1 uncultured Verrucomicrobiota bacterium
ACTGATCACTGACTTCCGCGGGCTTCGGCGCCGGCAGCTTGGCCAGGTTCGCCTTTTCGCGCAGCTCGATCACGGTGGCGACCTTGGGCACGTAGAGCCGGGTTTGCAGGGGCAGAATCGAGGCGATGCCGTCGAAGGTTGTTTTGCCCGATTTCTGCAGCGCCCGGCCCACGCGGCCTTCCCCGGCGTTATACCCGGCGACGGCGAGGGGCCACGAGCCGAATTCCTCGTAGAGGAAGCGCAGGTAGCGGGCTGCTGCGCGGGCATTCAGCTCGCTGGAGCGGCGCTGATCGGTGGGGAACAGGCGCAGGCCGAGCCGCTCCGCCGTGTCGGGCATCAGCTGGAAGAGGCCCACCGCGCCCGAGGGGCTCTTGGCGCGCGGATTGAAGGTCGATTCCACCTCGGCAATCCAGATCAGCTGGGGAGGCAGCCCTTCCTCCTCGAACACTTTCTTGACGATCGGCACGAGCTTGATGCCCTCCGCGGGAATGGGCCGGTTCAGAAGGGTCTTGAGCCAGGTGTCGCGACTGCGGAGGGCCGCCTCGCGCTTGACCAGCATGGCGGCGGTGACCGGCGGGGGCGGGGGCGGCCGGGGCAGGCTGAAGCGGTTGAGCGTGCTGGGCCGGGAATACGGGGGGAGCGGCTTCTGGGGCGGATAGAGCCGCACCAGCTTCGAGGCCACTTCCAGGTAGTCCATGCGCTGGCGGAGCCAGTCGCCATAGGGCTTGAGCGTCGGCACCTCGTCGCAGAGGGCCAGCGCCTCGCGCGCCTCGGGCAGGACCCACGCGATGTCGTCGAGCGAACCGGTGGCGAAGTAGGCGTCGACCTGCTTGCCCAGGTCGCGCAGGTCCTCTTCGGTCGGCAGGGCGAGGGAATCGAGGTCGAGCTCGCGGGTGAGGTTGGCGGCCCAGTCGGTCAGGTAGCTTTCGGAATCGTAGCCGCCGCCGGTTTTGGGCGGGGCGGCCAGGGCGGTTGACGGGCCGAAGGGGGCGGCGCCGAGGGCGAGCGTCACGAGGAGGCCCGGGAGAATGCGGCGGGTGGGGTTGCCGGTCATGCGGGAGCGGGGGCTTGGGGTGGATGGCGGGGCCCGCGGCGGCGGGGGCGGCCGTGGGGCTGCTGCGGGTGCGGGTTGACCGGGTGGGGCTCGGGAATATCCGTGGTGCTCCACCAGATGACGTCCTCGTGGCCTGTCTGGTTGAAATGGGCCTTGAAGGCGTAGTATTCGAGCGCGTCCTCGAAGGAGGGGCGGCGGATGAGGCGGCTCACGTTGGCCGGGCGGCGGTCGGCGAACCGGCCCTGGAGCGCCATGATGTGCGCCACGTCCATGGAGACGGAGCGCGGCACCGTGACGCGCGAGCGAAGCGCGTCGAAATGGCGGTCCACGGCTTCCATGGCTGCGCTGACGTCGACGCGGCCGTCGGGTCCGGCGGCGGGGAGTCCGGCCAGGCCCTCGTGGAGGCCGCCGAAGACGATGGCGAACTGGGTGGCCGTATTGAGCGAGCGGCCGTCGCGCTTGCAGGCGTCGAGATAGGCGAAGCCCGCGGCCGTGAGAACGTCGCCGCCGGGGTTGGAGGCGATCCACTCGGCCAGGGTGGGGAAGAGGACGCCCAGCATGCCCGTTTCCTTGAGATAGCGGTAGACGGTGGCGGTGGAGCTGCAGGAGAAGAGCTTGAGCACCTCCTCGAAGAGGCGGGCGGGCGAGGCGAGGGCCAGGTAATCGCGGCAATCGGCGATGGCGGCGAACGTTTCGTCCTCCATGCGCAGGTCGAGCGAGGCGGAGAACCGGATGGCGCGGAGCATGCGGACCGGGTCCTCCACGTAGCGCTTGCGCGGGTCCCCGATGCAGCGCAGGAGCCGCGCCTGGATGTCGGAAATGCCGTTGACGTAGTCGATCAGGGAGAAGTCGGCGATGTTGTAGAACAGGGCGTTAACGGTGAAGTCCCGGCGCAGGGCGTCCTCCTCGGGCGAGCCGAACACGTTGTCACGCACGATGATGCCGTCGGCGGTGCGGGCGGAGTCGGCCTTCAGCCGGTGGCTGGGCGCGCTCACCTCGGGCTCCTTGCCGTCGGACAGGGCCCGGAAGGTGGCGACCTCGATGAAGTCGTTCCCGAACAGGATATGGGCCAGCCGGAACCGGCGCCCCACGAGGCGGCAGTTGCGGAAGATCCGCTTGAGCTCCTCCGGCCTCGCGTTGGTGGCGAGATCGAAGTCCTTGGGCTCGCGCTCCAGCAGGATGTCGCGCACGCAGCCGCCGCACAGGAACGCCAGGTAGCCGTTTTCCTTGATGCGATAGAGGACCTTCAGCGCCTCGGGGCTGATCAGGTTCCGGCTGATGGCATGATGGGTTCGGGGTATGATTTGGGGTTGCATAAATGACCGCCACCATCATGCCATAAAACAGGCACGAGTCTCAAGCGTTATCCCTGCCCTGCGATTTTGCTCAGGGCTTCGGCTGATTCACCTGAGTGGCCGTGAAATTATCGAGCCAGACGTTCCACTCCGGCGGGACGGTGACGTTCTCCGTGTAGGCGATCGTGTAGGGCGCCATGCGCTTGACTTTGAAGACGCCGAACAGGTCGGTCATGGGGATGGCGGGCCGGACTTGCTCCCAGACGTTGGACTTGGGATCGCGCCAGTAGAAGTTGATCAGGTCCGTCGCGCAGGAATAGCTCATGCGGAGCTGGAAGATGGTCAGGTTGGTCGGGGCGGGATACGTTGTGTATTCCCGCGTATAACCCAGGCTTTCCGAGTAATAGAAGACGCCGAATTCCCGGTTGGATTGGCTGTCCCGCACGGTGAACTCGATGAAGTTCGAGTTGGTCACGCTCTGAAAGAGCCCCATGCCGATCTCATAGGCGTTGCTGATGGCGCCGCCCGGATTGGAGGGAATCCTGTGGGGGGCGCGGACCTTGCAGGTCATGTCAAGCGTGTCGCCTTTGTTGTAGGTCCGGGTGAACAGGCAAATCCAGCCGCCCATCTGGTTGAGGGGGGCGCTTGTATAGGCGGGATTGCTGAAAAAGCGAAGCCGCTCGCTGTTTTCCTTGAATTTCCCGCTGGACCAGCCCGGAATAAACCACATATTCGTGTTGCGCTGGTTATTGTTGAAGTTATCCGAGAAGATCTCGGTCTGCGCCGAAGCCAGACCCCCCGCTCCCAGGAGCACCAGAAGACTGGCCAGCGTTGCCATTCTTTTCAGAATCATGGTGAATTTCCTTATTTTCATACTATTCGCGGTGACTCATACTCGATTAAACAGTTTACCCCAGGCTGCCGGAGATGTCACCAACGATTGACGCCTTGCCGCCGGATATGGATACTGTGTCTACTAGCATAAGGAACCTTCCCCATGAGCGATTACCGTTTCCGCCGGGAAACTTTTTCACCCCTGCCGGTCAAGCCGGAGCATATGGACCTGTTCCTCGACTTCCGCGACGGGCGCGTGGCGGTGACGGCCACGCTGCGGGTGACGGCCCGGCGGACGCTGGACACGCTGACGCTGGACGCCCGCGACCTGGAGGTGCGCGCGGTTGCCCGCGTGGATGCCCACGGGGCCGAGCATCCGCTTCCCTTCATCCTGCGCCCGGAAAGCCGCAAGCTGGAAATCGCGCTGGGCGAAACCCTGGCCGCCCATGCCGCCATCACGATCCGGACCCGGACAGTCTGCACGCCTTCCGACCGCATCCTGGAAGGGATCTATCTGGACTCCACGCCGCCGGGGTGCCCGCCGCAATACATGTCGCAGTGCCAGCAATGGGGCTTCCAGCGGATCGCTCCCGTGCTGGACGACTGCACCGCCAAGTGCACCTTTTCCACCACGATCGAGGCGGACGCCCGCTACACCCACCTGATCTCGAACGGCAACGTGGACCGCGTGCAAAATCCGTCGGGCAAGCCCGAGCCCAAGCCGGGCGATCCTGCCCGGCAGGTGATCCGCTATGAAAACCGGATCCCGATGGCGCCGTATCTGTTTATTTGCTGCGTCGGCACCTGGGCCGCGCTGGAGGACGAGGCGGTTTATCCCGACGGCCGGCGCGTGAAGCTCGAGTACCTGGTTCCCCCGGGCCGGTTGGCGGGCGCGGCCGGGCCCATGGCCATCCTCAAGGATTCCGTGCTGTGGCAGGGGCGGACGCAGGATTACCTCTATCCCCGCGAGGTGTACCGCACCATCACCATGGAGAAGAGCAACTTCGGCGGCATGGAGAACGTGGGCAACACCACCATTGTGACCGACGCCGCGCTGATCGACGACGTCACCAGCGACCGGCGCCTGCTCTACGCCCACGCCGTGATCGTGCACGAGTTCGAGCACAACCAGTGCGGCAGCGACGTGACCATGGAAAGCCCGTTCGACATGTGGCTGAACGAGGCGTTCACCGTGGACGTGGAGCGGCAGTACATGAGCGACCGCTTCGACCCCGACGGCATGCGCCTCGACGAAGTGGACTCCATGCGCGATCCGGTGCACGGCCCGCTGGCCATCGAGCAGGGCGGCCACCTGGGCCGCATCGTGCGCGAGGGCTTCAACGATCCCGACGAGCTGGTCGACGGCGTCACCTACGTGAAGGCCGCCGAGGTGATCCGGATGCTCAAGCTGCTGCTCGGCCGGGACACCTTCCGCCAGGCCAAGAGCCTGTACTTTGCCCGCCACGACGGCGGCAACGCCAACACCGACCAGTTCTTCGCCTGCTTCGAGGAGGCCAGCGGCCGCTCCCTCGGCCCGTTCCGGCGCGAGTGGCTGCATACCATCGGCTACCCGGTGGTGGCGGCGGAGTCGGCCTATGATCCGACGGCCCGCCGGCTGACGCTGCGGCTGACCCAGACGCGCACCGGTTCGGGCGGCCTCTTCCACGTGCCTTTCCGGATGGCGGCGGTGGATGAAGCCGGCCGCGACATTCCCGGCACCGACCGTCTGCTGGAGCTGACGGGGCCGCTGCACGAGGAGATTTTCGAAAACGTGCCGGCGCCGGCGTTCCTGTCGCTGAACCGCGACTGTTCCTTTTACGGGGTTTTCGAGGACCGCAGCGCCACGCCCGCGACGCTGAAGAAGCAGCTGCGGCTGGACCCGAACCGGTTCAACCGCGTCGAGGCCATGCGGCGGCTGACCGAGCGCGAGAGGGTCCGGCTCCTGGCCGATCCCGCGGGGGAGCCCTCGCCGGACTGGATCGAGACCTATGTGGCGCTGGTGAAGGACGAGTCGCTGCCGGCCGGGTTCAAGGCGGCGCTGCTGCGCATCGACGAGACGCCGCTGGACCGGACCCTGCTGCCGCGCGTGCGGGAGCTGGTCGCGGTGCGGCTGAAGCTGCTGGGCGCGGTTGCCCGGGCTCATTTCGAACCCGTGGCGGCGGCCTTCCGGGGCGTCGACACCTACAAGCCGGAAAGCAAGCCAGGGGCCGGCCTTGAGGCGCGCCGCCTGAAGGCGACGCTGCTGCGCGTGCTGGCGGAGGCGCGCTCGCCGGAAGCCCAGGCGCTGGCCGAGGCCCATTTCCGCCAGGCGTGGAACATCACCGACCAGCTGTCGGCCCTGGCGGCCGTGCAGCTGTCGGCCCACCCGAAGCAGGCCGCGATTTTCGAGGAAGCCTATGGCAAGTGGCACGGCCGGCTCTCGGCCTACACCGGCTACCTGGCGACGATCGGCTCGTCCGCCCGCGGGCCCGAGGCGCTGGCCGCCATTGGACGCGAGGCGGCGCGGCCGGAGTTCCGCCTGGAGCACCCGAGCCACTGCCGGTCGCTCTTCCTGCCGGTGGCCGGCAACAACGGCGTGCTGTGGACCGCGGCCGGGCTGGCCTGGGCGGTGGAGACGGTGATCCGGCTGGCCCCCGTGAGCGAGTATGTGACCCAGCACCTGCTGGCGTCGTTCCAGCTGTTCAAGCAGTTCGATCCGGACCTGCAGCGGCAGGCGCGGGCGGCTCTGCTGAACATGCGGGGCGCCCTGGACCCGGACAAGACGCCGGCGGTCTGCGGGCGGCTGGATGCCTATCTGGCGGCGCCATGAAGCGGGTCGACCTCCTGGTGATCGGAAGCGGCGCGGGGGCCAAGGTGGCCGCCGCCGCCGCGCGGGCCGGTCTCAAGACCGTGCTGGTTGAATCCGGTCCCATGGGCGGCACCTGCCTGAACCGCGGCTGCATTCCCTCCAAGATGCTGATCTTTCCGGCCCAGCTGGCCCAGCGGGTGCGGGAGTCGGCCCGCATCGGGATCCGCCACGGCGAGGCGGTGCGGGTCAGCCTTCCCGCGCTGGCGGACCGGATCACGGCCGAGACGGACGCCATTTCGGCGGAGCTGCTGAAGGCGCACCGGGAGCGGCCGAACCTGGAGATCGTCCAGGCGGCGGCCCGGTTCACGGGGCCGCGCGAGGTGGAGGCCGGCGGTGAGCGGTACGGCGCCGACCGGGTGGTGATTGCCGCCGGCGCGGAGCCGGCCATCCCCGACATCCCCGGCCTGTCCGGCACGCCGTTCATGACCAGCACGGAGCTGCTGCGGAACGGCCGGCTGCCCCGGCGGCTGGCCGTGCTGGGGGCGGGCTATATCGCCTGCGAACTGGGGCATGCCTACGGCGCGCTGGGCGCGGAGGTGATCTTCATCGTGCGCAGCCGGTTCCTGCGCGGCGAGGATCCGGATGCCGCCGCCGCCGTGGAGTCGGCGCTGCGCCGGCGCCACAAGGTCTTCATGGGCTGCCATCCGTTGTCCGTCACGTATGCCGGGGGTAGGGCGAACCCTCCGGGTGAGCCGCATGCCAAAACCGACGGCCATGGTTTCGAAATGCTTTGCGAAGGCCCCGGCGGCGTGCGCGAAACCATTTGCGCCGACGCCCTCCTGGTGGCCACGGGCGTCCGCCCCTGCACCGGCGCGCTGAATCTGGCCGCCGCCGGCGTGGCGTGCGACGACCGCGGGTACATCCGCGCCGATTCCCGGCTGAAGACGACCGCCGAAGGCGTGTGGGCGCTGGGCGACATCATCGGGCGGCACCCCTACCGCCACACGGCCAACGTGGAGGCGGAGTACCTGGAGCGGACCCTGCTGGGCGGGAAGGACGAGGGGCCCCTGGATTACGGGCCGGTTCCCCATGCCGTTTTCACGCGTCCCGAAATCGGGGCGGTCGGCCTGACGGAACCCGGCGCGCGCGCGGCGGGGCATGACATTTTTATCGCCCGCGCGGATTATGCCGACGCCTCCAATGCCGGCCTCGCGCGCGGCCTGGAGGAGGGATTTGTCAAAATCATCCTGGAGCGCGGCACGGGCCGCATTCTGGGGGCCCATGTCGTGGGCGAGGAGGCCGCGTCCGTGGTGCACCTGTTCATTGCGCTCATGCAGAAGCGCGGCACGCTGGCGGATTTGCGGGAGCTGATCTTCATCCATCCGGCGCTTCCCGAGGTGGTGCGCGACGCGGTCCGCTCGCTGGCTCCCGGGGAGGGCGCATGATCCAGGCCGAACGCGTGACGGTGCGCCGCGACGGGCCGATCAACGGGAGCGGCCGCTATGTGCTGTACCTGATGCAGCAGGCGCAGCGGGTTGCCTGCAACCATGCGCTGGAATACGCGATCCGCCAGGCCAACGACCGGGCGCTGCCGGTGCTGGTGGTGTTCGGGCTGACGGCGCAGTATCCGGGGGCGAACCGCCGCCATTACGCCTTCATGCTGGAGGGGCTGGCTGAAACGCGGAAGGCGCTGGGCCGGCTCGGCATCCGGCTGGTTGTGCGGGCCGAGTCGCCCGACCTCGCCGCGCTGGGGCTGGCGGCGTCCGCCGCGCTGCTGGTCCTGGACCGGGGCTATACGCGGGTCCAGCGCCAGTGGCGCGACGCCGTGGCCGCCGCCGCCCCGTGCCGCGTGGTGGAGGTGGAAACGGACGCCGTGGTCCCGGTGGAGGCGGCTATGGACCACGAGGCCTATATGGCGGCCACGCTGCGGCCCCGCCTGCATAAGAGGCTGGACGCGTTTCTTGTACCGTTAAGGGAGACAAAGCCGGCGCGGCCCTCGCTGCGGTTGACGGTGGACGGCCCGGCGTTCGCGATCGACGATCCGGCGGCTGCGCTGCGGGCGCTGAAGGCGCCGGCCGGGGCGGAGCCGGTGAG
Source organism: uncultured Verrucomicrobiota bacterium (assembly GCA_964481675.1). Lineage (GTDB taxonomy): Bacteria > Verrucomicrobiota > Kiritimatiellia > CAIKKV01 > CAIKKV01 > CAIKKV01. The sequence continues at coordinate 8,066 of CAYZVY010000098.1, forward strand.
CGGGATCAAGGGAGGAGCGTCCGCGGCGTCCGCGGCGCTCGAGTCGTTCCTGCGCTTCAGGCTGCATCACTACGAGGCGCGGCGGGACGATCCGAACCTGGACGGGACCTCGGACTTAAGCCCCTACCTGCATTTCGGCCAGATTGCGCCGCTGGAGATCGCGCTGGCTGCTCGCGAGGGCGGGAGCGGCAAGGCGAGGGACGTGTTCCTGGAACAGCTGATCGTGCGCCGTGAACTGGCGATCAATTTTGCCTGGTACAATCCGGACTACGACCGGTATGCCGGCCTGCCCCAGTGGGCCCGCAAGACGCTGGCGGCGGAAGGGAGATCGCCCCGGCCGTTCGTGTATGACCGGGCCGCCTTTGAGGCCGGCCGCACGCACGATCCGGCGTGGAACGCGGCGCAGCGGCAGATGGTGAATACCGGGCGCATGCACAATTACATGCGCATGTACTGGGGCAAGAAGATCCTGGAGTGGAGCGCCACGCCGGAAGAGGCGTTCGAGACGGCCGTGGCGCTGAACGACAACTATGAACTGGACGGACGGGATCCCAACGGGTATGCGGGCGTGGCCTGGTGCTTCGGCAAGCACGATCGGCCGTGGCCGCGCCACCCGATCTTCGGTAATGTGCGGATGATGACCGAAGGCGGATTGAAAAAGAAGTTCGATGTGGCGGCTTACATCCGGGCTTTTTCAGGAAATGGCCGGGAATGAGCGCAGGAAATCCGACGGGCTGAGAATGGGAATGCCTCGAAAGGTGCGAAGACTGAGCAGGTGCTTTTTGTCGCCGCTGACGATAGCATCCGCCTCTCCGGCCAGTGCGCATTCCAGGATCATGTCATCGTTGGGATCGGGGGTCGTGCCCCGTGCGCGTTCGGTAGGAAACACAAGGCTGGCCGCATCGGTTAAGGCTTCCGCCCAGGCGATACCCTTCCGGTTCGGATAGTCTTTTTGCAGTTCTTGGATGGTTTCGTGATATTCGGCCAGCAGCGCGGGACTGACAATGACCTCGATTCGACCTTGCGCCCAGGCGGCCAGACAATTGAACGGCGCCCCTCGCCAAAAGGTCGCGCTGGCGACGACATTCGTATCAAAAACAACCTTCACGGGGCGTTCCGTCGCCGGACTCTCTGAATGGCCCGAGCGACCGCGGATTCATCGTCACGACTGATAGCGGGAAGATCCTTCCCCGCCAGCAGCAGGGAGCGGACACGGGCAGGAGTCAAGGGCCGGCGTTTACGGAGGACAATCAGTCCGTTGGCGCAGCCGATGTCGACTTCGTCGCCGGCCTGAATGTGAGCCTGTTCGCGAAGGGCTTCCGGTATGACCATCTGGCCTTTGGTTGAAACTTTTGCGATCATGCAGTAAGCCTAGCATTACCGTGGAAAGATTCAATATTTTTTTCCTCTTTATGTGGGCGCATCTCCTCATTACAGGCGCATCTGCGATTTGCAAGAGTGCAGACGCTTCTTCGCGCCAGCAAAAAGATGGAAAGGGCGGGCGCGGTGGAACGCGCCCCTCCACCGGTTGCACGAAAAGTGGAGGGTCCGGTTCCACCCGGACCCCTTGAGCCCGTCTTGCCATTACGAAACGGAGATTCGCTCGTTGACAAAGGTGCTATAATATAGTACTTATTAAGCATGCAACTGGATACAGAAAGCTTGAAGAAGCTCTGCCGGAAGAAGCGCATCCGGTTGAACGATATGCTGGAAGAGGCGAAGGTGAGCCGAACGGCCTATTATGCCATGACTAGAAAAGAGTCCGTGCTGCCGAAGTCCGTTTGCCGGATTGCCCGCGCCCTGGGCGTGAGTCCGCTCCGCTTTCTGCAGGACACGTCCAAAGACGTCAATCGGGTGCGCGAGTTGCAGGAGGAAACGGATGACATTTGCCGGAAGTATCCGGAGTGCGAGCGCGATGTTGTCTTCCGGACCTTAAAGAACCTGGATTTGCCGCCCGTCGAGCGTTTGCGAAAGGCGTTGATTCGCGGACGAAAACGCAGGACATAAAACAGGCGCCTATGTGCGCCGGATGGAGAGTCAATGAGCACAACTCGACGGCCGAACATTCTGTTGATCATGACCGACCAGCAGCGGGGGGACGCGTTGTCCATCGAGGGGCATCCCGTCCTGCAGACGCCGAACATGGACGCGATTGCCGGCTCGGGCGTCCGCTTCTCCCGCGCCTATTCCTCCTGCCCGTCCTGCATCGCCGCGCGTCGCAGCTTGCTGTCGGGCCAGTTCCCGCGCACGCACGGGATGGTGGGCTATGCGGACGACCAGGAGTGGAATCCGCCTGCCACGCTGCCCGGCGCCCTGAAGGCCGCGGGCTGGCAGACGATGCTCGTGGGGCGCAGCATGCACCAGTATCCGGTGCGCAAGCGGTTCGGGTACGACCAGATGACCGTCAACTGCCACCGCGACCTGAACAACGACTATGCCCGCTTTCTGATCCGCCACGGGCAGACCCAGCCGGAGCCCTGGTTCGGCGGGGGGGTGATGCACAACGACTGGACCGCCCGCCCGTTCCACCTGGAGGAGCGGTTCCACCACACCAACTGGGTCACGGACGAGGCGGTGGATTTCCTGGAGCGCCGCGACCCGTCCTGTCCCTTTTTCCTGACAGTCTCCTACATCGCTCCGCATCCGCCCCTGCAGCCGCCCGCCTTCTATTTCGAGCGCTACCTGCGCACGGGGGTTCCCGATCCTTACATCGGCGACTGGGCCGCGGCGCCGGCGGGCGGCGGGCTGGGTGACGACGTGGCGAGCGACCGGGTCACGCTCGAGGGCGAGCGGCTGCTCTGCGCCCGGGCGGGGTATTACGGGCTGATCAATCATGTGGACGACCAGATCCGGCGGCTGCTGAATCCGGTGACGGGCATTCCGCGTCTCGCGCCGGACACCATCGTGGTGTTCACGTCGGATCACGGCGAGATGCTGGGCGATCATCACCTGTTCCGGAAATCGCTTCCCTACGAGCCGTCCGCCCGGATCCCGCTGCTGATCCGCGACCTGCGCGACCCGGCGATCAAGCCCCGCACCGTGGTGGACGCGGCGGCGTGCCTGGAGGACGTCATGCCGACCCTGCTGGACATGGCGGGCGTGCCGGTGCCGCCGTCGGTGGAGGGCCGCAGCCTGCTGCCGCTGATGCGCCAGCCGGCGTCCGAGTGGAGCCGGCCGTATGTCACGATCGAGCACGCGCCCACGCACCAGGCCCTGACGGACGGGAAGGAGAAATTCATCTGGTGGGTTGCCGACGGACGCGAGCAGTTCTTCGACCTGGCCCGGGATCCGCGGGAAATGCACGATGCGGTCCGGGATCCCGGAAGCCGGGAGCGGGTGGCCCTGTGGCGCGGGCGGCTGGTCAAGGAATTGGCAGGCCGGCCGGAAGGATTCAGCGACGGAACGAAGCTGATCCCGGGGCGGCCGTATCGGGCGGTATTGCATTGACGTCAGTATGACTCCAGTTATACCATATAAGAATGAAAACAGCCGTTTCCGTGCCCGATGAGGTTTTCAAGAACGCCGAGGATTTTGCGCGCCGCAAGCGATTGACCCGCAGCGCCCTGTTCACGACGGCGCTCCGGGAGTATCTTGAGCACCACCGCCGGGAGGACATCACGGTGCGGCTCGATCAGGTGTATGGGACGCAGGATTCGTCACTTGAACCGGCGATCCGGAAACTCCAGCAGGCGTCGCTGCCAAAGGAGACATGGTGATGCGCCGGGGGGAAATCTGGTGGGCCTCCCTGGCTGAAGCCGAAGGATCCGGCCCCGGCTTTCGCCGTCCCGTCCTGATTGTGCAGGCCGACGAATTCAATCGCAGCAAGATCCAGACGGTTATTGTCGCCATTCTCACATCGAATGTCCTGCTCGCTTCGGCTCCCGGCAATGTCCTGCTCAAGCCCCGCTCATCGGGACTGCCAAAGGAGTCCGTTGTCAACGTTTCGCAACTCATCACGGTGGACAAGCGCGTTCTGACCGTGCGGGTCAAAGTCCTGGACGCAGGAGCCATGCAGGCGGTCGAGTCCGGCATTCGCCTGGTTCTTTCCCTTTAGCATGCGGCCATTGACGGCGCCCGCCTTTCCGGCTTATCATCCTGTCCATGAGCACCATTCGCACCGCCATTATCGGATACGGGCGCAACGGCAGCACCATGCACGCCGGGCCCATCGAGAACAATCCCGACTTCATCATGACCGCCGTCTGCGACAGCGATGCGGAGCGCCGCAAGCTGGCCGCCGACCGCTTCAAATGCCCGGTTTATGAGGATTACCGGGAGATGCTCAAGCAGGAGAAGCTTGACCTGGTCGTGGTCGTCACGCGCAACGACCAGCATGCCTCCATGACCTGCGACTGCCTCCGCGCCGGCGTGCATGTGCTGGTGACCAAGCCCTGGGGAGTGAATGTGGACGAAGCCCGCCGCATGATCGCGGCGGCCAAAAGTTCCGGGAAGAAGCTGTTTCCCTGGCTGCCCGCCCGCTGGGGGTGCGAACTGGCCCGCCTGCGCGAGCTGGTCCGCTCCGGCGCCCTCGGCAACGTGTTCCTGGTCCGCCGGACCGTGACCAGCTTCGGCACGCGCTGCGACTGGCAGACGGAGAAGAAGTGCGGCGGCGGCTACGTGCTCAACTGGGGCCCCCACATCGTGGATCCGCCCGTCCTGCTGCTGGGCGGCAAGGTCAAGAGCGTGTTCGCGCGCCTGAAGCAGGTCATCAACCCGGGCGATGTGGAGGATCTGTTCCTGGCCGTCATGACGCTGGAGGACGGCTCGCTGATCCAGGCGGAATACACGATCGGCGTGGAGCCGTTCCCCAATTGGGTGATCCAGGGCGACCGTGGCACGGCCGTCATGATCGGCCGCAAGCTGAAGGTGGTAAAGCAGACGCCCGCCCGCCCGGCCGATCCCACGCAATTTTCAACCATGCAGGCCAAGCCCGCCGAGGTTCTGGAGGAGACGGTGGAGGGAGCCGTTTACGGGGATGAGCAGGTCATTTACAGGGAGCTCGCCGCGGCCGTGAAGGGCGAGAGCGTGTATCCCGTGTCCGCCGACGATGCGCTGCAGCTGTCCCGCGTCCTGGATGCCATCAAGATATCGTCGTCCGAAAATCGCGTGGTGATGCTTTAACGGGAGGGTGCCGATGAAATATTCATTCATGACGTTTTCCACGCCGCAGCTGACGCTGGAGCAGGTGCTGAAGACGGCGGAGATGTACGGGTACGACGGCGTGGAGTTCCGGCTGGACGCCAAGCACGCCCACGGGGTCGAGGTGGCGGCCACGGCGGACGGGCGGAAGGCGATGCGCGAGATGATCGCCGCCAGCGGCATCGCGCCCTGCTGTCTGGCGACCTCCATCAAGTATGCCGATCCCGCGGCCGAAGCGGACATGATCCGGCAGACGCATGAGCGGATCGACCTGGCCGGCGACATCGGGTCCCCCGCCATCCGCGTGTTCGGCGGCGCGCTGCCCCAGGCGTTCCCGCGCGACAAGGCGATCGGGCAGGTGGCGAAATGCCTGGCCGCCGTGGCGAACCATGCGGCCGAGCGGCAGGTGGCCGTCTGCCTGGAGACGCACGACGACTGGTGCGATCCCCTCCACGTGGCGGCGGTGCTGGCCAAGGTCAATCATCCGGCGATCGCGTGCAACTGGGACGTCATGCATCCGGTCCGGATGGGATACGCGACGGTGGAGAAGTCGTTCGAGATTCTCAAGCCCTGGATCCGGCACACGCATCTGCATGACGGCATGCAAGGGGCGACGCTGACGATGGTGCCGATCGGCGAGGGCATGATCGATCATCGCGCGTTTGTCCGGTGCCTCAAGAGCATCCACTACAAGGGATTCCTGAGCGGCGAGTGGATCAACTGGGAGCCGTTCGAGATTCATCTGCCCCGCGAGCTGGCCACCCTGAAGATGTATGCGCAAGAGAGCTGAGCCGGCGTTGACACAGCCCAACATCCTCTTTGTCTTCAGCGACCAGCAGCGGTGGGACACGTGCGGCTGCTACGGGCAGCGGCTGCCGCTGACCCCCCACCTCGACCGCCTGGCCGCCGAAGGCGTCAGGTTCGAAAACGCCTTCACCTGCCAGCCGGTCTGCGGCCCCGCGCGCGCCTGCCTGCAGACCGGCCAATACGCCACCGCGGTGGCGTGCCACGTCAACAACTGCCGGCTGCCGGCGGGCGAGACGACGATGGCCGGCCGGCTGTCGGGCCGGGGCTACGAGACGGCCTATATCGGCAAGTGGCACCTCGCCTCGTGCGGCCCGGCCGGCGGGCCCGACGATTTCCAGACCCGGCCGGTGCCTCCGGACCGGCGCGGCGGCTTCCGCGACTTCTGGCTCGCCTCGGATGTGCTGGAGTACACCAGCCATGCCTACGACGGGCACATGTTCGATGGCGCGGGCCAGGCGCGCGAATTCCCCCCCGGCCGCTACCGGGTGGACGCGCAGACCGACTGGGTGATCGAGTACCTGGAAAACCGAAAAAGGGACAGGCCCTTTTTCCTGTTCCTTTCCTACATCGAGCCCCACCACCAGAACGACCATCGGCACTTCGAAGGGCCGCAGGGGTCGCGCGAGCGCTTCCGGGATTTCGATGTGCCGGGCGACCTGGCCGGGACGGAGGGCGACTGGCGGGAGGAGTATCCGGACTACCTCGGCTGCATCCACAGTCTCGACGAGAATCTGGGGCGCATCCGGGCGGTGCTGGAGAGGCAGGGCATTCTCGACGACACCCTGATCGTCTATACCAGCGATCACGGCTCCCATTTCAGAACCCGCAATTTCGAGTACAAGCGGTCCTGCCATGATGGCTGCATCCGCATTCCGCTGGTGGCGCGCGGGCCCGGGTTCCGGGGCGGCCGCGTTCCGCGCGAACTGGCAAGCCTGATCGACCTGCCGCACACGCTGCTGGCGGCGGCGGGCGTTCCTGTTCCGGAAACAATGCGAGGCCGCCCCCTCCAGCCGCTGGCCGCCGGGAAGACGGCCGATTGGCCGGGCGAAGTTTTTCTTCAAATCAGCGAAAGCCACTGCGGCCGGGCGATCCGGACCGCCCGGTGGAAATACAGCGTGCGGGCGCCGGGCAAGACGGGCATGGATCCCGACAGCGAGGTGTATGTGGAGGATTTCCTCTACGACCTTGAGCGGGACCCGCATGAGAAGAACAACCGGGTGGCGGATCCCGCGCTGGCCGGCATACGCGCGGAGCTGGCCGCCACGCTGAAACGCCGGATGCGCGAGGCGGGCGAGGCGGAGCCGGAAATCCGGCC
>CAYZVY010000099.1:0-1646 GCA_964481675.1 uncultured Verrucomicrobiota bacterium
GTCGTGATCCCGATCGGGCAGGAAGACAAGTTCGTCGGCATCGTCGACCTGATCGAGATGAAGGCGGTCTATTACAGCGAGGACACCAAGCAGATCGCCATGGACATCCAGGAGATCCCGGCAGAACTCGTTGAAACGGCCAAGAAGTGGCGTGCGAACCTCGTGGAGAAGTGCGCCGAGCAGGACGACACGCTCCTCGAGAAGTTCCTCGGCGGCGAAGAGCTGACCCACGAGGAGATCCTGGGCATCATCCGCAAGTCCACCATCGCCCGCCGGGTCATTCCCGTCTTCTGCGGCGCCGGCTTCAAGAACAAGGGCATCCACCACCTGCTCGACGGCGTGACCCTGTACCTCCCCTCGCCCCTCGACGTGCCGCCCGTGTCGGGCACCTACGACGGCAAGGACCTGATCCGCAGGGCCGACGTGAAGGAGCCCTTCTCGGCGCTGGCGTTCAAGATCATGTCCGACCGCCACATGGGCAAGCTCACCTACCTCCGCATCTACTCCGGCACGCTCAAGGCCGGCACGACGGTGCTGAACAGCACGCAGGACTCCACCCAGCGCATCGGCCGCCTGCTGCGCATGCACGCCAACCGCCAGGAGCCCCTCGAGGAAGCCCGCTGCGGCGACATCGTGGCCGTGATCGGCCTCCAGAAGACCCGCACCGGCGACACGATCTGCGACACCGACAACCCGGTCATCCTGGAAAACATCGAATTCCCCGCCCCCGTCATCTCCATCAGCATCGCGCCGGAAACCCGGGCGGACGAGGAGAAGCTCGACAACGGGCTCCATCACCTGGCCGAGGAAGACCCCACCTTCATCGTCAGCCACGACGACGAGACCTCCGAAACCGTCATCTCGGGCATGGGCGAGCTGCATCTCGAAATCATCGTCGATCGCCTGCGCCGCGAGTTCAACGTGGCCTCCCGCGTGGCGGCGCCCGAAGTGGCCTACCGCGAAACGGCCACCACCCCGATGGTCGAAGGCCAGTACAAGCACTCCAAGCAGACCGGCGGCCGCGGCCAGTACGGCCACGTCTGGATGCGCCTCGAGCCCCTGCCCAAGGGGTCCGGCTTCGAGTTCGTCAACGACGTGGTCGGCGGACGCATTCCGACCGAGTACATCCCGTCCTGCGAAAAGGGCGTCATCAAGGCCATGGAGCGCGGGCCCTTCGCCGGCTATCCCGTGGTCGACATGCGCGTCACCCTCTTCGACGGCTCCTACCACGATGTCGACTCGAGCGATTTCGCTTTCGTCGAAGCCGCGCGCGTCTGCATGCGCCAGCTCTTCCTGGCGGCCCACCCGGTCCTGCTCGAGCCCGTCATGGGCGTGGAAGTCGTCACGCCCGAGGATTTCATGGGCCCCGTCTCGGGATCCGTCTGCCAGCGCCGCGGCCGCATCGAGTCGATGGACCAGCAGGGCAACGACAAGGTGATCCGGGGCATGGTGCCGCTGAGCGAAATGTTCGGCTACTCGAACACGGTCCGCACCCTGACCCAGGGCCGCGCCTCGTTCACCATGTCCTTCGAGCACTACGAAGCCGTCCCCTGGTCCCTCGCCGAGGAAATCATCAAGAAGCGCCGGGCCGCAAACAAGATCCGGTAAGACAGGGTTCGGGGTTCAGGGTTCAACGGTTTTTCAGG
>CAYZVY010000099.1:1746-15326 GCA_964481675.1 uncultured Verrucomicrobiota bacterium
TTTTGTAATTTGAGACCTTGACTTTGAAGGCTGTTTGGGAAACCATATCCCAATACAGGAAGGCCGATCGATTCGGGGAAAACGGACCTATGGATCAGCTGTCTTTACCGGGGTTTGAGCTGCTGGGGAAAATCGGCCAGGGGGGCATGGCGACCGTTTGGAAAGCCAGGCAGCTCTCGCTCGACCGCCTTGTCGCCATCAAAGTGCTCTCCCCCCGCCTGGCCAGCGATCCCGCCGACGTCGAACGCTTCCACGCCGAATGCCGCTCCGCCGCCATGCTCAAGCATCCCGGCATTGTGCAGGTCTACGACGCCACGGTCCACAAGGGCCTGTACTGCCTGGTCATGGAATATGTGGCCGGCGAAAGCCTCGGCGACCGGATCCGCCGCAAGAAACGGCTGACGGAAGACGAGGTTCTCTTCGTGCTCGAGCATGTCTCGCAGGCCCTCGGCCATGCCTGGAAGACCACCGGCCTGATCCACTGCGACATCAAGCCCGACAACATCCTGATCGACTCCGACGGCTCGGTCAAGGTCACCGACCTCGGCCTGGCCACCACCCTCGGCGGCATGACGTCGATGGCCCAGACCGAAGAGATCATGGGCACGCCGCAATACATGTCGCCCGAGCAGATCGCCGGCGAGCCGCCCCTCGATACGCGAACCGACATCTACTCGATGGGCGCCACGGTCTACCAGATGCTGACCGGCCGCATGCTATTCGAGGGCTCGGCGGACGAGGCCGTTCTCGATCTCCAGCTCAAGGGCCAGGTGGCGGACGTCATGGATCTGGTTCCGGCCCTCTCCTCCCGCATGGCCTGGCTGACCGAGAAGATGCTGGCCCGGAAACGGGACCACCGGCATGCCGACTGGGCCGCCGTCACGGCCGACGTCGAGCGCCTCATGCGCCGCGCCTATCCGGCCCCGCCCTTCCCCGCCGCCGGCGCCAGCGTCATGAAGCGGAGCAGCCGGCGCCAGAAGCCCCACAATCCCCCGCCGGCGCCCACCGCGTCCGTGCTGGACTCGCGCCCCCGCTCGGCCAGCGAGGCCGTCTTCCGGACGCTCCTTCTCATCCTCATCCTGGCCGCCCTGGCGGGCACCGTTTCCTATTTCGTGAAATCGCACTCGGCCAGGCCCCAACCCGCGCCCACCCCCCGTCCGCCCCCCGCCCGCGTCGAAGCCACCACACCGGTGCATGCCCCCGCCGCAACCGAGGCCGACCGGGGGTTCCGGGAAATGTTCGAATTCGCCAAAACCTGGTGGCAGAACAATCCCGCCCGGTACCAGGAGGCCATCGAACAGTTCGACCGGGTCGCGCGCGAAACCAAGGGCTCCAAATACGCGCTCATGGCCGTCGACGCCGCCCGCTCCGTGCGCCAGGCCCGCGAGGCGGCCGTCGAAAAGGTCATGGTCGACCTGAAGACCCGAGCCTCCGCCCTGGAGGCGGAAACGAAATTCGAGGAAGCCGCCCGGTTGTTCGATCAGTACGCGGGGCCGCTCGCGAACGAAACCCGTCCCCAGCGGAACTCCGCGGCGCGTGATTTCAGGGAACGGGCCGCCAGGGAACAGTCGGCGCTCCAGGCGCGAACCCGCGAAAGCCGCCTGGCCCTCGCCGCCCTGCTGGACGACGCCGCCGCCGGCATCGTCCAGGGGAACCTGGCCGAATCCGCCGCCGCGCTGGCCGCCGCCGAAAAACGCGCGGAGCTCCAGCCCCTGGCAGCCGAACTGAAGCCGGTGCTGGACCTGGCGGCCAGGGCGACCGCCCTCGACCAGAAAATCGCCGATTCCCTGGCCAAACAGGTCGGCCAGGAAGTCACCGTCCAGCTGCTATCGGGGCCCAAGACCCTGGTCATTGCCGAAGCGCGCAACGGCGTGGTGCAGGGCGAGCAGAAGGTCACAATCGACGGCGGAGTGGCCGCCACGGTCAAGATCAAGTTTTCGCTCGATGAGCTGAGCCCCCGCGAGCGCAACCAGCGCATGGGACTCGACACCGACCCGGACGTGGCGCTCATGAAGGGCAGCCTGGCCGCCCGGAACCGGAATTTCGCCGACGCCAGAACCTGCTTCTCCCACGTTCCCGGCGAATTCGGCGTCCGCCTGGCGGCCGCCCTGGAGAAGCGAGAGGCGGACAGCCAGCCGGCGCCCCCCGATCCGACGGCAGCCAAACCCGATCCGGCGCAACCGGAACCGACGCCCGCCGCGGAACCGGGCGACAGCGTCACCGTTGACGCCTTGAAAACCGCGATCTCGGAGGCCAACCCGGGCCTGGTCAACTGGGACATCGAGTGCGAGCAGAACGAGCAGAAGACGATCCGCAAGGTGACGGTCCGGTCCCGCTATCTCCAGAACCTGGACCCGCTCAAGAAAATCGCCGCCAGCCTGGAAGAGCTCGTCATTCCCCACAACCAGGCCGCCAGCCTGGCGCCGCTGATGGCCCTGCCCAAGCTCAAGCGCCTGGACCTGTCCGAAAGCGCGATCGCGGACCTGACCCTCATCCGGGACCTGAAGCTGGAGTACCTGAACCTGAACCTGACACGGGTGAAGGACCTGGCGCCGCTCCGCGGCATGCCGCTGCGCGACCTGGAACTGGCCAACACCAGGGTCTTCAACTTCGACGCGCTCCGGGGCATGACCCTGAACCGGATCAACCTGGCCAACACGCAGTTCAGCGACCTCTCCTCCCTCCGCGACATGCCCCTGCGCGACCTGAATATCTCGGGCACCAAGGTCTTCGATTTCATCAGCATCCGCCGGTACCAGCTGAACGTCTTCACGGCCACCGACACGCCGTTCAAGGACACGTCGCTGCTGGCCGACATGCCCCTGACGGACCTGAACCTGGCCAACACCAAGGTGTCGGACATGGCGCCCCTCCGGCGCCTGCCGCTCAAGCAACTGACCCTTTCGGGCACCCTGATCAAGGACCTGGCCGCGCTTCGCGACATGAAGCTGACGCTGCTCCGGGTTGACAACTGCAAGATCAAGGACCTGTCGCCCCTGACGCCCATGCCCCTGGATTCCCTGGCGATCAGCGGCACGCTGGTGGAAGACCTCGACCCCCTGCGCGGCATGGAGCTGGCCGTCTTCGAGGCCTCCAACACCGCGATCACCGACCTGGCCCCGCTTGAAGGCATGCCCCTGGGCACGGTGGTCATTTCAAACACCAAGGTCACCAGCGTGAAACCCCTCGCGCGGAGCCCCCTGAAGGAGTTGCACTGCGAAGGGATCCGCCTGGAAAACCTGGCAATCCTGCGCAATGTCCCGCTGGAAGTGCTCTACTGCGACCGGCCCAACATGGGCCAGATGGGCATGAGCCCCCTGCAGCTGTTCCCCCGTCTCAAAGAAATCAACGGCAATACGTTGTGGCGCCGGAACAACTAGCCATGCCCTCCTCCCGTTCATGGACCGATGTCCTGCCCCTCGCGGGAGGCGCGCTGATCGCCCTCCTCGTCTGGCTTTTCCCGTCCAGCGGCTGCACCGACGCGGTGATCGCCGGCGCCGGCCTCCTGGCCCTGCTCCGCTGGCGGCGGGCGGGGCTCGTCTGGCTCTCCGCGCCGGGCCTGGCCGCCCTGCTGCTGGCGGCCTATCCCGTGGTGGCGCTGCTCTGGGCCGTTCATCCGGCCGCCGCCGCGGCGGACCTGGCCCGCGACCTTCGCCTGCCCGCCGGGGCATTCGCCCTGTCCCTCCTCATCACCGGCGGCCGGCGGCTCGACCGGGCCCTGCTGCTCTCCGCAGGCGTGCTGCTGGCGGTCTTCGCCACCGATCTGGTCCGGCTGACCCATGCCCATCTCACCCTGGGCCCCCACTTCCCGGGCGCCCGCTATTACAAACCGCACCTCCTGAACCACCCGAACGTCTCCAGCCTCCTGGCGGCCGCGACCTTCTTCATCTGCCTGTACGGGGCGTGGACGCGGAAGGCCTCCCGCTGGGCCGCCGCGGGGCTGGCCCTGGGAGCCCTCCTGTGCCTCGCCTACCTGTACGTCATGGCCTCACGCGGGCCCCAGGCGGCCTTCGCGGTCGCCGCAGGCGCCGCCTTCCTCCTGGTCCCCCGGACCTGGAAGGGGCGCGCCGCGGGGCTGGTCCTGCTGCTGGTCGCCGGGGTCCTGGTGGGATTCAACGTCAAAACGCTCAACGAGCGGTTTCTGGACAGGAAAGATCTGCTTTCAGGCCGCGGGGCAGTCTGGGCCCACACCGCGGCCCTGGCCCGGGAGCGCCCCTGGTTCGGCTATGGCTATGGCAAGGACACGTTCCAGGCGGTCTATTACGCCTCCCATCCGCCGGCCTCGCCGCATCGGTTCCCGCACCCGCACCAGTACGCGCTGTTCGTTCTGTTCCAGGGGGGACGGGCGTGGCTGATTCTCCATGCCGCCTTCTGGCTGCTCCTGGCCGGCCGCCTGCTCAAGGCCATGGCGGCGGAGCGGGACGAGGCCGCCCGGCTGCGCCTGGCGCTGCTCGCGCTGCTCCTCGTCATGTGGCAGGCCTACGGCCTGGGGGATTACCCGGATAACCGGTTGAAACTGGCGTTTACGGCCCTGCCAGCGCTGGCGCTGGCGGCCACGACCCCGGCGCGGGATCAGGCGGAAAGCAGCCGGACGCGCACATCCGGATAGGGATGCCGGGACAAGCCGATGTCACAGCAGGCCGGGCCCGAGGCGCCCGTCAGGTAGCGGCTGGCGTTGTCGCCCTCGCTCCAGGCGGACGGACGCCGGGGCGCATGCGCCAGGTGGCTCGCCCGCGCCGTGGCCACCCGCACCCGGGGGCGGACGCCCAGCTTGTACAGGCGGCGGCCCAGATCGTCGTCCTCCTGCCCCCACCCCACGTAGGTCTCGTCAAAGCCGTTCACGGCCCGCATCGTGGCCGCCCGAATGGCGAAATTGCTGGAGCGGAGGCGGGGCTTGGACTTGACGGGCATCCCCGCCGCGCGCAGGGCCTTGTAAAACAGATACCGGGCGTGCAGCCAGACCAGCCGCCGCCGGTTGACCGGCGAAACGACTTGCTCGAACCGGCCCTGCCGGACCGCCTGTTCGGTCACCGCCGCCGTCTCCTCCGTCCCGAGCAGGATCACATCACCCAGCGAAACGTCCCCGGCACCCAGCTGCGCGGTGTGGATCGCGAGCCAGCGGGCGTGCGGCACGGTGTCCTGGTCCAGGAACGCCAGCCCCTCCCCGCGGGCTTGGGCCATGGCGTTGTTCCGGCTGCGGGCGGCGCGGAAGCCGTCGTGGGGCTGCCAGACGTGGACCAGGGGAAAGGGCATCCCGGGGGCCCGCGCGTCGAGCAGGTCGGCTGTCGCCTGCCCGGAGCCGTCATCGGCGACCAGCACCTCGACCGGCAGCACGGTCTGGCGGGCAAGGCCCAGCAGGACAAGGGAAAGGGTGTCGGGCGAATCGAAGGTGGTGACAATGACGCTGACGGAAAACCGGCTCATGTCCAGGGGCTCCCGCCCAAATCATCAAGAAAACGTGGTGGAGGATAGGGGATTTGAACCCCTGGCCTCTTGAATGCCATTCAAGCGCTCTACCAACTGAGCTAATCCCCCACGGGAATTCCGGAATCGACGTCTTCCGGCAGAGTCATTTACATAATCAAAAAACGACCGCCGTGTCAACGCTTTGTGGCTTCTTTTTTTTCGTCGGGCTGGCCGTTGGCCCCGGAGTTCGGCTGGGATTCCAGGTACAACTCCATCAGCTTGGCGTATTTCATGAACACGCCGAAGCCCGAACACATGGCGATGATGACCCCGCGGATGCCGTCCAGGATGCCCCGCTTCAGGATCAGCGCCTTGAACAGCCTCCAGCACGGGCGCAGCAGCAGGTCGCGCCACAGGAACGGGTAGCGCGCGTCGCACATCGACTTGGCGGCGATGGTGGAGAACTGGTTCATCGTCTTGATCTGGTCGTAAATGTCCTCGTAGGTGTAATGGTGCAGGTGCCCTTTCAGCAGCTTCACCTCCCCCTCCACCGTGGTGCGGTCGTGCGGCTCGTGGCCCCCGCAGGTGCCCTTGTCCTTGCGGAACAGGCGGAGCTTGATGTCGGGATACCACTCGCCGTGCCGGATCCACTTGCCCAGGTAAAACACCATGCGGGGAAACATGTAGCCGGCAAAGTGCTTGTTGGAGCCCGACTCGAATTCGCGGGTGATCTCGGCCAGGAGCGCCGGGGAAACCTCCTCGTCCGCGTCGATGAACAGCAGCCAGGGGCCGTGCGCCAGTTCCTTGATCAGGTTCTTCTGGCCGATGTAGCCCAGCCATTCATGCTGGTACACCCGGTCCGTGTATTCCCGGCAGATGGCCACCGTGCGGTCCTTGCTGAAACTGTCGACCACCACGATCTCGTCGGCCCACTTGACGCTTTCCAGGCAGCGCCGGATGTTGCGCTCCTCGTCGCAGGCCGTGATGCAGGCTGAAATCTTGTCTCGCACGCGCACTCCTCGTTAACGTCCGGCCCGGCCCAAGAGCCGGATCACCGCCTCCGCCGCCGCCTCGGGGCGGATGGACCGAAGGGCCGCGTCCGCCGCTGCCAACTCGCGGGCGATGTCGACGCGCCCCGCCGCCGCTCCGTCCGGCGCAAGAACCGCATGCCCCGGCCCCAGGGGGCCCGTCCGCTGCGGATCGGTCAGCCCGAACACGGCCGCCACCGGCGCGCCCGCCGCTGCCGCCAGGTGCATCGGCCCGCTGTCGTTGCACAGCACCGCCCGGCACATCCGGAACACGGCCGCCAGCCCGTCCAGCCCGGTTTCGCCGGTCCAGTCGAGCGTGCACGCGGGCGCCGCCGCCCGGATCACCTCGGCCGCCGGCCGTTCCGCCGGCGTGCCGCAGACGATCACGCCGCACCCGGTCGCCCGGGCGGCGGCCGCCGCAGCCGCCGCAAAATGCGCCGCCGGCCAGCGCTTGGAGCCACCCCGGGCCGCCCCGGGCGCCACCGCCAGCCACGGTCCCGCCGCCGGAAACGCGGCCAGGGTCCCCGCCGCCCGTCCCAGCCGTTCCCGCATCCGGTCCAGAACCTCCGCCGGAATCCGCAGGAGGCCGTCCAGAACGGGCGGAACAGCCGCGGGCGGAACGCCGAACAGGACGTAATAATCGAGCGCCTGATGGGACGAGCCGTTATAGGATAGCGGATGCAAGGCGCGCGTCAACAGAAAGCGCCGGCCGTGGCCGGGAAAACCCACCCGCTCCGGAACCCGGGCCAGAAAGGGAACCCAGGCGGACCGGAAGGAATTCGGCAGCACCACGGCGCGGAAGGGCGCCAGCCGGTGCAGCCCGGCAGCCGCGCTCCAGTCCCCCGCCAGCCCCGGGGGAAGCGGCTGGACGGCGTCCACGCACGGGCACAGCTTCCAGAAGGCCTCCAGCCCGGGGCGGCAGCCCATCACCACGCGGACGCCGGGCCGGGCCCGCTTGAAGGCGGCCAGGGCCGGCAGCGTCATGACGCTGTCGCCCAGCCAGTTGACGCCGCGCACCCACAGCGGGGCGCCGGCGGGCGGCGGCTCAGCGCAGCGAGCAGATGCGGGAGATGCACTCATCCAGGGTTCCTGTTCCAGAGGACACTTCAATCTCAACCCGCAGGTACAAAACGGGAAGCCCGCCCGTGTCGAGCGGCGGAAAGCGGACCGCGTCCTTCTCGGTCGTCACCAGGGCCTGCGCCCCGGCGAATGTGGCGGAGCGGATCAGCTCCCGCAGCTCGTCCCGGGAATACCAGTGGTGGTCGGCGAAGCGCTCGCGACGGACCAGGACGGCGCCCCGCTTTTCCAGTTCGCGCTCGAAGCCTTCGGGCGAGGCAATGCCCGACAGGGCCGCCACGCGCAGGCCCTTGAGGTCCTCCAGCGGCCGGGTGGCGTCGGAATAGACGTCCTGCAGATGGCGGGCCTGATGGCGGCAGGCGATGATTTCGGCGGTCGGGTTGAGGGAGCGGATGCGCGCCTCCAGCTCCGGGGGGGCGCCGTCCTCGCACTTGGTCAGGAAGATGAAGCTCGCCCGGCGGATGTTGGAAACAGGCTCGCGCAGGACGCCGCGCGGCAGCACATGGCCGTTGCCGAACGGGTTGCGGCTGTCGACGAGCACGATATCCAGCCGGTGATGCAGTTCGGGATGCTGGAATCCGTCGTCCAGGATGAGCGTGTCGCACGCCAGGTGCTTGATGGCGTAGCGGCCGCTCTTGACACGGTCCGGATCCACCAGCACGGCCGTGCCGGGCAGGCGGCGGGCCAGCATGAAGGGCTCGTCCCCGCTTTCCAGCGGCTCCGCGCGAACGCCCCTGGCATCCGCCACCACGCAGGACGGCGGCGGCGTGTTGGAGGCCGCAAACAGGCGCGCCAGGCGCTGGCGCCAGGGCACCTTGGGGGCCCGGCGCTTGTAGCCGCGGCTCAGGATGGCCACATGACGGCCCTGGCGGGTGAGCGTGCGGGCGATCATTTCCACGACCGGGGTCTTGCCCGTGCCGCCCACGGTCAGGTTGCCCACGCTGATGACCTGGCAGCCAAGGGTGTGATGGCGGAAGATGCCGTGGTGGTACAGGAACTGCCGCAGCTGGACGCCCCCGCCGTACAGGAACGCCAGCCCCCGCAGCACGCGGAGCAGCAGCAGATCCGGCAGAGGCAGCAAATGCAGGGGAATGCGGCCGGTGATCAGGTCCACCAGGTAATTCTCGCCCTTTTCGCCGAACAGCTTCAAAACAGGGATCCTTTTGGCGGTCGATGCACGGAGGGAAAAACGGCGGCCCGCGGCCTAGTAACCCTGCTTCGCGAGTTCTTTCTGGAGCGCCAGCTGGAATTCCTGCACATCGGGCTGGCTCGGGCGGTATCCGGGCTTCACCCCGGCCAGGCCCAGTCGGCCCGTCTGGTCAAGCGACCACTGGGCCTTGACCCCGTCGCTGAAAGTCACGGTCCCGCTGACCAGCGCGCCGGGCTTCATCAGGCGATCGACGTCCACCTTCACGCCCCCGATTCCCGCGGGCGGCGCGGCGGCCGTCTCCGGTTCCGCAGTCGCCTCGTCCGCCGGACCGGCGGCTCCCGGGGCGGCTTCCGCGGCCTTTTTCAGGTCGACCGGCGGCTTTTTCTCCGCCAGCGTGGCACCCATGTCCAGAATCAGCAGGCGGACATCCATGTAGGTGGGTCGCAGCTGGAATTCCTTGATCAGGCGATTCTGCACGTCGGAAATGCCGGCCCCTTCGGCCACCCACTTCCGCACCGCCTCCCGCTGCGCTTCATTCAGTTCCAACATGCCATTCTCCTCTTTCTTCAAGAATACCTATCCGCGCCCGTCGGTGTCAAGCCGCCGGCCCCTCAAAAAATGGGAAGTTTTGACGCAGTTCTATCCGCCAACCCCGACCAGTGTCCATTGGCCGCCAATCTGGCGGATCAGGTAGATAAAAGCCTTGTCGTAATCGATGACATTCTCCGCGCCCGCTTTCACCTGGCTGGCGTCGATGTAAAGGTCGCCATCCTGATACGTGTAGGATTCCAGAACCCGCTTATTGCCCATCAGGCGTTTGTTTTCCAGGGGAGATCCGATCTTCAGTTCCGCGCCCTTGAAGAACTGATCAACGGTGACTTTCCTTTTGAACGCCTCTTTGGCGAATTGCGGCCACGCCTTCTGGAAGTCGGCCCTGGACAGCACCTCCCCGTTGTCGAGGGCCACGACCGTGTCGGCGACCGGGAACGGAATCGCGTTCCCCCCGTCGACCAGCGACTGCACCGCCTGGCGGACAAAGGCTTCAGGCCCGGCCGGGGTCGTGTCATCCGCATATCCAAGGCAGCAGGTCAGGCAGAGGAAAATCCATATGATTCCACGTTTCATGACACACCTCCTGTCTATCGTGTCAGGCACCCCATGCCGGTTACCGCGTTCCGTCAACCGGCTGCTTTTGCGATTCCTGCTGCCGGATCAGCCGCTGCCTCCGGTTCCAATAAATCGTGCCCGCGGGCAGCAGGATGGCGTAGGGAATCCAGAGGAAATACCGGATGGGGGCGGGCAAGGCGATCATCAGGCCGAGGAAGAGCATGACCGCAATCCAGCAGACCGCACTTGCCCTGACCATAAACGCCCGCTCCCGGGGGCCTCTGGTATTCCTGATGCTGCACCAGGTGCCGGCTATCCCGCCCGCGAGGCCGATCAGTCCGCCGGCAAGGCCTCCGATCCAGCCCCACAGTTCTGCGTTGTTCATGATGGGAATCCTTTCGCCGCCCGCGCACTCCAAGTCGCGGTCCGGCCGATGTGAAATGTTGATACACCCGCAAAAAAGAGTCAAGGATAATCTGTTTTGGGGACAGCACCCCGGCCAGGACGCGCCAATCAGCGATCAGTCAGGTCGGTCAGATCAGCCGGGCAGGATTAAGATTAAGATTACGATTAAGAGCCTTCGGAAAACTCCGGCGGGCATTTTATGGAGCTGGGCAACTCGCCGCACAGCCAACCCATGGGAGCCAAAAGGAGTATTGACCGGCGAGGCCGTCCCGCTATACGGTGCTGTGAAAGCACGCGAGGTTTCCATGCCCCATCCTCTCACAGCATGTGTCCTGGTCGGCGTCGGCGGCTGCGCCGGCTCCCTGGCCCGCTACGGCCTCATCCTGGCCGCCCAGCGCTGGTCCTTCGGCTGGCCCGCCGGCACCCTGGCCTCCAACCTCCTGGGCTGCTTCCTCATCGGCCTCCTCGCCGAAATCGCCGCCCGCGGCGAAGCCGTCAGCCCCGAGGCCCGCCTCCTCCTGGCCACCGGCTTCTGCGGCGGCTTCACCACCCTCTCCGCGCTGGTCTACGAAAGCGCCCAGATGCTCCGCTCCGGTGACACCGTTCACGCGGTCCTCTACCTGGCGGGAACGCTCACCGTTTCCAGCGGCGCTTTCCTGGGCGGACTGCTCCTGGTCAGGCTCATCCAGAAAAGCGCAGGGGTGTGATGCCGGGGAAGTCAAGGGCGCCAGCTACGGCGGGCTCAAGGTGTTCGAGCGGCCCGACGGCCTCTGGCAGGCCGAGTGCATTGTGGATGTATGAAGAAAGGGACTAGGGGTTAGGGGTTAGGGGTTAGGGGTTAGGGGTCAGCGGTTGGCGCTATAGGTCCTATAAGTCCTATAGGTCCTATCTTCGGAAACCGTTGAACCGGAAGGAACCGCAAATGAACCTGGAAAAATTCGAGCGCCTGTCCGACGTGGAATGGCGCCTTCCCGCTTCCGGCCGCATGCGCGTGCCGGGGCTGATCTACGGAACCGAGGCGTTGCTCAGGGAAATGGACGACGCGGTCACCGGCCAGCTGGCGGGCGTGGCGGCGCTGCCCGGCATCGTGGAGGCGGCCTACGCCATGCCGGACGCCCACTGGGGCTACGGCTTCCCCATCGGCGGGGTCGCGGCCTTCGACCCGAAGGAGGGCGTCGTCTCGGCCGGGGGCGTCGGATTCGACATCGCCTGCGGCGTGCGCACCCTCCACACCGGCCTGACCTTTTCCGCCTTCCCGCCCCTGGCCCAAAAGCTGGCGGAGGCCTTGTTCCGCCGCATTCCGGCCGGCGTGGGCAGCACGGGCGCGGTCCGGATGAAGAAGGGCGACCTGGACGCCATGCTCCGGGGCGGCGCCGGCTGGGCCGTGGAGCGCGGCTTCGGGACCGCCGCCGACCTGGCGCGGCAGGAGGGCGGCGGCGTGCAGGCGGAGGCCGATCCGGCGCAGGTGTCGGACCGGGCCCGGCGCCGGCAGGAAGAGGAAATGGGAACGCTCGGGTCGGGCAACCACTACCTGGAGATCCAGCGCGTGACGGAGGTGTTCGACGCCGCCGGCGCCGCGGCCTTCGGCCTGAAGGTGGACGACGTGGTGGTGAGCCTGCACTGCGGCTCGCGCGGGCTGGGCCACCAGGTGGCCACGGATTATGCCAAAATCATGCTGGGCGCGGCGGCCCGGCACGGCATCGTGCTGGCGGAGCGCGAACTGGCCTGCGCGCCGCTGGCGTCGCCGGAGGGGCGCGCCTACTGGGGCGCCATGAACGCGGCGGCCAACTGCGCGCTGGCCAACCGGCAGATCCTGACCCACCTGGTGCGCGACGTGATGAAGACGGAGGCCGGAATCGGGAGCATGCCCCTGCTCTATGACGTATGCCACAATCTCTGCACGCGCGAGCAGCACGCCGTGGACGGCGTGAAGCGGACGCTCGTCGTGCACCGCAAGGGGGCCACCCGCGCGCGCGCCCCGGGCCACCCGGACCTGCCGCCCGACCTGCGCGCGGCGGGCCAGCCGGTCCTGGTGGGCGGCAGCATGGGGACGGCCTCGCATGTGCTGGGGGGCGTGGGAGAGCGGGCGTTCGCCTCGGCCTGCCATGGCGCGGGCCGCCGGATGAGCCGGACGCAGGCGGCGAAAACCTGGCAGGGCAAGGACGTGGTCAAGCGGCTGGAGCTGAAATCGATCCTGATCAGGGCTCAGTCCTGGCGCGGCGTCGGCGAAGAGGCGCCCCAGGCCTACAAGGATGTGGACGAGGTGGCGCGGGCAACCGAAACGGCCGGCCTGGCCCGGCGCGTCTGCCGGCTGGAGCCGCTGGTGTGCGTGAAAGGCTGACACAGGCACTACCGGCCGGGGACGGCCGGCTCCATGGCGGGTACGGCCGGCTCCATGCCGGACTAACCTGGAGACGGCGGTCCTCCGCCGTTACCGCGGGGGAGCCCCGGCCAGCACCTTGTCGAAAAACTGAAGCAGCGACTTGTAGCGCTCGTCGTTCTGCTTTTCGCGGGCTTCCTTGTCCCGGCGCGAGGAAACGGCCACCAGGCCGATGTCGGTCACCGCGATGGTGGCCCGATCCTTGAACAGCGGATAGACGGAATTCAGCGTGTAGGTCTGCTCGCCCATCTGGATGACGATGGACACGTAGCTGGCATCCGGGGGCACATCCCACCAGGTGTCGCCGCCGATCAGAGGAATGACGGCCTTCACGTCGGGCAGCAGCGCGGTGAAGTTGGTGCCCGTGATGTCGACCAGCGCCGTTTTCGCCATCGGCATCTCCTTGCCGTCCTTGTCGAGCGGCGGCAGACCGCCTTGGATCTTGATGGCACGGATGCCATCCTCGGCCACGGCGGAGAGCAGTCCCAGCAGAAGAATCCCGAACATGGAGCCCATCGTTTTCATCGCGCCCCCGTAGGAAAGTCGAATTCGCGCACAGCTTTGCGCATGCGAAGGACTTTACACCCCGGCGGCACGGACGTAAAGAGGCGTTTTATTTCGGCTCAATGAAACTCAGCCCATTCGGGCTCATTATCGAAAATCCAGCGGTAGTAATCCTTGCCCTTGAGCCCGTCGGCCGCCGCCTCGTCGACGATCACCGTGCAATGCGCGTGCAGCTGCAGGGCCGACGCGGAGACCATGGCCGTGATGGGGCCCTCCACCGCCTGGGCCAGGATGCCGGACTTGTTGGAGCCCGTCACCAGCAGCAGGCAGCGGCGGCTTTCGAGGATGGTCCCCACCCCCATCGTGATGGCGCGGCGCGGCACCTTGGTCACGTCGCCCCCGAACATCGGCGCGTTCTGCCGCAGCGTGGAGGGCGTCAGCGCCTTCTCCCGGGTGCGCGACTGCAATGCCGACAGCGGCTCGTTGAAGCCGATGTGGCCGTCGCTCCCGATCCCCAGGAGCT